>CALCDB010000131.1 GCA_937901395.1 uncultured Verrucomicrobiota bacterium
AAAAAGGCAAAGTGTCCCTATAGTGAGCCCAATGTGTCGGTATTGCTTTCGGGTGACAATCTGCGCAATGAAGAAACCGAATTAACGCTGGGCCAATTCCGTATCACATCAACAATGCCCAGCCCAATATCGCCGAAATCAGTAATGACCATATCGGATTGAGCCGTCCAAAACGGATGCGAATAAAGCAGACTACCAAGAATATTATTCCACCTACCAATGGTTCGATTGTTATTGATGTATCGGCAAAGAAAATTACCGCCGCCGCGATTATCCCCGTAACACATGGTCTGACCGCGCGCATCAACAAGTTCATCCACTTCGCTCGGTTCATCCGTTTGAACACCATCGCCACTAAAAGCGCAATCACCAATGATGGCGCCACTACTCCCAATGAAGCGACAATGGCGCCGCCAACCCCAGCGCTGATCATGCCCGCGAAAGTCGCCGAATTGAGTCCAATTGGTCCTGGCGTAACCTGTGCAATCGCCACTAAATCAACGAACTCGTCTGCCGACATCAACGCGAGATTTTCCACAAGCTCCTGTTGGAAAAGCGGAACCATTGCATACCCGCCGCCAAAAGTAAGCAAGGCAATTTTAAAAAACACGTAGAATAGCGACAAATATCCCATCACTTGCCTTTATATGATTTCACGCCATTGACTACAATCAAAACTATGCCTATTATCAAACTCGCGACGATTATATATGTAATATCGATTTTCAACACCACCGCCGCGATGAACGATAGAACGCAAAGGCACCATGTAAACGCATCCTTTAGAACGCCTCGCGCCAACTTAATGAGCGAGACTGCGATTAACGCGGCAGTGCCAGCGCGCACGCCCAAGAATATATGCTCAATAGCAGGCGAAACCTTCAACGATGAAAGAAAATACGCAATCACGCATATTGCGAATATCGGCATGATAATCGAGGATGCCACCGCCACCAAAGCCCCAATCACGCCTTTCACGCGATAACCAATCAGCACCGCCATGTTGCAGGCGATGGCGCCCGGCAGGGACTGCACAACCGCTATTATATCAATCATCTCTTCCTTGGTAAGCCATTTACGCCGTTCGACAAATTCACTATCCATCATTGGCAGCATCGTCATTCCACCGCCCATCGTGAAGGTAACGATCCAGAAAAAATCCCATGCCAATAATAACAGCGTCTTCATGGCGTGGCCAATAAACGATTGACGGTTTTTTGAAAGGCCTTATCGTTGGTTCTAACCGAAATGCCCTGCGATAGATTCATATACTTAGCCATGCGAATAAAGTCACAAATGAAGCGATCAGCGCGATGCTCGCCTATGCCGCCAGTATATGAAACTCTTATCTTGCCAATTAACGAGGAATCTTCACGCGGCCCGTCAAACACGATCCATACTCGCTCGCCCGTCTTCTGCGCCTTGGCCACGAGATCATCGCGATCCTTCGCCTCTTTCTTCGCCCCCAATATCAAATTCCATCCATCCCAAATTTGCAACTTCCCGCCAGCCCTTAATTCTTCAATCGCCAATAATGCGAAATCGATATGCGTTCGTAACGCTTGCAGCTCATCGCGCAACATGGCGTTCTGCTTGCGCAACTCCGCATTTTCGCGTTTAAGCTCGCGCATGTGCGTCAATCGTGAATCAATCAATATCTGTTGTGTATTCATTGGAGCGTAGCGGAGGCGTATCTATCATGGCCAGCAAAGTCCTTCTCGATTTTCTCATCATTAAAACCGTAGTCAGACATCAACTTGGAAATCGACGCGCCTTGATTATCGCCAATCTCAAAAAACACCGCGCCGCCCGGCTTCAGCAAATTAAGCGCGTCTCCAAGATATCGATCATAAAAATCCAAACCCGAGCTTCCCCCATCCAATGCCAAGCGCGGCTCATAATCGCGCACCCGCGGATCAAGCGTATCGCACGCCTTTGATTCAATGTAGGGCGGATTCGCAACGATTAAATCAATGCATTGCGGTTCATCAAAATCGTCCAATCCATCCGCGACAATAAACTTAACCTTATTTGATAGCCCGCATTTGATTGCATTCTCTCTCGCCAATGCTATCGCTTCCTCGCTTATATCCGTGCCCAATAATATCGCTTCGCCCGCATACTCCTTGGCCAAAGAAAGAATAATCGCGCCCGTACCCGTGCCGACATCGACAATCAATGGGGGCGCCTTTAGCGCTCGTTTATTCAACCAACTCAGGACGCGCGTTACTAATTCTTCGGTCTCCGGACGCGGTATAAGCGCACGACGGTCGCATTTCAAGGTAAGCGCGCGGAAATCCCATTCGCCCAATACATATTGGAGAGGTTCTCCCTTCGCCAATCGAGACATTCCCCTGCGCATTGCCTCCAAATATTGCGCAGGGGCTTCCTTCTCCAATTCATTGGCAAGAAAGCCCCTACCGAGCTTCAGCAAACGCGCAACCAATAATTCGCTTGCTATCTGAGCGTCTGGAACCTTTTTTGACTCAAGATACGTAGAAGCCTTGTCAATTACCTCTTTCCAGATCACCTCACCAACCTCTTGCGAATCTTAAAACGGCATTTCATCCAAGTCGCCTACATCCATTGCGGCATCCGCATCGGCAGGCAACGGGATCGGCTCGGATGAAGTTCCATCCTCATTTTGCACTTCGATTTTAAGCCCGGTGAGATCGACGAAATACTGAACCCCCTTCGGACCTTCCCAACGGCGACCGTCAATCACAAAATGAACCTTTACCCGCTGTCCCTTCGTTATGCCATCCAACAACGAACAATTATCTTTCTTAAAGCTAAATTTCACGGGGTTCGGATACTTCGATGGCGAATCGACGTCGTTGCCCACAATCAAGTCTCTTTTCGTAAAACCGCTCGCGAAGGTTTGCACCGGCAGAACCTCTTCCACTACACCAGTATAATCATAAAACTGTGACATTTCTATCTCCTTGGATTTGTATGCTTATATTATATCATTTTTCTTACCAACTTAGCCGTAAAAGCTCCGTCGTTCCCGGAAACATACGGTATGGATTCAAATGTATCGACCAATGAAAAATCGGCATGTCGCCCCAAAAACGCCTCCACTTGTTTGATATTTTCCTCCGGCTCGTTGGAACAAGTTGAATATATCAGCGCCCCGTTCATAGCTACTAATGGAGCTACCTTATCGAGAATCTCCGCCTGCAATTTCGTCAATGAGGATAGCTTCTCCAATGACCAATTCCATCGTGCATCTGGCCGACGTCGAAATACGCCCGTATTACTACACGGAGCATCCACCAATACCTTGGCAAATTTTCGCCCATCCAATTCAAGCGACGGGACGACCTCGACTTGCGATGAGGCCTTTACGCGCGCAATGTTTTCAATCAATCGTTGCCGACGCCTTGGATTCACCTCGCAAGCGACGACATTCGCCCCTCTCCAAACCATCTGAATCGTCTTGCCGCCAGGCGATGCGCACGCATCCAATATCTCGTCACCGCATTGCGGATTAACCATCTCAACTGCATATCGCGTTCCGGGATCCTGAACGATAAAGTCGCCCTCCCTAAAGCCAATTACATCCTCAACTCGTTTGCCGCGCTCCAACATCACGAAGCTACCGTCTCGACGAGCCAAATATGTTTGCGCGGGCATATTATGCCACTCACAAAGCTTAACTACATCTTGCTCGTCAAAACGCGCTCTCCAACGCCGTACAATTTCCGTCGGAAAGCTCTCTCGCTCCTCTAACGACGCCTGCTTCATCATCGCGCCAACCTCATCGCGCTTGCGAATAAGATTCCTCAAAACCCCATTGACGACTCGAACGATGGAACGATTACCGCTCTCCTTGGCCGCTTCCACCGTCTCATTAACCGCAGCAAAATCCGGAATTTCATCCATATACAATATCTGCGCTGCGCCAACGTACAATAATGCCTCTAATTCACCCTTCGGCCACTTACTAACGAATCCGCCCAATATCTTTCTCAATGCTCGCAATCGGCGAATCACCATGTACACGATACTTTGAACAAAAGCACGATCAGGACCCTCCGGCAATAGGCTCGCCGGAAAGTCCTTTGTCGCCAACCATCGTGTAATTATAAATGCGGCCGATCTGCGGGAATTTTTCACTCGGCACCAAGCGCAATACCATTTTCCCTAAGATCGGCGGCATCGATTGCATACGCAGGATCCACTTCAACTGGAATGCCCTTTGGCAACTTCACCCCGATTTCAGCGAACCATTTCTTCCACTTATTCTGCATATCCATCTTGCAAGTCGCAGGAGAATCATTCCCCTCCGCATTCTTTACTGGCGAGAATTCATTCTTTTGGTCAAACGCAAGAAAAGCGGCTCGCTTTGCATTTGGCAGAATGTCGAAAATAAACTTCTCGAACTTATATCCATTTGGTTCCGTCGGCTTGACTACCTTGCCATTATCCACGTGCGGAATCTTCTTGAAGGCCAAATGCAACGGCATCGCCTTCGAGGCCTCACGCTCCAAAAACGCACGATCGAAAACATGTATCGCCGGCGATCCATAAAGAAAATACAATTTCCCATTCTTCGCCTTTCGATTGCATTGTTCATCGCTCATCTCGGTATATTCCACCATGCGGAAAGTATTGCCGAACTGCATCGGCATGCCGACTTTCTCATACGGATTACGCTTAGCGCAAAGCTTCAATGAATACTCCGACTTTTCTGCGATATGATAGCCGATAAATGCGGGGTCGGCTATTTCCACCAATGGATTATCGACTTGGAAAAAGAACACCGACTTGATACCACGTTTCTTCATATCCACAAGCGCACCAGATTTCTTAAGCGCCGCCAGCAATCCACCATGACCATCTGGCGACATGAAGATATGCCCTTTTTGATCAAGGATGATCTTACCTTCTTTCGTCATGCCCGGCCACATGCCCTGCGTGAAGAAAAACACGTCTTTTGGATTAAGACCAAAATAATCATTCTCCTCAAAACACCTTACCGTGGCTTCATTGTTGGCCTCGGATGTCATGATATAAAATGGTATTGACGCGCCATAGCGAATTGAACGCGCAAGAATCTTACGTGCGTGGAAATAGAACAACGAAGCTCCCGTAATCGGACCTATCGAGTAACATCCCTTGGGTCCGTCATATCCAAGGCGTGAGCCCTGTCCACCAGCAACCAGCAATGCGGCGACCCTACCTGCCTTCAATTCCTTCTCGCCGAGCTTAATGGCGCTCTTGAGCGCCTCCCCTGAAAGTTCCGCGACTTTAGGCGCTTTTCCTTTTGACGAATCAAAGGTATCGCCACCTTTCTTCAGCGCCTGTGCACAATATTTTACATTCTTTACCTCAATCGTGGCAATTTGCGCCAAAAGCTCCGATTGCTGCTTCTTGGAAAGCGTTTTCCAATATGCAAGAACGTGTTCTTGGCCACATGACTTCAACATTTTTTCCGCTTGGGCATAGTTCATGGTTATTTTCCTTCTATTATTCTGTTGGGGGTTCTAAAATCCAGCGCTTATTATACCAATACCAATCGCACGGATGGCGATGAATATGATCATCTAAACATTTCATCACTTCACGAGTCAATCGAATCGCTTCCGCATGTTTATCCTTCGCCTCGGAATTAGGGCGCAAAGTCGACAAGTAATCAATGATATGCATATTCTTATCTCGTCGCATCATCGCCACTACAATTGGAGAATTGTTATATACGGCGAATCTCGCGCCAGCATGCGAAACATTGGCCTTGCCGCCAAAGAAGTCAACCTCCACATCCCTTTTCCGCACCCGCAAATCTGGCAAAATGGCGAATGCCTTCCCCTCCTTCAAGCGCGCCTTGATGCTTCCCAATGTGCTCTTATCATCGCGATCAAGAACCTCGATATCGCCACATTGACGATTCATCCACCTATTCAACTTGGGGTTTCTTTGTCGCGCGGCTATCGCGAAAAGGCGCAATCCATATTTCGCCATTGCCCACGCTGGCATATACCAATTTCCACTGTGCGGAACCATTATTACCACGCCTGAACCCTCGTCCACCAATTGCTGAAGCAGATCCTTATGATATCTACCATTGACTACGTGCTTATCCATCCAAGCCCGGTCCAACGATGGAGCACGCATCATCTCCACCGCCGTCATAAAAACATTCTCCAATGATCTTAACGCAATTAACTTGACCTCTTCATCACTCTTCTCCGGAAACACCGATCGAATACGCTGGATAGTCCTCGTCCGCTTAAATCTAATGACATAAAACGCGAACTTCCCGAAGAGACGAGCAATTCCCATCGCCAATGAATATGGCGACAAGTTGACTATTGCGCATATAGATCGTAGCGTCCAATACTCAATGTTAATCGTTATCGAACTCTTAGCCACTTATTTCATCAATTTGCTTTGAGCATCGGCAATCGCCCCGCATACAGCCCGCGATGTAATTGTGGCGGAAGTAATGGCCTCAATCTCTCCACCATCTTTCTTCACCTTCAGCAACGTACCATCTTTCCCCGAAAACTGACTCGCGAACTCTGGCGTTTTCAACTTCATCCCAAGACCCGGCGTCTCCTTCGCCTTTAACACCTTATAGGAAATTACCGTCTTCTTGTCTTTCTTGAAACCTACCATCAATACGATTTCGCCGCCATAACCATTACACACACCCTCTACGGCGTATCCATCCTCTCCGCAAAGCACTTCTTTTTCCGCCTCTTTACTCTTTCGCTCCGCCGTTGTCTCTATCGTATCCTTGGTGCTATTATACACATAAGCCAACACGGCTGCACAAATTCCGCTAATAATCGTGAGAGATAATACTAAGCCAAATATCTTTTTCATTTTATTTCGCTCCAAAAGGTTTGGGTTGCGTCCAACGATTGATAAGCGGACAAATCGCATTCATAATAAGAATTGCAAAACTACAACCTTCGGGATACGACGCGTTAAACTGCCGTATCAACATACAAATAAAACCGCAGCCCGCTCCAAAAATCAACTTTCCCAAGGCCGTCGTAGGCGACGTTGCATAATCAGTAGCCATAAAGAACGCGCCAATCAGCACACCACCAGTCAAAAGTTCAATATGTATAGGCGCCCGCCCCGCTATCAATGCATACACCGCCACTGTCGCCAAAAACGCGATCGGAATATGCCAAGTAATCACCTTGCGCAACAATAAATATATCGCGCCGATTATTAGCGCGATGGCCGAAACCTCGCCAATACATCCAGGCATTTCGCCTACTAACAACTGAAATGTTGATAAATCAATTGCCTCTGACGATTTGATCGCCGCCAATGGCGTAGCCGTAGTCATCGCATCTGGCGTTTTCCACCACAACGGCTTCAACCAAGTAGTCATCGGCCCCGTAAAGGAAATCAGCATAAACGCACGCGCCGCCAAAGCAGGATTAAACGGATTCATTCCCAGGCCACCAAAGGCCTGCTTCGCGATGCCAATCGCGAAGACCGAACCGATTACCGCCATCCAAAGAGGAATGCCCGCAGGTAAATTCAACGCCAACAATAGGCCGGTCACTATAGCGGAAAGATCTCCGATCGTATTCTCCCTGCGCATCGCCAAACGACAAATCGCCTCAGTGACAATACAAGTCGATACGCAAGTCGCTATTACCCAAATCGCAGGCCTTCCAAAGAAATAAATGCCAACAAGCGCAGTAGGCGTCAATGCGATGATCACATCCAACATAATGCGCCGCACCGATGAATTGGCATGCGTATGCGGCGATGAACTTAATATAAAATGCGTGGTAGAATCTTTCGGCTTCATTTGTTACCCCCTTATTTATTCTGCGCCATTGCCGCTTTTGCCTTTTCAGCCGCTATGCGAGCACGAATCGAATTCTTCGCTCGCCTGCAGAGTTGAGTAATAGTTCGATAAGCTGGGCACCCAAAACTGCAAGCCCCGCATTCAATACAAGTCATCACATGGGCGAGTTCGGCAGATTTAATGTCATCCGCTTCTACCGCCTTCGATATCTCCGCTGGATTAAGGTTCATGGGACATGCCCGCACACAACGCCCGCAATTTATACATGCCATTGATCCATATTGGAAAACGCGCGCTCTCGACAACAATAACAAACCAGAAGTCGTTTTCGTCGTTGCAATATCAAGATTGGGGACTGCAAAGCCCATCATGGTTCCACCGCTCAACACTTTCGCAGGATCATGCTTTACTCCACCACAATATGCTACAAGATCTGCATATTTAGTACCAATGGGCGCCTCAATGTTCTTTGGTTCGGCGATCGAATCGCCTGACACCGTGGTTACTCGCGAAATTAAGACCTTACCGCATTCAACCGCATCGGCAATAGCCGCTACGGTTCCCACGTTTTCAACCACGCAACCAACATCTATCGGCAACGCTGGAGGCTCCGGAACAATTCGCCCGATCGTAGCGTAAATCTGATGTTTTTCACTTCCCTGTGGATACAGAACCGGCAAAACAACAATCTCGACATTACCAGAGATATCTGCAAATGCTTTCTCCATTGCCGCAATCGCTTCAGGCTTGTTCGCCTCAATGGCAATGCGAACCGCACACTCGCCAAGAATCTTACGCATAATTTCAACACCAACGCGAATACGCCCCGCTCGCTCCATCATCAATCTACAATCCGCCGTAAGATATGGTTCACATTCTGCTCCGTTGAGAATCAAGTATTCACAACGTTTGTTCGGCGGCGGATTGAGCTTGACGGCCGTCGGAAATCCCGCGCCTCCCATACCACAAATCCCCGCGTCATTGATGCGAGCCAACAAATCCTCCCTGCTGGCCGTCTTCCAATCCATCGGCTCCAGCATCTTTTCTTCGCCGTCATCCTTATTCGTTGAAATAATAACCGCAAGCGCCTTCCCGCCAGATGCAATCTGCCGCGTCTCAATCGACTTCACCACGCCACTCGCCGGAGCATGAACTGAAACGGAAATGAAGCCATTCTTCTCGCCAATTACTTGACCCTTGACCACCTTATCTCCAACATTAACTATACATTTCGCGGGCGCTCCAAGGTGCTGCGCCATTGACACTACCAATTCGTCGGGCAATGGCAATTGCTCTATTGCACGATCGCGCGAAAGCTCCTTATTATAATCAGGATGCACGCCCCCCTTAAATTTAAAAGCACTCTTTACCGTTCTCATTTTGCAGTCTCCCGATGAGGATCTTCTATCATGCATTTGGCTGGACATTTAGCGACAATTTGAGCATCCGTAGGAGGATTATCATAATTCACCTTGGCCAAAAAGCCCTGAAATATGAAATGGTTGGCTTCCTTGCCGCCAGAATTCTTCTCACATAAATGGCACCCCATGCAACCAACTCCGCAAACCTTACGAAGTTGCGGCCCTTTATCAGGATTCGCACAAAGCACGTGGATGTTGGCCGAAAATGGGACTAATTCAATTATGTGTCGAGGGCAAATCTTTACGCACTTCCCGCATCCAATACAGAGCCGTTTGTCGACCTTGGCGAGTCCATCAACCACCGAGATGGCATTATTCGGGCATATATTTGCGCATGCACCATAACCAAGACAACCATATGAGCACCCCTTATCGCCGCCTGCAGTTGACGCCGCTACATTACAATCGCAAATTCCATTATAATCCCCAATGCGTATTGTTTCAGATCGCGTGCCACAACACTTAACTATCGCAACTCGCTTTTCGGTAGCGACTGCATCAACTCCAAGTATCTTCGCGATCCTTTCCACACAAGCTTTTCCCCCGGCGGCGCAAGCCCCGTTTGGAGCCGTGCCCGCTACTAAAGCCCGAGCATAACCATCACAACCCGCAAATCCACATCCGCCACAATTAGCGCCAGGCAATTCCGCTGTTATCATACCGATACGAGGATCTTCTTGTACGCTTAAATAGCGATCGGCAATTGCCAATGCCACCGCTGAGAACAAACCAACGCCTGCTATCACCAAAATCGCTGTCACCATGTTTTCGGCTCCTTATGACTTTTAATATGGAAGTTTAACTAGTCCAGAAAATCCCATAAATGACAATGACAATAAGCCCGCTGTAATCAGGGCTATCGCAATACCGCGAAAACACCGAGGAGGATTCGCGTGCGACAACTTCTCACGAATCCCAGAAAAAATCACCAAAGCGAAACCAAACCCTACCGCTGCGGAAAAAGCGAAAAATACGCTCTCGAAGAAAAATATACTCTTGTCATAACATATTTCCGCCACGCCAAGAACCGCGCAATTCGTAGTAATCAGCGGTAGAAAAATTCCCAACGCCGCATGCAATGGAGGTAAAAAGCGTTTCATCGCTATATCAATAAACTGAACCAATGCGGCAATGACCAATATAAATGCCAACGTATGAATATAACCAAGTCCAAAAGGCCGCAACAACCAATGGTCTATACACCATGTAACTGCCGTCGCAACCGTCATCACGAAGACAACCGCCCCAGACATCCCCAAAGCCGTTTCAGTTTTCTTTGAAACGCCTAAAAAAGGACAGCACCCTAGAAAACGGCTGAGGACAAAATTGTCCACCAATACCGCACCCACCAAAATAATGAGATATGTACTCATAGCATTGATATTATGGTTTTATTTTGCAAAAATGTCAAGTGCTTCCACATTTATTTCTCCACGAAAGACACGCTTTACTGGTCCTAAAAGATAAATAGATTTGAACCTTCCATCAGTAAAATCACCATCTACGATTAACTTATACCCCCCAACTGTCGTAACCGTAACTGGAAAACTCAATCCGTATTGCGAAACACCTACTACTGCCGCCGCCACCGAACCGGTACCACACGCGCCAGTTTCCGCCTCTACCCCCCTTTCGTAAGTACGAATATCAAGCGAGTGCTGATCAACAAAATGCACAAAATCAACATTTGTGCCATTAGGCGCGAATTCCTCTGAATATCTTATCTTCCTTCCCTCTCCTACTACATCGACTGCGTCCAATTTATCCACTACGACAATACAATGAGGAACGCCGCTATTTACAAAATTTTTGCGTAAATCACATGGCAACGGCATCCTAATCTTGACTATATCCTTGCCCACGATTTCAGCGGCAATTTCGCCTGCCAGAGTTTCAAAGCGCATTTGATTATGCTTCGCAACTCCTATTTCACGCGCAAAGACAGCAACACACCGAGCGCCATTACCACAAAGCTCCGCCTCGCTCCCATCTGGATTGAAAAACACCATTCGAAAGTCAGCAACATCCGAATTAGTGACAACAATAACTCCTTCGCAGCCAATTCCATCAGGACGATTCGCTATCTCTACTATCCAGCGACGATCCTCCAACGGCAATCGTCCATTACGATTATCAATCATAATGAAATCGTTACCAGCGCCATGCATTTTGACAAATTCAAGATTCATCAATACCACCATCCCTTGACTTCCGGCAACGATTCACCATCCTTAAGCCGAATGATATCCATAAGCACACGATATGCCTCATCCAACACTACATCATCTTCCTTCGGATGCATACGCTTACGCCTGCGCTTCTTGTCGTTAGCTTCATCGTCATCGTTTTCATCATCCAATTCGCTCAACTCGCGATCATTTTTCATTTGCGCTTTCCGAGCTTCATATTCAAGCGATACTACCTGACGCTCTGAAAGTTCCTTCATTCCCTTGACATTGTTAATATGCTTTAGATATTCATCATTCTTGGATGTGCGCGCATTTGAAAGCTTATTAAGTTCCTTTACATACTTATGCATATCCCAAGAAAGCCGATAGTTCGCCGGCCTTATCTTACTAAATGGCAACGCGCCGTCAAGTTTATCCTCTCCTATATCCAACGAATCCAACAATGACGGCATATAGATATCGGCTACCACGCCTTCCATCTGTGTTGATCTGCCAGTAATGCGATAAAAACGCGCGGTGGTAACCTTTATCGACCCAAACTTATCCGAACCTACCCCTAACACAGTTTGAACGGTACCTTTGCCATGCGTTCGCGAGTCTCCGATTACAATCGCCCGTCCCGTATCCTGCAAATGCCCGGCTACAATCTCCGATGCTGAAGCGCTCGCTCGATCAGTTAATACCACCATTGGCTTTTTAAATGCGACTGGATTCCCTGGCGGTATCGGCAAGCTACCTACGGTTCTGACATCGCGAATCTGCACTACTGGTCCAGACTGCACAAATAATGCCGAAAGATTTACCGCTTCGCGAAGAGATCCGCCCCCGTCTCCACGCAAATCCAATACCAAACCATCTACCCCTTGCGCATTGAAATCTGCAATGTATTTTGCAACATCCATCGCACTACTGCGAAATCCTTCCTCGCCAAGCTGCTTGTCCATCGTGCCATAAAATTCCGGCAAATATACATATCCAAGCTTATGCTCAACGCCATCCAATGTAACTCGCTCAACATGTCCCGTAGCCGCTTGATCCTCCAACTTGATCTCATCGCGCACAAGCTCAATCAACTTCCGAGTCGCCCCGCTCGGGTCTGATCGCGGTATGATCTCTAACGTAACCTTAGTCCCCTTAGGACCTCGAATTTTTTTGATGGATTTCTTGCTCGACTGCCACATTATATCCTCCATCTCGCCATCGCCCTGTTTTACACCAACGATTTTATCCCCCTCTTTAATTCGTCCATCGACATCAATTGGTCCTCCTGGCATAATATCTTCAATCTTAAGCGCGCCGTCTTCAGTTGAAAGAACCGCCCCAACTCCACAAAGCGAAAGATTCATCTCCATATCAAAATCTTCCTTCGTGGTTGGAGTCATATAATCAGTATGCGGATCATATGCCCGACATATTGCCGACATATAGTGCTGAAGCACCATTTCCTCGTCCGGCTCCGTAAGCACAATCAGGTATTGTCGATACTTCTTGACTATATTTTCCACCGCATCCAGGCGATTTGTAGATTTATCAAGCTCATGCGCAATTTTCATTACTAATAATTCATTCTTAATTCGCTTCCGCCAAAGCTCTTCCGCCTCCGCTTTGGTCTCTGGCCAAGGCGCATCCTTACGCTTTACTTGATATGTCTCATTGCTAGTAAAATCCCAATTCGCGCTGACTAACAAATTCGTGGCGAAATCAACTCGTTCGCGGAGTCGCTCCACGTAACGATTATAAACATCGTAGCCAAAATTCACATTCCCGTCTTTTATTTCATCGTCTATCGTTAGCTTATGCGTCGAGAACTCTTCAAGATCGCTCTTTAAGAACACGGAATGATCAAAGTCATAAATAGAAACCAAATTAGTCCACGCCTGCATAGAGATGGAATCGTCGAGCGGGTGCTGCAATACATGGCAATAGGTCAACATATCGCCAAGCCGTCTTCCAATTGATCCATAATAATTGCGCGGCTTGACATCGCTTGCATTTGTAGCAAGGCAACTAACGATCCCAACGACTATTAATAAACACTTTTTCATCTTTGATAATTCTCCATAATCCTAACTAATCTAACAAGTTCGGCAGGCGGAACTACAATTCGATCGGAATTAAAACTTGAATGTAATTCGTTTGCGTTCATGATTACCGTGCCGTTTAATTCAGCGCGATGCGCTACGAAGGAATTTGATGCGAATGTCAATACTGGAGTTACTATTCCATCCCATCCTAATTTAGCGAGTGCATTTCTAACGATCATCGCTTCTCGATTGACTTGCAACAACGGTGATCGATCTGGTAGTTGTCCATCCAACAATATCGCCCCTTCTTCTAAAGTCACGCGTCCATTCCAAAATTTAGTCTCAATCGCGAACACTCCTACTGGACCAACCACAACATGATCAATATGCTTCCTACCCACCGTGAAATCATTGAACACATGATATGCGTCAGGAAGCCCCTTTAATATCTCCGCAACCCTTTCCTCGCCTTTCGCGCCTTTGAAATAACTTTCCATGCGCTTTAGTCCGGCCATTAGACTCCATAGCAGATAAACAATCGCCACCACTAACATCGCAAGCCCATATATCGGTGCGATGATCATCATCGCCACCGAAAAACCAGCGACGAACACCCCCAGAAACACTGGCCATAGTCCACAGACCGACCCCTTTACTCTGGCCCACTCTCCTGCCACTCCATGTATCTCAGCCATTGATCTCCTTTGCTATTGAATCCACATCGAAATGATAACGCTTTTCCAATTCTTCGATTTTCCCATGCGGAATGAAAGTATCGGTCCAGCCAAACTTGATATCCGCTCCAATACTCTCGCCGAATCCGCCTTGCACAACTCCATTCTCAATCGAGATAATTCTCTTGTTTGCCAACCGCTGCGAATTCAACAATTCGGAATTGAACGGTTTTAGATAGCGCGCATAAACAACATCTCCATCAACTCTCTTCGCCACTTCATTGGCCTTCGCTATTTGGTCTCCGGTTGCCCAAATTTCAATTTTGGCATTTGGGTTCCTATGCTCGCTTATCTCCATTGGAACCCTCCCCCTTGGATACCGAATCACTGTCGGCCCATTACGCGATAACGCCTCAGCCAGCAATGACTTCAATTCATCTTCGTTCTTTGGCTGACAAATCGTAAGATTGGGTATGCAACGTAAAAGCGCGATATCGAAAACTCCTTGATGCGTTACCCCATCCGCCCCGACTGCTCCAGCGCGATCCACGCAAAACACGACTGGTAAATTGGAAATGCATATATCATGGATAATTTGATCGAAGCCTCTTTGCAGGAACGTTGAATATATTGCCACGACCGGTCTCAACCCGCCTGTAGCCATACCCGCAGCGTATGCTACCATATGCTCCTCGGCGATACCAACATCATGAAAGCGCGATGGAAACTCTTCCGCAAACGTCGATAATCCTGTTCCATCTTTCATCCCCGCTGTCAACGCAACTATACGATCGTCCTTTCGCGCCAATTCGCATATCGAATCTCCAAACGCATCGCTCCAACTGCGCGCTTTGATGTTTTCATGCTTCATCGGACCTATGCCATGATACTTCGTTGGATCATCTTCCGCAGGCTTATATCCCTTGCCCTTTTTCGTTACCACATGAACTATCACGCTGCGCTTATCCTTCTTTGCCACTGTAAGCGCCGCCTTTAATTTGTCAAGATTATGTCCATCTACCGGCCCAATATATCTCATCCCAAACTGCTCAAAATATGCATTGCCTAAAAATAAGCTTTTGATCCGACTTTCTATTCGATGATAAATGCCTCTTAGAAAAGTCAATCGTAAATGATGGCCTGCATTTTCTGCCGCCAGTTTTACGCGATTATAGCTCTCATTGGTAATGAGCCGTCCCAATAATTTGGCTAACGAGCCAGTCGGCCGCGAAATGCTCATCTCATTATCATTGAGCACTATAATAACCTTACTGCAAGCGGCCGAAAGATTATTGAGCGCTTCGAAGCTGACCCCATTGGCGAGCGCCCCATCGCCGACAATGGCAACGACATGCGTATCATCCATCTTTCTCGCATCTCTCGCCGCCGCCAGCCCCTCCGCAACCGATATCGCGATTCCCGCATGACCGGAAACCGATGCATCAGATTTACTTTCCGCTGGCAAAGGGAATGGCGCGAGGCCATCTAATTTACGTAACGTAT
>CALCDB010000132.1 GCA_937901395.1 uncultured Verrucomicrobiota bacterium
TACTCGAGAACCTGCTTCTCAATATCAGCGGCGATTTTCTTTCCGTCGTCGTAATACCGCGTACATGCCTCAGTAGTGATGGTAAAGCCCTGTGGAACTGGCAGCCCCAAGCCGGCCATTTCCGCAAGATTCGCGCCCTTGCCGCCCAAAAGCTCGCGCATATTCGCGTTGCCTTCAGTCTGCCCCGCACCAAAAAAGTACACGTATTTGGTCTTCATCCTTAAGTCCTCCGATTATCTATCCCTAATTGTTTTCCTGAAAGGCCCAAGGGATTATTATTCCTTGGGCGCTTCCTCGTCGAGAATCGTGATCTTGAACTTGACCGTCACCCCATGACCGAGGTCGATGGTCGGCTGATATTCGCCTACTTCGCGCAGAACATCGTCAAGTTCAAGCTGCGCACGCTGAAGCTTGATGCCACGATTCGCCTCGATGGCGGCGAGAATGTCGCTGATGCCAACCGAACCGTAGAGCTTCTTGCCATCCGTCGTGTGCGCCGAAACCGTAATCTCGAGCTTCTCGAGCTTCTTCGCAACTTCTAAGGCCGCCTTCTTTTCCTCGGCCGCCTTCGCCGCGCGCTCCGCCTCTAACTTTTTGAGACGACGCTTCGCCGCTTCGGTGGCAACCGCAGCCAAACCTTTCGGGAAGAGGCAATTGCGCGCATAGCCAGGCGCGACCTTGACGATCTCGCCCGACTTGCCAAGCTTCTTCACATTATCCATGAGCATTACTTCGATAGTCATTTCAATGCTCCTTTCTGATTAGGCCATAAGCCCCATGTTACGAGCGCGCTTTACGCCCTGACGGATCTGACGCTGTTGCGCCGAAGTAACCCCGGTAATACGCGCCGGAAGAATCTTCCCGTAATCCGTGATGTAATACTTGAGCGTCTCGATGTCGTTTACATCGATCTGATCGTTTTTACGAAGCGGCGGACGCTTGCGTGCGGCGAACTCCTCGCCTGCGGAACTATTTGATTTTTTGAAAGCCATTTTTGGTTTCCTTGCTTATTGTTGTGTTAAATATTAAAACGGAATATCATCTGGATCGCCCTCAGAAGCGCTCATCCCCATGGGTGGCTCCGCAATCTGACCTGCGGAACGCGGCCCCCCGGCGAGACGATCGCCCTGCGGCAAAAACTTGATAGTGGAAGCACGAACTTTGAGCTTTTGATGCCGAACGCCGTCCTTCTCCCAGCTATCCATCTGAAGCCTACCCTCGACGAGAATGCTTCTTCCCTTCGAGAGGTATTGCCCGCAAAGCTCCGCTAACTTATCCCATGCGTCCACGTCGATGAACACCGGGAAATCTTGAACATTGCCATTGCGGTCTTTACGCCGCTCGTTGACGGCCATACCGAGCCGCGCCACTTTCATGCCGCTCGTTCCGGTCGCGCGAACATCGGGATCGCGCGTCAGGTTGCCCATTAGGATTACTTTATTGAAAGACGCCATCTTGGCACCTCGCTTCCTTTGTTATGCCTCGATTTTAGCGGCGAGTTCAGCCGCCTTTTCCGCCTCACGACGTGCCGCTGCATCTGCGCGCTCGGTACGCTCCTGCGCGATCTTCGCCTCGCGACGATCATCCACCGCAAGAATCTGAACGCGGAATACCTCTTCCACGAGATGATAACGATTCGTAAGCTCGGTTATCTTGAGCGGATCCATCTCGAAACGCACCTTGACGTAAACGCCAACATCGCGCTTCTTCATCGGACGCGAAAACTGACGCTTGCCGAGTTGCACTTTCTCGAGGATGTTGCCGCCAAGCTTGGTTACCTCGGCCAACGCCTTCTCAAGATTCGCTTCGAGAGCATCGTCCTTCGCGATACCGACGAAGATATAAAGAGCATCATACTTTTTCATTATTTCTTCTCCTCCTTCTTCTCGTCAGCCGCGCCCGCAGCCTCTTCCTTGCCCTTCTTGATTACTTCCGGGGTCGCCGCCTCGGTCGCCTGCGCCGCCGCCTGCGCCGCTGGTAAATCATCCGGCGCCTTGACTACCGCAACCGCATACTCGCCGCGCGTCACGATCGTGTACTTCGCGTCCAACTTGAGATCGCGCACGAACATCGTCTGATCCAAATCCAATGCGCTTACATCGACATCGAACTTCTCCGGAATATCCGTCGGCAGGCAATCGATATCAATCGTACGCAACGTCTGCTCCAATACGCCGCCACCAATCTTCACGCCCTTCGGCTCGCCGATGAGATAAAGCGGAACGGTAATGCGCACCTTCTCCGACAGCGATACCTCGCTGAAATCCACATGAATTGGAGTTCCCTTGAGCACGTCGTTCTGCATTTCACGCAACAACGCCGGAACTTCAACCCCATCAATATCAAGCGTAACCAACACCTGCTTACCGGTGCGACCACGCATTGCCATCATGAAGTCGTGTGCAGGAAGCTTGATGAGCTCCGTGCTACCTCTCTCCTTCATTTTCATTACGCTGCCAGGGATAAGACCCGTGCGGCGCAAACGACGAACGGCCCCAGTACCCTGCTCGGTACGGGCTGCCGCCTTGAGCTTAATCTGATCCATCTATTGCCTTTTTTGGTAATTTTCCACAATACTCTCGCGCACACGCGCTACACTCTTGCGGTTAAAACGGATGAAAGTATACCAAATTTACTCATCCCCTGTCAACCGCCCCACCCCTCGAACTATGCAAGGCGGCGATTCTCAAAATTACTTCACAATAATTCGCGGAGCGATATGCTGGGGCTGAAGCTTAATAAGCGGATCGCCAAAGAGTATTTCCTCGATGATAGCCGATTGGATATAATGAAGATGGTCCTCAATACTACAGCTACGCTTTTCAACTTCCTCTACCTGATTTTCCCCGTAGATAATCCCTACGTATTTGGAAATCGCATACTTCCACGCTTCTCCAGCCGTCTTGCCCTCTAAATATGCATCCAAGGTCCAGTCCAACATTTCGTCCGAAATTCCGCAATAGCGCAATGTAAAACTTGTATCCGTGCTTTGACCATACGAAGTGTTGCCAATCGCCACCAATGCCCCACCATTGGGATTGGAAATCGCAGTTTCCGCTACGCCTGAATATAGAAAGTTGTTTACCGTACCGCCAAAACACGGTGTATTGCAAGCAAGAAACTTAATAAGCCCCGCATTATTGCCAAAACATTCGGTTGAAAGAAAACTTATTCCTTCTATCGTTCCATGATCATACGGCATGAACATTTCCCAGTTCTCGCCCAAGATGCGCTCTTTCATTGGAATAGTGTCATCTTCCGTATAGTCCTCCTTTAAGGTTGCGAGATAAGTTGTTGAAGAAGGTCGCGCCTCCTTGATAGCCGTATTAAGCCGAAGATTCATCGTATAATAGGTATCGGGATTGCCGTCTTCATCATATGTCGTTCCTTCCATCTTCGCCTGTCCCGAAAGCCCCGCAAAGCGATTGTTGCCCTCAAAAACCCTATTCTCACCACCCTCCAATTTATTTACGTATGCACGAACGAGTTCTTCGTATGTAGGAATGCTACCATCCGACTTTTTGACATATTCAGTTGGCCGGAAATCCATTCGCGAGACAATACACGCAGGCGTCAGCTCACCCTTAGTTGTAAGCTCACCTTTCCCGCAATATTCACCATCGTTATTGGGATCCCAATTGGCAGGGCACGCAAAATAAAGATCAGATGGATACTGATCAAAATACCCAGCACTACTTTTTTCTTCAACTGGATAAGCGGTAATTCCCGGAATTGCATTATCGACTGTCAGCGTTACGCCCTGTACTGTCGCAGCCGTTGCTTGTACATCAAACCACATTCCTCCCAAGACAAAGTATTTTGTTCCCGTTTTCGTTTCAGCGGTAATATATGCCTTTATTGATTCTGCGGCGTTGCGATAATCCTTCCCCTCACCATATTGATACGTTGCGTAGATATCTTCCGCGCTCTTCACCGCGAAGGTAACATTCGGGTGCGCTTTCGCTCGCTCGCCGATATACCACGTCCAAAGCTTAACATAATTCTTCGGTGAGATTACGACGTAATCCGCAACGGGATTCTCATCCGCAGCGAAAGTCGTTAAGGTAAAGATTCCTCCAAGTAAAACAAATGCAATCTTTTTCATAACGCTATTATTATACCATACCCGACCTCTAAAATGCAATACCTTCCGTAAATAGCAATTGAAGATTCTTTAAGTTCACATTATACCCCACCCCCTTGATTTTATTGACTTTTCAAGGGTGTGTCCCTCTAATTACCTATTTCGCATCCGAGCGTAAGAACTCGCCGCGCTTGGGAAAACTGCGCCCCGAGACAAACACCACGTCTTATACAAATTCATCGGCCTAAAAAGTGACATCTGCGCAGACATCGCAATAGAGCGACGAGAATGCATCTTCTCGGTGCTTATGGCTATTGACATACCCCCCATGATATACTTCGCGTTAGAAATGAGAGCAGAGGACTATCCAGACGACAAGTTCGTGAGATATGTGAAACGCCGCCAACGTGGACGGCACAACTTCTGCATCGGAATCATCGTCATCGGAATTATCACGCTTGCCGCGATGCTCATCTTCTGGAAATGAAAGTAGGATCGGACAGTTGCGCCAAATCTCATAGAGAATTCATTGGCACGTTGAAGTTCGCTGGATGGATCGCCCTTTCCGTCCTAACAGTCCTTGCTGTCATGTTCCTCTGCAGTAGATAGAATCCACTCTACCGCATTTCCGTCACATCCGCATTTCCACCTCACGCTCAATCGCCCCGCCAATACCCAATAAGGATATCAACGCCAACTTCACCACACTCGCCTCAACCGCTCCCATCGCCTCGTATTATACCAAAAATTCTCCCACCATTGTCCAACTACCCTCTCCAGCTTTAAACTCTAATTCGAAATCATTCTCCCCGCTTTGCGCTTGCAAGCAAACTTCACCATAAAAAGGGCTCTGCGCCGTCCGCGTCTGCGAACCCTCAATCATCTCTGCGAGAATCGCGCTTGCTTCCGCTTACTCCTACTCCACCATTAGGGTCAGCAACTTCTGGAATCCCTTTGCTAATATTTTCTATAAATATGTATTCACCTGCCCTAGAAATCACTGACTGATGATTAGATGCCTCAAAAAAACCATTCGTATGCAATGATCTGAAATAATCACCAATCGTCATTTCTTGGCTGGCACCCTTCTCTATAAATATGAATCTAGACTCCGGTGAATCGTCGTAAACATTTGACAGCTGCACGGAAATCTGTTTCACATAGCGATTTTGTTCATACAATTCCTGAAATCGTTGCACTACATCTTTAATGGTCTTATACTCTAAATCCAGTCCATCCGGGATAGTAACAACACTATTATAAGTACATCCATTGATTGAATAGAACACATTCTTATGCACCCCTAAATAAAACAAGACTGCAAACATTGCCTGTCGGAGAACAAACGGAAATTCAGCTGGCAGAATCAGATGCAATTCAAATCCACAATCCCTGCATCCTTCTTCTTTAACTCTCCACGAACATTCATAAATTGCGCTCATAAATTCTTCTGATAAAATATCTGCATTTGATTTCGTGCATCGCCATCCGTTTGTAGTATTTAAAAAATCCAACGCAAGCACATTCCCTTCCGTAATAAAATGAGTTTTCGCGCAACGAATCTGCTCTTGATTATTAGTTTTCTCCATACCGTTATCATCAGGTCCTTCACTACATCCACACACTAAGAGCACTACACCAATAGCAAAAACCACTACCAACAGTTCCAATTTTGCTTTCATAATTACCAATCCCTAGACCTCTTAATCAAATCAAGAATTTCATTTTGTGTATATTCAAATCGCACACGAGATATATTCTTCAGTTGCATATCCTTTAATTCACACTTCTTTTTTGCAGAGATATATTCATTTGCATTCGCAGAAAACATTGCATTTTCCCAGCGATACTCCTTTGGCGTACCATTTACACGTACCAATGGGGTCAGACCCCACTGCGGTTCACAGCATTTACATTGGCGCGCAGAAATTGTCGTCTCGGTTATTTCAGGGACACGCCCTCCTTTTCGCCTGATTTTATCGGCTTTCATCGCTCCTCCCATCTAATTCCGCCTCTCGCAAGAATCGCCCCGCCAATACCCAATAAGGATATCAACG
>CALCDB010000133.1 GCA_937901395.1 uncultured Verrucomicrobiota bacterium
TTGTTGAGTTGCTGGCCGCTGTCGGACTTCCGGCTGGCTCCGAGCGGAAGTATCCGTGCGAGATGAGCGGCGGACAGCAACAGCGCGTGATGATCGCGATGGCATTGGCGCAGAAACCGGAATTGCTGATTGCGGATGAACCTACGACCGCGCTTGATGTTACTACCCAAAAAGAAGTTCTTGATCTGATCGCCTCGGTCGCGGACGAGTTGAAGATGTCCGTATTGCTGATTACCCATAATCTCGGCTTGGTCGCGCGATATTCGCAATATGTCAATGTGATGTACGCGGGCGAGATCGTGGAGCATGGAAACGTAGACGATATTCTTCATAATCCGCAACATCCATATACTCAAGGTTTGATCGCTGCCGTTCCTCGATTGGACGCGCCGAAGGATGCTCCTTTGGCGGACATACCGGGCATCGTTCCCCCGCCGTGGAATTGGCCGGTTGGTTGCGCGTTCCATCCGCGCTGTCCAAAGGCGCGAGCGGAATGCGCTTCCGAGCAATTCAAGATATTGTGCAAGAAGTTGGGCGACTCATCAACTAAGTGTATCGGGTGAGAGCGATTTTGCGTTTTTCTGCCACAAGGGGTAGTGGAGGAAAATAAAAAAATACACAATTACCCCCTTGCAAAGTTCAGAAAAATATAGTAAATTACTCAACAGACACGGGGGAATGGTTCTCTTGTGTATCACTAGTGAACAAACAAGGATCAAACAAATGGCAAAGATTCAGACGAAGAGTGAGATTATGGCGGCGATTGCTGGCGCTGCTGGAATCACGAAGAAGCAGGCGGTAGCGGCTTATGAAGAGCTACTCAAGATCGCCTACGCTGGCGCAAAGACCCCGAAGGGCATCGTGCTCCCAGGTCTTGGCAAGCTCATCAAGGCGAAGAGCAAAGCTCGCATGGGTCGTAATCCCGCTACTGGCGAGACGATCAAGATTCCTGCCCGCACGAAGGTAAAATTCCGCGTTGCGAAGGCGGCGAAGGATGCGGTTCTCGCGTAAGTTCTGAGATTCATCAGAGCGAAGTTCAACGCGTAGGTCTTATGCCTACGCGTTGTTCTTTTTTTTTATTCTCAACTCAAGAGTTCGTTGAGGTCGGCGGCGGTGAGCGATTCCATTACGGATTGGTCGGTCGTGTTAATCGTCGCGGCGATTATGGCTTGCTTGCGGCGTTGCAGAGTAAGCACTTTCTCTTCGACCGATCCTGCGGCGATCATCTTTATCACATAGACGGTCTTGCGTTGCCCGATGCGATGCGCGCGATCTGTCGCTTGATCCTCCACCGCCGGATTCCACCATGGATCGTAATGCATTACCATATCGGCGCTCGTCAGGTTGAGGCCGGTTCCGCCCGCCATCAGCGAGATTAGGAATACCGGTATATCGGCGGAACGATTGAAGCGGTTGCATTCGCCGAGACGATCCTTGGTGGAGCCGTCGAGATAGCAGAAGGGAATGGAGTTCGCCCGCAATTCCTCTTGAAGCAATTTCAGCGTGGTCACGAATTGCGAAAAGACGAGAATCTTATGTCCCCCCGCGATGGCGGAAAGGAGTTGTTCCATGAAGGCGGACTTCTTTGCGCGCGACGATATCTGCCGAAGTTTCATCAGCATCGCCAGGATCTCGAATTTCGACTTCGCCAATCCATTGGTTCTTACCATATTGCCGGCGATTGTTCTGGTCTTGGCGAGAGCGGCGCAATATTCGCGCTGGGCATCGTCGCTCATCGGACAATACGATACCTTGATGATTTTATCGGGCAGATCCTTGGCGACCATCTTCTTCACGCGGCGCATGATGAAGGGTTCAAGCTTGCGCTTTAGCCGCGCCAACGCTTCCTGGTTATCGCCATCGCGAATTGGATTTTCGAAGTTCGTCTTGAAGGCCTCGTAATCGCCGAGATAGCCAGGCATTAGAAAATCGAAGATGCTCCAAACGTCGGTCACGGAATTTTCGATTGGCGTTCCGGTGAGCGCGAGGCGTCGGTCGGCGTTGATTAGCTTCACGAGTCTGGCGTTCTTGGTATCGTGGTTCTTGTGCTCGGCATC
>CALCDB010000134.1 GCA_937901395.1 uncultured Verrucomicrobiota bacterium
CCTCTCTGATGATATCGCTGTCAACATTACTGTTAACGAAGAACTCCACGGAGTTTGTGCCGGCAAGCAGGCGGGTGTAGGTGGCAAGAAGCTCGAAGGTCGGGAAGCTTTCTTCTGTATCCCTATCAAGCTTTTCTTCGAATGCTACCATCAATCTGCTTCTGATATCACCCGAGATCGCATCCTGTGAGATCACATACGGGTCGTAGCTTGCAATTACATCGCCTTTGGCGTTTTTCACTTGCAGCGCGAGAACTGAGCTGTTGATATTGTAGAGCAGGATGTCAATTTTTTCTACCAAGATTGAGCTGAGGAGATACTTTGCAACCGTCTGCGCGAACTCGCTTTTCTCAATCGCGGGGTTACGATTCATTTTCGCGATGACGAAGGCGAAGCGCATCACGAAGAGACGTTTCACTATGATGGCGGAATCGACGAATTCGTTCAGTTCCTGAATCTCAACAAGAAGCCGCTTTCGCCGATTATCCATTTTGATGGCGAGAAAGAAGGCCTCACCGGAATCGTGCAAGCGGAAGTGGCGATGCAGTATACCGATAGCTATTCGACGCTTGAACAGACCTATTGCAATAACATCCATACGATCGAGGGCGGAACGCATCTTTCCGGCTTTCGCGCGGCCTTGACGCGCACCATCAATAAATACGGGGCGGATAACAAGCTTTTCAAGGAGAAGGATTCGCTGACTGGCGAGGATATGCGCGAGGGGCTTACCGTAATCGTGTCGGTGAAGGTTCCGCAGCCGCAGTTCGAGGGACAGACGAAGACCAAGCTCGGCAATGGAGAAGTCGAGGGAATCGTCGGTTCGATTGTCGGCGATAAGTTGATGACCTTCTTCGACGAGAATCCGGCAATCGCGAAGATCATCATCGAGAAGACGTTGCAGGCGGCTCGTGCGCGCGAGGCGGCGAGACGCGCACGCGAGACTGTTCGCAAGGGCGTGATGGAAGGTTTATCCTTGCCTGGCAAGTTGCGCGATTGTTCCGAGCGCGATCCGGAAAAGACCGAATTGTTCTTGGTCGAGGGCGACTCCGCAGGCGGCTCCGCGCAGACCGGGCGGGATCGTGCGACTCAGGCGATTCTGCCATTGCGCGGCAAGGTGCTTAACGTCGAGAAAGCGCGCATCGACCGCATGCTTGCGAATAATGAAATTCGCACATTGATCACCGCGATTGGTTGTGGCTTCGGCGAGGAGTGGGATATTTCCAAGGCGCGTTACCACAAGATCGTAATCATGACCGATGCCGATGTCGATGGTGCGCACATTCGAACGCTCTTGTTGACATTCTTCTATCGCAAGATGCCGGAGTTGATCGAGAAGGGCTATATCTATCTCGCGCA
The DNA here is from genome assembly GCA_937901395.1 of uncultured Verrucomicrobiota bacterium. Classification (GTDB taxonomy): domain Bacteria; phylum Verrucomicrobiota; class Kiritimatiellia; order RFP12; family UBA1067; genus UBA1067. The sequence continues at coordinate 1,360 of CALCDB010000134.1, forward strand.
ACCTCCGCTTTACAAGGTAGAGCGTAAGAAGAAGTCGGAATACGTGCTTACCGATGGGGAGCTTACCGAAAAGCTGCTTACGTTGGGCTTGGACGATTACGAGGTGAAGGACAAGGAGGGCAATGCCCTGGATAAGGAACGCGCGAAGGAGTTGCTTATTCTGTTGGCGGAGATCGAGACCACCGCGCGAATGGTGGCGGAGCGCGGGTTTGATGCGGAAGAATTGCTGAAGGACGATAATGCGCAAGGCAGCGGCGCTTCTATGCTCAAGAAACAATTCTCGGCGCTTTCCGGTTTCGGGTATGATAGCGATGATTATTTCAAGGGGTCGTTGAAGAAGTTGCTGGACGATGTTCGAGCGCATGGCAAGCAAGGCCTTTCGGTGTATCGCTTCAAGGGACTTGGCGAGATGGACGCGGATGAGCTATTTGAAACCACGATGAATCCAGAGAAGCGTCGCATGTTGCGGGTTAAGCTCTCGGATGCGGTTGCCGCTGATCAGATGTTCACCTTGCTGATGGGCGATGAAGTTGAACCGCGTCGCCAATTCATCGAAGATAATGCGCTTAATGTCCGCAATTTAGATTTCTAAATTGAAGGCGGTAGTATTAGGTGCGGGGAAAAGCGGCAATGCGGCCTTCGAATTGCTGTCGAGTCTGGGCATCGCTCCCACATTGCTTGATGGCGAAATGCCATTTCCGGAAGGTGATTTTTCCTTCGTGGTGGTCTCGCCTGGAGTAGCGCTTGCGCATCCGTGGCTGGAGGTAGCGCGGCAGCGTAAGATTCCCGTAAAGAGCGAGCTCCAACTTGGTTGCGAAGTATTGAAGAAGCGTGGTTGCAAGTTAGTGGCGATTACCGGCTCGAAGGGAAAGTCCAGCGTGGTTCGCCTTGTCGCAGATGCCTTGAATCTAAGTGGAGTGAGCGCGGTAGCATGCGGTAATTATGGCGTTCCCGTGAGCGAGGTCGCGCTTCGGGGAAAATGCGAGTGGGCGGTAGTCGAGGTAAGTTCCTTCATGATGGAGACGACGGAACTCGCGCATGATACATTCGAGGCGGCGATGATTCTCAATTTGCAGGCGGATCATCTCGATCGTCATGGTTCGTTCGCGCTTTACCATGCGCTTAAGCGCAAATTGCTGACGATGGTAAGGACGAGCGAGAATGCGATGGATTGGTCGTTGCCGCATGAGGTGGATGGGCGCATCGCATTATTGGCTGGCTCGTATTTTGACAATGAGATTCTTCGGCGCAATGGCTTTGCCGCGATCTGCATGCTTGCCGAGATAGGCGTGGGCGAGGCGGCGATAGCGCGCGCTTTCAAGGAGTTCACGCCGCTTAAGCACCGAATGAATCTGATATCGGAACGCGAAGGCGTTAAGTATATTGATGATTCCAAGGCCACGAATATCGCCGCGCTCATCGCGGGAGTAGCGATGGTCGGCGGGAATGTTCGTTTGATTGCCGGAGGTTTGCCCAAAGGCGATGATATAAAAAGCGCATTACCCATCTTGACAAGATGGGTAAAAAAAGTGTATCTTATTGGACAGAGCGCGGAGAAGTTCGCTATGGCTTGGCGCGGGTCCGTGGATTGTGAGATTTGCGGAACCTTGCAAAGGGCGGTGGCGGCGGCGATGCGCGAGGCGGCGAAGGGTGAGACGGTTTTGCTGTCGCCCGGAACTGCGAGTTTCGATCAGTTTAAGAGTTTTGAGGAACGCGGAGATGTTTTCGCGGAACTCGTAAAAAAAGAAGGAAAAGTTAAATGAATAAGTTCGGTATCGTGATAGGTGTCGCAGCGGTTGCGACGCTTGCGGGTTGTAAAGATCCAAATTATAAATATGCGACCATCCCTGATGCGCAAGATGGGGTGTCGACGATCGCTCCGAAGCCGATTAGCCCGGAAGAAATCAAGTGTACTTGTGCGCCGGGAACAATTCATAGTTCGCCTTGCATGTGTGGCGCGCCAGATTGCAAGTGCGTCTATAATCCACCGCCGCCACCACCACCGCCACCGCCAGCCGAGCCGGAATTCACCACGTATATCGTACAGCCGGGCGATTATGTCGCGAAGATTTCGAAGAAGTACAATATCAAGATTGATGCGATTCGCAAGCTCAACAACTTGAAGAACGATAAGATTCGCGTTGGTCAGAAGTTGAAACTGCCTGGTAAGGTGGATGTCGGCGAGCAGAAGAGCGTTACTACCGCTACCGCTACGAAGAAGGTTACGCCATACACTGGCGCGACGAAGGAGTATGTGGTAAAGGCGGGCGATTCGCTCGGCAAGATTGCGCTCGCGACGGGGTGCACGGTCGCTCAGCTTAAGGACTTAAACGGCCTTAGCAAGGATGTCGTTCGCGTCAATCAGAAGCTGAAGGTTCCTGCGGAAGCGGCGAAGAAGGCGGCAGAGAAGAAGCCGGCTGAGAAGAAGGTAGCGCCGCCAGTCGAGCAGACGGTTGCACCAGTCGCGGATGAGGCGCCTGGTGTTCCGCCGCCAGCCGATAAAGTCGCTCCAGAAGCCGATAAGCCGCTCAATCCACCAACTGAACTTGATGGCGATGCGGTAGTTCCTCCGGCGTTGCCGGCGGAGAACGCCACTACTACTTATATCGTTCAGGCCGGAGACGATATCGCGGGCGTCGCGCTTCGTTGCAATGTCTCGGCGGCTGAAATTCGCGAGCTTAACAATCTCGGCAGCGATGCGGAGCTTACGCCCGGTCAGGTGTTGAAGGTTCCCGCTGAGGATTTGCCGTAAGGTAAGGATAGGTGCGCAAGTCTGCGCTTTGTTGGTTTGGCCTGGTGGTCACGGCGCTCGTGGCACTGGGCCTTATCGTTCTCTCGAGTGCGAGCGAGGCGAATGCGATTCGTCTTCATCATGGCGATTCGCTGTTCTTCCTAAAGCGTCAATTCATTTATTTGGCGATTGCCTTGGTGTTGGGGTTATTCGCGGCGGTCTTCGATTATCATCGTTGGCGCGATTATCCTATCCTCGCTTGGTTGTTGTACATAGCGGTAATCGCGCTTTTGGCGGGGGTGTTCTACTTCAAGGAAATCAACGGTTCGCATCGTTGGATAATATTGGGTCCGGTGCGCTTGCAGCCGAGTGAATTGGCGAAGATCACCATCGTCATCGTGCTTGCGGTTTGGCTTGATCGACTCAATTGGCATGTGGAGCAATTCAAGGCGGGCGCGTTGTTGCCGGCCGTATTTATCGGCATCATCGCCTTGCCGATTCTGCGCGAGCCCGACTTCGGTTCGGTTATGGTAATTGGGTTAGTCGGCTTCTTGGTGATGTTCGTTGCGGGTGTGCGCATTTTGCACATGTTGCCGTTTATCATTCTCGGCAGTGGCGTCGTTGCGTATAAGGTTTTGACCAATACCAATCGCGTGCAGCGTCTATTCGACGAGAACAAGCTGTATCAAGTGAAGATGGCGTTGGCGGCCATCGGCAATGCGAACATCTGGGGGGCGGGCTTCGGAGAGTCGATGCAGAAGCACTTGTATTTGCCAGAAGCGCATACCGACTTCGTTTTCGCGGTCGGGGCGGAAGAGCTGGGCATAATATTTTCCGTTGGGGTAATGCTCTTGTTCATCGCCTTCTTCGCGCTTTCGATATACATCGCCCGCAATGCGAGCGATAGGTTCGGACGCTTCCTGGTGATTGGCATGGGGTTCATCATTTTCTTCCAGGCGGTCTTCAACATGGGCGTGGTATGCAAGGCGTTGCCGACCAAGGGAATGGCGTTGCCTTTCTTCAGTTATGGCGGAACCAATCTCATAAGCTCGTTCATAGCGGTCGGCATAATCTTTTCGGTTGGGCTTCATTCATATCGAAGCAAGCAGAGTTTCCTGGGGCGTAAAGTGCTCTCGCGCGGTAAAAACAATGGCTGAGCAGAACGAGCATAAGCCATATTCGGTAACCTCGCTTACGATGGCGCTCAAGGATGCGCTCGAGCATCGCTTCGCCCGCATCTATCTGGAAGGGGAGATTAGCGGCTGGCATCTCTATCCTTCGGGACATGCGTATTTCACGCTCAAGGATTCCGGGGCGCAAATTTCCGCCGTGATGTTCGCGAGCGCCCTATCGCGTTGCAAGGTAAGCGCGTCGCTTAAGGATGGCGCGAAGGTAATCGTATATGGCAACGTATCGATCTACGCTCCGCGCGGGAACTACCAATTGGTGGTGTTGGCGGCCAAGCTCGTGGGCGAAGGCGATTTGATGCAGCGCTATCTTGAATTGAAGGCGAAGTTGGAGGCGGAGGGACTTTTCGCGGCTTCGCGAAAGCGCGCCTTGCCTTTCATGCCGCGCAGAATCGGCATCGTGACCAGCGAAGCGGGCGCGGTGATTCACGATATGTGCTATGTGCTTACCAAACGCTTCCCGGCGTTGGAGATTCGCCTTTATCCCTCGTTGGTGCAAGGCGAAGGCGCGGCGGCGACGATCATCGAGGGCATTGAGTATTTCAATGCTTGCGCCTCATGGCGGGCGGACCTGCTAATCGTTGCGCGCGGTGGCGGATCTTTTGAGGATCTATTCTGCTTTAACGACGAAGCTTTGGTGCGTGCGCTTTCCGCTTCGAAGATTCCCACCATCAGCGCGGTTGGCCACGAAACCGATTTCACGCTCTGCGATTTCGCCGCCGATCGTCGCGCGGGCACGCCATCCATCGCGGCCGAGATGGCGGTTCCGGAATTATCGGAGCTCACGCGCCGGCTGAAGGAAGCCGAAGCGGGGCTCGCCAATTCGCTGCGCTCGAAGGGCGAATATTACGCTCAGCGCCTCGACCATCTTTCGGACTCGCTATCGCGAATTCTCGATATTTATCGTGAGCGGCTCGAGCATCGTCTCGCGCGTGCCTCCGAGAAGTTGCAGTTGCTTTCGCCTTATGGGGTATTGGAGCGAGGTTATTCGCTAACCACGAACGCGCAGGGACAAATCGTTCGCGATGCCGATACGCTTAAGCGTGGCGACAAGCTCACAACGCGCGTGGCGAAGGGGAGCGTGAGTTCCATCGTCGATTAGCGCTTGCATACTCGCAACACTTCGTTCGCGATCGTCAAATTGATTCCGGCCGCCTCGGCGATTTCTTCGGCCGTGGCGCGAGCGATTCCATAGGTCGACTTGAAGGTTCTTAGGAGTTTCGTCTTTTTCGCTTCGCCGATGCCCGTAACCTCGTCCAACGCCGATTCGCGAATGTGCTTCTCGCGCAAGGCGCGATGATAGGTAATGGCGAAGCGATGCGCCTCGTCGCGCAGGCGCGTCAATACGAAAAGCGCCTGTGAATCGCGGGGCAGCAATAGATTCTCGCGTCCATCGTCAAAGACGATCTCCTCTTGTCGCTCGGCGAGTCCGATAGTGGGGATATCGGTAATCCCCATTTCCGCGAAAGCGGCTCTGGCGGCGCGTAGTTGCGTGATGCCGCCATCGCAAACGAAGAGGTCGGCGCGCGGCGAGGTGTCGAGGAGCGAGGAGTCGTTTCCATAGCGGCGGCGCACTACTTCGGCCATTGAGCGTGGATCATCGGCGCCTACGATGGTTTGGATGCGGAAGTGGCGATAGAATCTGCCATCTGGCAATCCGGCGCGGGCGACGACGAGCGATGCCACCGAGTCGGTTCCGAAGAGATTCGAGATATCCACGCATTCGATGGTCTCGGGCGGCGCCGCCAGATCGAGAGCGTCGGCGAGTTCCTCGATTCCGCGGCGAGCATCGGCTTCGCGCAGATGCGGAGACTTCCTTACGAAGTGCGCCTTGGTCATATCGCGCAAGGCGGCGATCATATCGCGTATGCGCGCGGCTTCTTCATAATCGTGCTTTTCGGCGGCGCGGCGCATCTTCGCCTCAAGCTCGTTAAAGACTTCGCCGTGGCGACCTTCCAGAAATTCGCACGCCTGCTCGAAGCGCGCGCGATATTCGGCGGGGGAGATTTTGTTGAGGCATGGCGCGCTGCAGGTTCTGATTACATCGGCGAGACAATGGCGGTGAGCTTCCACATCGGGGATGAGCGCATCGCAACCGCGAATGCCGTAATGCTTTTCGACGAAATCCTTGGCGGCTCTTACCACGGGAGCGGAGGGGAAGGGCCCGAAGTATCGCGCGCCATCATCCCGAATGATTCGGCAACAGGTGAAGCGCGGCCAAGGCGCGTTTACATCCGCGCGTAGCGCCAAGTAGCGCTTGTCATCGCGCATTAGGATATTGAATTGCGGTTTGTATTTTTTGATTAGCGAGGCCTCGGTGAGCAGCGCTTCCGCCTCGTTCTTCACCGTCATGAACTCGAAATCGTGGATGGTGTTCACCATCGACTGCACCTTGGGCGCATGCTTCGCTCCCGGGCGAAAATACGAACTGACGCGGCGCTTGAGATTCTTCGCCTTGCCGATGTAGATGATTACGCCCCGACGATCTCGCATGAGATA
>CALCDB010000135.1 GCA_937901395.1 uncultured Verrucomicrobiota bacterium
TCCATTCTCCTCGAATGCCGCGAACGCCTTCAATATCTTCACCGAATCTGCGATCTTTCCCGCCGCTATCATCCCTCGCATAAAGATGAAGGTATCGCGTCCCCAATCAAGAAACCATGGATACCCCGCGATGATGGTCTTGAACTCATCGCGCTTCACGATATATAATTCAATCGCGCGCTTCAATGCCTCGCCCATCGCTTGTGTCGATAGCACTGAAAAATTATCCATTCCCCAATTTAATTTCTCCACCGCCAAATCGCCATATAGCCCGTATATCGTTGTTGTCTCGCCCAATTTAAGATCCGCCGAAATCCATCCCGGCGAGAATAAATCGCCCGCGCCATCCTGTCCGCGTTCCGCCTCTTCGGGATGCGCCACATTATATGACCACTGCTCCTCATGGTGATATATGCCATTCTCAAGCCGCATCTCGAACTTCTCGTCATACGGAGAGAATATAAACCCATTCTGAGTTTCCCTTGTCGCTTTCGGGAAAAGTCTTTCCGCGCCCATGAAGGCCTTGGTTACCGTATGGAAGCTACGCCACTCGATATCTGGCCGAAACACCAATCTTACCTGATCTCCGATATCGTTTTCCCCTACATCATAACGCGTAACCCTCATCCGCACCGCGTTTGCCGCATTTGCAAGCGATACTTCAATCGCGAAAGCCGTCTCCTTGCCCATCCCGCACGGCACTCTGAAATCCCACTTCGCCCCCTTGCCCGCAGGATCCGCGGTGAACCTAATTACGCATTTGCTATCAAGCTCGCGCGTATATCCTTCACGCTGCAACCAGCAGCGCATGCGCGACCAAAGATTGATGCGATCCGATGGAACGTTCGGATTGGGATTCGCCGCGAATATCGCATCGTATTGACTCGCGATTCGCCCAAACCCGATTCTCATCTGCGAGGATGCTCCCGCACCATTCGAGAGAATCGTGCGATAATCGGGGTTTTGACGAACCTCATTGCCGAACAACGCGAGTTTAACCGCCGCCTTCTTCTCCGTCGGCGGAACCAGGAAACGCGAGCGCATCCGTTCCGCGCGTCGCCCATCGTTGCTGTAGATGCTTATGTCTAAATATAATTCACGACATTTCGTTCCATCGCCCTTGTAATGCGGAGCGTCAAATACTACCCGATGATCGTTCGAGCGAAATACTCGTATCGTCTTGTTCGTTTGTGGCTCGGTTAACCTCATCCGAAAATGCGATGGTGCCGATACTTCCACCCACTGCCCTTCTGGCACTACCACATCGCGATTCTCATCGCGCGGAATCATGATGTGGAATAATGGCGTGGGTGAATTCATCTCCACGTAACCGCGTGAATCCGCATCACTCTTCGCAGTCTCTTCAAGCGGCGAGTCCGCAACCGCCAATACCTCGCCTGGCTCCAACCATATCGTGGAATCAAGATTGCATTTCCTTCCGGTGATTAAATCATATCCGCTATGCTTGTCTTTCGCATGCTCCCAATCGATGTTTACCCCGTTCGCGCAATCAAGATTCGCCAATATTAGTATATCGTCCCTGCGAACCGCCAATGTATTGCCAACTCCGCGAGTAATTACCTCGAGATGCCCAGCTCCGGCGAAATTGGGATGAATCGTGAGAATGAGATTGAGCCGCGCGATGAGATCGACGATGTTTTTCTCCGATCCCCAATTTAGTTTGTTCTTTCCATGCACGTCAATCTTCTCTTCGCATAGCCACTCTACTCCATTGGCGATTCCCCAAGCTCCTTGCCAAGAAAGCATCGCCGCCAGCGTTACCCGCAAACGCGCATATCTCTCGCCTCCCTTTGCCAAGCGGTCATTGTCGTGCGTCTCGGCGAAATGAACCAACGTTCCGTATTTCTCGCTTCTCCTGATCGCTTCTGGCAGATACCACTCGAATGCATTGCGATCATACGTCTGGAAAATCTCCGAATACGCCCAATCAAGTCCCGCGACCGCCAATAGATTGTCCGTTACCTTTATGTCGCCGCCCAACCCCTCCAACATGAAGATGGTATCGGGGTACTCCTCGCGAACTCTGGCTACGATATATTCCCATGTCGCCTGCGGAATCATATACCCAGCATCACAGCGAAATCCATCTACCCCGATTCTACACCAGAAGATGAATACGTCCGCCATATATGTGCGAAGCTCGTTGTTGGAATAGTCAAGCTCTACTAAATCCGCCCACTTTACTCCCCACGCGCCAGGCGAAATAAAATGCCCGTCCGCTTCTCTATTAAACCAGTCTGGATGGTGCGTCTGCAAAGTAGAGGCCCAGCCCGTATGATTCGCCGGCAAATCAATGAACATCAGCCCTTTCTTCGCATGCACCGCGCCAATCAATTCCTTGAACTGATCCAATGGCGTCGCGTATTCATCGAACTCCGCCATCGCCGGATCGACCGAAAGAAAGTCCGTCGCCGCGAATGGGCAGCCATATTCCCCCATCACCGCGTATGTAGTCGGAACCGGAAATGGCGGCAATGTCTGAATTATGCCGAAACCCATCCGATCCATGATATGCGGTAATCTGCGCACGATCTCGCGGAAGCTGCCGAATTGCCTCGGAAATACGCAATAGATGGAATTGTTCTTGCGGGTCTCCGCGCTCACTACCTTGATATGAGTATTAGCGCCTTCCGGCCATTCCGGAACACATGAGCCCTCCGCAAAGAAACATGCCTTGCCCGAAAAAATGCCAACCTCGTTCAATGGTATGTCAACCTTGTATACGCCGGGAACTACTTCCTCCATCGGAATGTCGTGCCACGCCTTCGCTAATGGCGTTTCGCCTCGATCTGTCTCCGCGATGATCTCGCGCCTGCGAATGCGCGCATTCCCGATGTTCGTCCTGAAGGCCGCCCGTCCCTTGCGATGATGCGTAAGCGTAAGCGTTACCGTAAGCGTATCTCCACGCCACTTCAACAAAAAATCTTCTGGTTTCGGTGATTGTATCATTTTCCCCATACCCTCTTTAAATGCGCCAAGCCCTCGCGAAGCGCTTCTTCGGTAACTCCGGTGTTCGGCTCCAATACCAGATGGTGCGAGGCCTCCGCCATTGACTTCATTGCCGCGAAATCAACCTTTCCCTCGCCTGGCGGCAGATGATCGTCTCCGCCATTGGAATCGTTGATATGCATGCCAAATGGCTGCGGAATATCCTGCGCCCAACCGTTTACCCTCCTCACGAAATCATGCCCGGTATCGAACCATGGCTTTACCCACTCTCCCGCTACTTCCGCGATCTCCCACTCCGCCGGGAACCCTTCCAGATACGGCAAGTTCTCCAAACCCAAAACTACCTTGCTCTCCTCCAATACTGGCGCGAGCTCATCCAGCTCGTGCTTGAATGCGTCTAATATCTTCTTGCCGCGCTTGATCCGCCTCGCCATCGCTCGCGACTTGATCAATCCATTGCACGCTACCCTGCCCGCATGCAATACCACCGCATCCGCACCCATTTCCGCCGCGAACTTGATATTCTTCTTGATGTGCGCCTTCGCTATTCCGCGCGCCTCCTCGTCTTCACTCGCCAACTGATATAATTCTGGATATCCCATTGGCGCGGAAAGCGGAACTGGACAAAACGCGTGAATGCTGCCTACTGGTATCAAGTCGAGATGCTCCTTGATTTCCTTCGCTTGCAAATCCGTCGTGCAGAACCCGAGCTCCAACTCATCGAAACCAAGCTCCACCGCCTTCTCGGCGATAGCCACGCCCGATTCGATTCTCAGGTTGCACCAATTCGTGGAAAGCGCAAATTTCATGGTAGCGTGATCCTATCTAACATAAAGGCAATTACCATCTCGTCGTTCATCGACTTCTCTACCTGACGAAACGCGTCTTCCACCGCCTCGATATTGCGAAACGCCAAATATCGCGGAACCTTGTTCTCAATCATGATCTCGCGTGCGAATTTCATGATGGTCTTGAAAAATTGCTTTCTCGCCAATGCTACTTCGCTATCCTCGACCGAATCCTTCATCTCCTTGAGAATGCCAGTCAACGCCGCCGCGTCACGTCCATTGAACGCATCCAGCATCGCCGCGTAGATTTCGCTATCGGTAACTATTCCCTCTGGTAATGGCAAATCGACTCTCTGCGAACGCGAAATGATCGTCGGCAACAATCCATCGGGACGATCCGTGATCATCAGATACATGGTTTTCGGCGTCGGTTCTTCCAAAGATTTCAGAAATGCGTTCGAGGCGTTTTGATTGAGCCGATCCACTCCGTATATTACCCCTACCTTCCAACCGCCAGAATACGAAGTTGCCGCCATTGGCTTGATGATATGCGCGCGAATTGAATCGATCTTGATCTCTCTCGCCTTGCCTTCCGGAAACAACATCGCCACATCAGGGTGAGTTTTGGCAACGAGTTGCTCGTGCCCCTCCGGAAACAACTTCTCCAATATCCGCTCTGCCAATTCCTGCGCATTGCCGCGAATATCCCCAACGATTAAATATCCATGTGCGGCGCGCCCGGAATCAATGGCGTTGCTTATGCGATCAAAGGCCTCACCGACTTCCATACTAACTCCCAAGTTTCATCCACGCCGCCATTCGCGTCAATTACCCGAATGCGTTCCGGCTCCGCCTTCGCGATGGCCTCGAACCCATCCCTCAAACGCTGGTGAAATTCATCGCCAGCGCGTTCAATGCGATCCGCCATCGTGTTGGTGGCCGCCTCCCGCTTGCGCATACGCTCGCTCGCCACTCCCGGCTCTACCGATAATAGCAACGTGATGTCTGGCCGCGCTCCATCGCAGGCGAAATCATTCGCGAGCCGTATCACCTCGAGCGGCAATCCCCGCCCATACCCCTGATACGCGAGCGTCGAATCGCTGAAGCGATCGGAAATTACCCACGCCCCGCGCCGAAGCGCCGGCGATATTACCTCGTTCACGAGTTGCGCACGCGCCGCCAAGAACAACAATAACTCCGCGCGATCGCATGGCGCATCCTCGCACTGATCCTTGATTAATGTGCGAATCTGCTCCGAAAGCCAAGTGCCGCCGGGTTCGCGCGTCAATACTACCTCAATCCCCAACTTCTCCAACGCTTCCTTAAGGCGCTTCACTTGCGTGGACTTCCCGCAGCCCTCGCCCCCTTCAAACGTGATGAACCGCCCTAAGGACATCTTACTTTACGAACTCTTCCATCAACATCAGTTCATCGTCGGAATCGACGTCGAACTTGAATTGATTGATCTTGAGCGTAACTGGCTTATCTGAGGTATTGATGTATCTTGCTGCATTCCAGCCATCCTCTACCTTCAGTCGCGCCTGCATATCCGCCCCCTTGTTCTCGGTGGTAAACGCCTGCCAGGTATTGCCAAAATCCTTCGAAAGCTCAATCCTGCCCTGCTCCGCCGGCTTATCCGAATCGAACCTCGCGTGGATGTAATTCACTCTCGCCGTCTTCGGAACGATCAAGCCGAAGAATTCATTCGGCGCGATGGTGGTCTGCTCCATCACTTTCTGGAAGTGGATGAACTTGCCCTCGCGAGTGGCAATCGGTTTCTTGATCGCCTTCACCGTCGAAATCGCTTCCGGCTGCGCCGTCTTGATCTTAAGCGAATCGGCGATCATCTGCTTGATCATCGGTTCCAATACCGTCGTGGCGGTGAGCGGCGCCTTGATATGCCCCTTATCCCCGCTGAATGTCGCCTTCGCGAACTTCTCACGGTGCTGCTCGCCGGCTTGCGCCTGCTTCTTCTTGAACTCGATTATCTTCGCCACGATCTTCTTGCGAGTGCTCTCCTTCTTCGCTTGCGAAAGCTCAAACGCGAGCTTGCCGATTCTCGCCTGGTAATATTGCGCCTTTATCCACCCCTCGATCTCCCAATAGAGTTGTGGATTCTCCTTCGGCAATTCGGCCTTAAGTATTTCGATCGCCTTCAATATCCTATCGAGTTCCGCCGGCCAATTCGTGATGCCGACCGATTCCTCGCGCCGATATCCATGCCCATTCGGTCCCTGATCGGAATTGTGCGTCGCGAAAACCTTCATCGCCGGCGCTACCTTCTTGGAATAAAGCTTGGTGAAGCTCTCGTTCCACGTCTTTTCGGAATCGAAGTTCTCCGGATCTAAGCACCACTTCGCTACCCCGTAAAGCGCGATCTTGTTCGCCTCGCAATTCTCCATCGGGTTCGATACGAAACCCGCGTACTTCGCCGGATCGCAACCATACGTGCGCCCCAATAGCAATTTGGTTCGACAATAGTCGTTTACCGGCCAATTCCACCAGATGAATGGCGGCCGCTTAAACGCCTTCGTTATCTTCTCTACCGCCTCTCCCCTAACATCGGAACAAATCCAACTGCCCGTCCACATGATATTCACTTCGCTCTTGAGCATATCTCCGAGCTTGTATTGGTAATCGTCCCCGGTTCCCCAATAATGGTTGGGACACATTATCAGCGGTGCGCAATCGCCTTTCTTGTTCAGAAAATCATCCACGATGTGATTGCAAATCGACGCGTGCCGCTCCGCGTCGGGCCCGCCGAAATCATCGAAGAATGCGGCGAAGGCGCGAAAGCCCAACTTGTACATCGCCTCCAGCTTGTTGTAGAGCGCGGCGTAATCCTGCTCGCTCTCGTTGAATGCGCCGCCCAAATGAATCGCCCAATAGAAATGGATGTCGTGCTTCTTCGCTTCCGCCAATAGCTTCTTGAAATCCTCCGCCTCGTTTTCCGGATAAAGCTCCCTCCACCTACCATGGTGGTATGGATCATCCTTCGGCCCGTAGATGAAGGTGTTCATGCCAACTTCGCCCATGAACTTCAGTAGCGACATTCTCCCTTCCGTTCCCCATGGTCGCCCGTAATATCCCTCGACTACTCCGCGAAAGGGAATCGCCTCGCCTGCCTCAACCCAAGTCGTCGGCAACATCAAGCCCGCCAACAACCCCAACTTAAGTAAATTTATCGCTCTCATAGTGTTGAATATTATATTCACTTATTCCATTGATGTCAATCGCAACTTTAACTTGGTTTCCACGTTCTTCGCCATAAGCGCCTTTATGAGCTCCTCAAGTTCCCCGTCGATAATCCGATCCAGCGAATATAGCGTAAGCCCAATGCGGTGATCCGTCATTCGATTCTGCGGAAAATTGTAGGTGCGAATTTTCTCCGAACGATCACCGCTGCCGATCATCGACATCCTATCCGCGCCAAGTTTCGCCTCCTCCTCGCGCCGCCGAAAATCGAGGATGCGCGCCTTCAAGGTAGCGTAGCACTTTTCCCGATTCCTGATCTGACTGCGCTCATCCTGACATACCGCGACCAAACCCGTCGGCAAATG
>CALCDB010000136.1 GCA_937901395.1 uncultured Verrucomicrobiota bacterium
CTTGCCCTCGATTCCCGCGCCACCCGCGCCGCCCGCCCCGCCATTGCCGCCCCTGCCGCCGATGCCCGCGCCAGCGCCGCCGCCGCCCGCGCCGCCATAGCCGCCAGATGCGCTCGTCACATGCCAAGTACTGGAGAAATCAGTGTCGCTCGTGTGAAAGAACGTATTTAATCCAATCGTACCTTGCGAACCATTCCCCGCATTGCCGCCCGTCGCCTCAAGCCGACCGAAGCCAATAATGTTGAGCGTCGCACTCTCGGGGACTTCAATGCCTGCGCCCGCGCCATTCTGCCAGCCCGCCGCGCCGCCAGTTAGCTGCACAACGATCCCAGCAGGAATCTCAATGAAGACATTCGCTTCATTCGCTACCTTCAACGCACTCTCGCCCATTGGTGCCGTGAATTTGATGTTCTCGACGAAACGATAAGTGTTACCATTCGTTAGCGTTCGATATATCCCTTTGTCGATGTCGCTCTGCTTAACATCGACCAGCTCCGCCATCGCGGGAAGCGCAATGGCCACTACGCCCAAAACTCCCATCAACACTTTTTTCATATTAGCACTCCTTTGCTATTTTGAAAAATTCGCCGTTTAGAATTATACCAAATACCGCTCACCCCTTCAACAAGAAGGGTAATATCTAATCATATCAAAAGATTCTCTCCCCCGCCATCATCAATGAAGACGCTTGTTTTCCCCGGCGGCGAATCTGGCAGGAAGCGCGTACGCGCCTCCTCGAATTTCAAATTGATCTCACCCGTCGAACCATTGCGATTCTTGGCGACAATCGCCTTTACTTCGTCATTTCGCGTTATATCGTCCTTCAGCGCCTGCACCATCTTCGCCCGCCATAACAATATTACGATATCGGCATCTTGCTCTATCGCGCCGGAATCGCGCAAATCCGAAAGTTTCGGCAATTCCTCCTTGTCGTCCCTGCGCTGCTCATTCGCACGCGAAAGTTGCGAAAGCGCCATAATCGGCACCCCAAACTCGATTGATGCCCGCTTAAGCCGCGCCGATATGTTCGCAACCTCGTATTGACGATTCTTCCCGCGGCTTTCCTCCGATGTCATCAACTGCAAATAATCAATCACCACAAGCCCGATATCTAACTTCTTATCATCTCGTTCCTGCTCTCGTATTCGCCTCCTTATCATCCGCAAAATATCGTTTACCTCATAACTATCGGGGGTCTCGATAATTAGCTTATTTTCATATATCCTCTTCATCTCGTCCGCCGCCGCCGTCAGTTGCTCCTGCGCTTTTTCGCGAGCTTTCTTCAACACCAACCCGCCCTTCACACAATCCCAATCCACCTCAGATACCTTCGTTCGCAATAAGCGAGAGTATAATTCGCCTTTGGACATCTCCAACGATATGAACAACACCGCTTTTGGTCTGCACTTCATCTTCTCGCCCGTAATCATCTCTCCTCGTACGACGCATTCCGCTATGTTCATCGCCATTGCCGATTTGCCGACCGATGGACGCGCCGCAAGGATTATGAGCCCTGGTTTGATTCCAAAAAGCTTTTGATCCAAGTTATGGAACCCCGTCAATAGCCCACGCTCAGGCGTCCACCCTTTCACAAGTAGACTTTCTATCTCGTCCTTCGCTTCATCAATGAACATCGCTGCATTACGATACTCTTGTATTGGATATTCAAGCTTCCTTGTTTCGCTTTCTAACCATGATACGCAATTATTGAAACAATTAACCTCGCTTCGTGTATCACATCTTGCGATACCTTGCCGCAGAACCGCTGCCAACTCGCGCTTTTTGTAATTATCCACTAACTTTCTGAATGCCGGCTCAAACCTAACACAGGCAAGCGACTGGTCAATCAATTCTCTTATGCTTTTGCAAGTTGCGGCTCTATCAACATCATTTCTGTAACCTTTCGCAAAATCAAGCAAACCGGCAAAGCTATGCGCTTTTCTGGCTTTTTCGCAATCACTGCAAAATGCAAGTATCAATTCATAATAATTTCTGTATTCCTCATTGATAAACGCCCGTGGAGGCAAGCGTTCCGTAAGAACCCTATCCAATACGCCAGTTTCTTCGCTCTTGTAAATATCCTCAAATATCGAAGCGACTACGCAGCACTCTATTTCGTCATTATTTTCCATCGTCCTCCTCCTTCTCGTTATCTGCTTCCTTAGCTATCTTCTGTAACTTATCATACAGGCTTTTGGGTGTTTTTAATTTCTTATCATTAATCACCTTCAATATTCGGTCTGAATTTTTCTCACGGATATCCGCCGATGTAACGTTCGTCAACTTACTAATCGTATCCAATATCATTTTCATCATCTCGCCAGACATATCATTCCAGCGCTTGACAAAATTTTCCCCAATTGGTTGAAGTCGGACATCTGGATAATTTTTGGCAATCACATACGCATTATTCTTCTGCGCGGGATCGTCCTCTTTGTTTGGTAGCTTTTTAATCGCTGACAATAATCCATTGTATGTGGTTGCCCAACTCCAGTTCCTTTCATCGTCCAAAAATTTGTTCACGCTATCAGCATACTTACCCGCAATCGCTTCCTTTATCTTGTTACGTAGCAACTTACTATCTGCCTCATTATACCTACTGCTGATTAGCTCTACTATCCTTTCTTCCAAAGCATCACACTCACAGTACTGTGTGTTTTTGTTTTTGTGTTGTTTATTATTGTTTGTGTCCGTATTACGGACACCTGCGTCCGTATTACGGACACCTGCGTCCGCATTACGGACACCTGCGTCCGCATTACGGACATTCATAGTTGCTCCATTACCAATGTAAAGTGCAGATAATAAGCGTTTATCAGCACTTTTCTCACGCTTAAAGCATAAAATATCCATCCATTCATCTTCATCCGGATATAATTTGCGAATAGTAGCAAGGTTTATTCGATAAACATTGTCATATTCCTTTGGTTTGCCATGGTTTTTCGGGTCTGGGCAACTGGCACGCTGTACATAATCTAAAAGCCCCATCTCCATCAATTTTTTTCTCCGCTCATCTAATGCTGTTTTTTTAAGATGGGCCATGTTACCTATCGTTTTGCGACTACCATAGCAAATGGTATCATATACACCTAAATATTCGCCTGGATTGGGTTGACGATATGCGACTGTCAATAATAACGCCATATCATACGCATCTAATTCAGGCTTCCCTTTAGCGCCCTTTGTTTTTGATTCATAGTCAAAGAACTTGCCGTCAAGTCCTCTTAGAACCGCATTGATATAGTAAAATCCCATCTTACAGTCCCTTGGTGTATATGTAGTCCCAAAGACGTGCTAACCCATGAGTTGCCGTCATATACACATATTGTGCTTCTTCGCGGCTGCAGAGTGGGTCGCTATCATTGTATGTCATAAATGCGGATTGCGCTGCATTGGGAAGATACGTCAAGCGAGTCGCTTCAACTAGTTCCATCGCTATATCAAACGCTCCTCTTTTCTTCGCCAACTTCGCCGATAGGTTCATGAGTCGACGAAATCTGCCAACATAATTATTTCTACGTCTTACATCATCAATGTAAACTTTCTCTATTTCGCCAACCGCATTAAACCCATTCTTGCTCAAAAATCGTTTCAGCGCGGCGCGTCCTTTCTTGAGCGGTGCCGCATATGGATCGACGCCATCCCAGAACTCGTCATTAGGCGACAACTCGCTGCAGCATCCCGTGTATGTCCATTTCGCACCGGAAGATAGCAACTTCACAAAGCAATCTTCACAGCAACAAAATATCGTTCGCTGATATATCCCCTCCTTTAGAACTCGCGCTATCGAATTCTTGCACATTTCCTCGCCAGTTTCCGCAGTGAGAAAATAGCGATGCACATCGCTCCTAAGATATGCTTCTTCTTGCTGCTTGATTATTGCTGAATCATATTCTTCCGCAATCGATTTCATCATCGAATAAACGAGCTCTCTCTTATCCATTTTCAATCTCCTTTTATGGTAAGTATTATATCAAATTTCCCAGACATATTCAATAATCATCTGCACTTTCCATTGCATTTTTCGCCATCATTTTACCACATAAACATTCTACACGCCCACCTGCCAATCTCTCGGGGTTGCCGACCCAAAGTGTCCCTATAGTAAGGCCGAT
>CALCDB010000137.1 GCA_937901395.1 uncultured Verrucomicrobiota bacterium
GGCTGACGCGGAACTGATCGTTCCTTCTTGCGCTTCGCTTACAAGCGGAAAGGATTCCGCTTCTCCATTTCCGGTTCCGGTCGTCTACGGGGAAATCAAGGGCGAAGAGGGGGCGATGACGGTGCTCCTCTACGGACACTACGACGTGCAGCCGCCGGATCCGCTCGAGGAGTGGAAGCCCCCGCCGTTCGAGCCTACGGTTGACGGGGATCGCATTTATTGCCGAGGAGCGCAAGATGACAAAGGACAGTTCTTCGCATTCCTTTGTGGGATTCGCGAGTTTCTCGCGACTGCGAAGCACAAGCCGAATTTGAAGTTCATTTTGGAGGGTGGCGAAGAGAGCGGGTCGTTGGGATTATCGAAGCAATTGGAAGACAAGGAGTTTCGCAAGCGCCTATCTGGGGACGTGTTGTTGGTCAGCGATACGAGCGCGGCGCCAGGGCTACGGCCAGCGATTATCGCGGGTTTACGCGGAATCAATCATTGGACGGTTAAGCTGACGGCGGCTAATCGCGATCTCCACTCCGGGGAGTATGGGGGAATAGCTCCGAATGCGGCGCAGGGCATGGCGGAATTGATGGCATCCTTGCATACTGCGGATGGGGCGATTGCGGTTGCGGGCTTTCGCGATGGCATTGAGCCGCCGACGCACGATGAGATCGAGGCGGCTGAAGCGGGGATGGCGGATGAGGATTTCTATGCGAACGATATCGGCACTCAAGCATGTGGAGGGCAGACGGGCAAATCGATTGTGCAGCGGAATTGTTTCGAGCCGACCATCGAGATAAACGGCATACATTCCGGATATGGCGGACAGGGATCGAAGACGGTGATTCCCTGCGAGGCAATCGCGAAGCTTTCTACTCGTTTGGTTCCCGGTCAGAATCCACGGCGGGCGTTCGAGGCGGTCAAGCAGCATTTGGAGAATAGGTGCCCAAAGGGCATGAAGTTGGAGGTTTCGGAACTATCGGGATTGGCGAATGGCTTCAGATTGCCGCTTGCTTCGCCATTGTTTCGTCTTGCGGAGGATATATTGGGCGAGATGGATGAGCGCGGGGCGGTATTCAACTGGGAGGGAGCTTCGATTCCAATCGTCTCCGCGCTTAGGGAGGCATCGGGAGCGGCACCGCTCCTGGTCGGGTGGGGACAAGCGGAGGATCGCATCCATTCGCCGAATGAGTCATATTCGATAAAACAATTCAAAGCATCGAAAGATTGGGCGAAGCGTATTCTTTCTGCGCTATAGGAGAGATAACAATGAAGGCATTGCATTTTCTTACGATAGCATTGGGCGCCGTGTTAATGGCGGGGTGCTCGATGTTCACTTGCGACTACACGAAGACTACGGCGGGCAAGGCGTTATCCCCATTCGTCGAGAATGGTCAGTTAAAAGAGGCGATAAGCGTGTTTTACAAAGATGGCGCAGAAGAGGTAACGATAATCGGCGATGATGTCGAGATGGATTCCATCTTTATGCAATGTTCGCAGACGAAGGGATTTTGCGGAGTGACGATCGCGATGTTGCTCGAAGAGGGCAAGATTTCGCTCGACGATCCGGTTTCCAAGTATTTGCCAGAGTTCAAGACATTGTGGATAAAAGAGCCCCAAGCGAATGACACCTTTACAATTCGAAAGGCGAAAAACGTTCTTACTATTCGCCATGTGATGAACCATACGGGCGGGTTCGACTTTGAAATGCCGTCGTTTGATCATGGCGGATGGGCGAGGCGCATGCCGCTTAGAAGCATAGCGATCGAGGCGGCTGCCAGACCGCTTAACTTCGAGCCGGGAACAGCGGTCAAGTATTCCAATGTTGGCATTGACATTGGCGCGGCGATAGTCGAGGCGGTTACGGGAATGCGCTGGGAAGATTTTCTCAAACAACGCGTATTGGAGCCATTGGAGATGGATGATACTTCATTTTGGCCAGAAGACGAGAAGATAGAGACGGCAATGCGGATTTATCGTTGTCGCAAGAACATGCCGGCATTGGAATTGGATGAATATGCGTCAATGAAGCGGCCATATAATGATGATCGTGTATTCCCATCTGCGGGAGCGGGGCTGTGGTCGACGGCGAACGATCAATTAAAGTTCTATAAGATGCTGATGAATCTTGGGATGGGCGAGAATGGCGTAAGAATACTTAAGGAGGATACGGTAAGGAAGTATTTGGCTACATCTACGCGTCCCTTATCAATGGAAGGGTATTCTTTGGGTTTGGTAGCGCCTCGAAAGGATGGAGTTGGCGATTGGTTTGGGCATGGCGGAGCGTTGGGAACGAATTGCATGGTCAATTGGCACAAGCGAGAATTGAAGCTTTGGGTTGTGCAGTTGGTTGGTAATCCGAGGCCATGGAATCAGGCGTTGGAAGCTGCGGAGAAGGAGTTCTTTAGTCGCAAGATTGACAACTCTTCAATTGACGCATATACTGGCAGAATGCAATGAATAGTTACGAGAGCATTCGATCTTTCGCCTGGCAACGACTTTTCAAAGAGCAGTGGTTCGGACGGCTCTTAGGCGGATCGATACTATTGGGGCTTTGCACGCAGGCGATTCAGATGGTCATTCATAAGCTATTGGAATCGCTTGGTGTTTTTACTTATGCGGATTATACGATTAAGGTAGTCAAAGCGATTAACGAAGGGCGGGCCATTCCTACTATTTCCGAAGGGCTTTTGTTTCAGTTCTATTCGTCTTTCGTATTAATAATCTTCTTTTCGATCTTAATGCGTAGCATCGGTGATTATGGGATGGCGAGGATTCGTCTTCGTTGCGTGCACAATGATGGCAAGGGATGGTTGGGCGATGCTTTTGATGGCTTTAAGCGTCCATTAAAGTTGTTTTTCTTGTCGCTTTCGCTTATGGCCATTTATTGTTTTTGGATGATTGTTGGAATATTCTCATTTTTCATACCGACGATTATTGCCTTTTATCGTTATCGTTATGCATTTTTGGTGCAGGCCGAAAATCCGGATTGGACGATTGGAGAGAGCTTGGCGGCATGCAGAACGATGATGAAGGGGAATAAGATGCGAGCATTTAAG
The DNA here is from genome assembly GCA_937901395.1 of uncultured Verrucomicrobiota bacterium. Classification (GTDB taxonomy): domain Bacteria; phylum Verrucomicrobiota; class Kiritimatiellia; order RFP12; family UBA1067; genus UBA1067. Next base: position 3,048 of record CALCDB010000137.1, read on the forward strand.
TTGGATTGCGCATATTGGAAGATAATCACTTTGACATTATTGATTTTGCTATTTACGCCGTTTATGCCATTTTTTATATTGCCATGTTTTGTGATGATGATAATTTGCAGCTTGTATATCGCAGTTGGGCAGACGGCTTTGTATGTCGAGATAAGAAAAGAGTTCCATCCTTCAAAGTATGGAAACGATGGATGAAATATACTGCAGTTGATTTTTGGGAAGATCATTGTGTAGAATGCGGTGAAAGTGCATGCTTTCGCAGTTGCGAGTGGTTTCTGCGTAGCGATACAGGAAGGTGCTCTCGAATTGATACGCGTGATGATGGGTGGATTAAGTTGCGTCATTGGGGAAAGTTGGAGTTGTTATGGCATGGCGGTTTGGCGGATGAGATTACCGCGAAAAAATTATGCGAATGGAATCGGCGTTGGGAGGCAAAGGCGCGGAAGTGGCAAAGGCGATTACAATGGGTAAAAGTTCCATACGGAAGAGGTCCATACGGAATTTTCAGGAGCATACGTTGGCGTAAGGCGAAGAAGGCGGCGAAGATTGCGAAGGCGCCAAACAAGTGGATATTCGAGGCGAAGGCCGAAGCAACGACGGTATTGATCATGGAAGTTCGCGATGAGAGCCGTCGGGTATTGACGGCGAAGCGCATTGAGCTCACCGTTGATATGCAGACGTTCGAGATGATGTTACCCATGCAGCTGCGCGCGGGGACGCTTTTTTCATTGCGCACGAGTGACGGGAGCGAGAGTGGGTGGATTAAGATCGGTCGAATGGAAATTGGATATGAGGAGCAACGGGAGGCATTGGTAAAATGCGTAGCGTGGGATCTTGACGATACGGTATGGGAAGGGACGTTGGCGGAGGGGGATAAGTTGCGACTTAAGCCTGGCATCAAGGAGCAGATGTTGGCATTGGAGGCGAGGGGAGTAGTAAATTCCGTAATTTCGAAGAATGATTACCAAAGCGCGATTGCGGTATTGAAGCATTTTGGATTAGAAGAATTGATCGTATTCCCGCAAATCTCATGGGGAGCGAAATCGCTCGCATTGAGAAATCTAGCCAAGGAGATGAATATATCGTTAGGGGCGATAGCGCTAATTGACGATAACGAGCATGAGCGCGCCGAAGTTGAGCGGGAGTTACCGATGGTGAGGACTTTCGCACGGTTGGGCGAAAGCGAGCGATATGGCATAGATAATGGATTAGGCGCAGAAAGGAGGCGGTATTATCGGGAAGAGATGCAACGCCGAGTACTCGTGAGAAGTGAATTTGATGGCGACGCAGAGGCGTTCCTAAAGGCGAGTGAACTCAAGGTAGAGTTATCGAAGATAACGGGCGCGAACAGGGATAGGTGTAAAGAACTCGTTAATCGCACCAATCAATTGACGATTAGCGGCAGACGTTATGGCGAGCAAGATTTTGAGGATTTGCTTATTCGGTGCGAGAGCCGTGCGGTGAGCGCAAGCGATAAATACGGAGATTATGGAGTCGTTGGGTTCGTCGCATGGTCGGCAACGAAAGTAGAAGAGTTGGTCTTCAGCTGTAGGATCGCTGCGAAAGGAGTGGAGGAAAGGGTCTTGGCCACATTGCCATGGGGGATTGAAATACCGGTTGTGGTCACCGAGAAGAACAAGCCCATAAGGGACATCATTGAAAAGTGGCAAAGAGAGCATGGAAACGCTGGAGATGGGTACAGACCTTCGATTCGTCGTAAGTTAACAGGGTGGATAGTCGCGAAAGTATATTGGGCGCTTGGCATTAGGTATAGGATGATTCGTCGTATCAAGCGGGAGGGGAAGATATTGCCGATTGTTTTTCATGCGGCTACGGCGAAAGAGGTAAGCAAAACGCTTAGTTGGCTTAAGAAGGCGGGTATATTATCGCAGGTGGAGATAACATTTGACGATGGCTGGAAGGAGTTGAATCCCACCATCAAAGTGTTGCAAGATTTCAAGGTCGAAGCTACGGTTTTCATCGCGCCAGGTCAGACAATCAAGGGGAGGATTTGGACGGACGGAATTGACATAAAGACGAGGCAGAGACTATATCCGCTAACCGAAAACGAGCGTGATCTGGAGTTAAAGAAGTTGGGGGTGGATACGAGGCGGAGGATTTTGAATGAAGACGAGATTCGTTCGATTGCGAAGTTGCATAATATTCAAATAGGCAATCATACATGGAGTCATTTAAGCGCAACGAGTCTGCCAGAAGATGAGGTCGTGGCGGAAATACGAAGGGCGCAAGAGGTTTTGAGCGAGTGGTGCGGGTATGAGCCGAAGCGCTTGGCGTGGCCATTTGGGCGAGGCAATGCGCAGTTGGATTTGAAGGTGAGGGCGATGGGGCTTATACCATATTACACGCGACAGGGATTGGTAGACGAGGCGACGCGAGGGGCTTGCAGGAATATGTTCTACGAGGGCATGACATTGAGCGAAAACCTAGGTCGAATAACGATGGCTTGGCCTAAGGTCGGAGAGACGCTATAGTGATAGATGGAGTTGCATTCTTGATGGTGGTTTTGGTATAATATCGGCATGTTCAATAATACGATATACCATAAGATTGACGCCTTGTCGGGTTCAGTCGCTACGCTTTCGGCGGAAGGCGTTAAATATAATGAAATTGCGGAAGTCAATTCTCGCGCAGGAACTTCCTTGGCGCAAGTCATTAAATTAGATGGCAACAACGTGACCTTGCAGATTTTTGCAGGCGCGCGAGGAGTCGATACTTCGGCACGAGTGCGTTTTCTGGGCGAGACGATGAAGGTTCCATTTTCAGAAGATTTATTGGGGCGCGCTTTTACGGGCGCGGGAGTTCCGCGTGATGGAGGCCCGGCGATTACCGGCGAGCCATCACCGATTGGTCAGCCATCGGTAAACCCGGCGAAGCGAATCATGCCGAAGGAGATGGTGAGAACTAATATTCCAATGATTGATTTGTTCAATTCATTGGTAAAGTCGCAGAAGTTGCCGATTTTCGCGCGGGCGGGAGAACCATACAATGAGCTTTTGGCGCGAATCGCTTTGCAAGCTGATTCGGATGTGATTATCATCGGCGGTATGGGCCTTAAGTATGATGAATATCTGAAGTTCCGCTCTACGTTGGATAAGTCCGGCGCATTGGTGAAGACGGTGATGTTTGTGCATACTGCGGCAGATCCAACGGTTGAGTGCATGCTGGTTCCGGATGTATCATTGGCGGTTGCTGAACGCTTTGCGCTTGAGGGCAAGAACGTATTGGTATTGTTGACTGATATGACAAGCTTTGCGGATGCGATGAAGGAAATAGCCATTACCATGGAGCAGATTCCATCGAATCGAGGGTATCCCGGCGATCTCTATTCGCAATTGGCTGCGCGTTATGAAAAGGCGGTTGACTTCGATGGCGCGGGGTCAATCACCATCTTGGCG
>CALCDB010000138.1 GCA_937901395.1 uncultured Verrucomicrobiota bacterium
CGTGTACGATCCGTGGGTGATCGTCCACCATCATCGGCGTCCGCTCTTCCTGCCGCACCTCCGTCAGCTCGGCCGCTATGCGTTCCACCGCGGCTATTTCTGCAAGCGCTTCCCGTCGAATTCCCTGCGGCCGAGCTATTTCGTGCCGACATTGTTCGATTTGTATCTGTTCGTGCTGGCGGTAGTTGGGGCGTTGAATCTTACGGGGATAAGCTGCTTGAGAATCACCTTCCATCGTTGGGGAGGGTACTTGCCGTTTTGGATATATCTCGCGTTAGTGGTAGTTACCACATTCAGTTTCAAGCCGCATCATTGGATTTTGACGATCATTGGGGTAATCAGCAGTCATATATGGTATGGAGTTAGGTTCATTCAGGGCATCTTCGCGAAGAAGGCGCCATGTGAATACATCGGAAAGGATCATGCGTAAATGACGGTAGCGCAACAAGAGCTTTGTATCGACATAACGTTTATCGTAGGGGCGTATCTACTGGGAGGAATCCCATTCGGGTTCCTCATCGGCAAGGCGCGCGGCGTGGACGTGAGGAAGGTAGGGTCGAAGAACATAGGAGCTACGAATGTATTCAGGACGGTCGGCAAGGGATGGGGGCTGTTGGCGTTTCTTTTAGATGTAATGAAGGGAATGTTGCCGACATTCTTCGTGAAGGCGTGGGTGAGCGATCTGGAGTTGTATCCAAATTGGATGTGGCTACCATTGGTCGTTGGAATAACGACGGTAATTGGCCACATGCTCACGCCATATATGAAATTCAAGGGCGGCAAGGGCGTGGCGACGGCATTCGGGATGCTCATCGCCCTAATGCCAGCCGTCGTTGGAATCGCGTTCTTGATCTTCGCGATTGTCTTCGCGATGTTCCATTACATTTCGCTGGGCAGTTGCATGGCGGCATTATTCCTCGCAATCGCCGTATGGTTCCCGATGTTGGGTATTAGGGGCTATGAGGATATTCCGCAATGCATTTTGGTAACGGCGATTGCCGCATTCATAATCTGGAAGCATCGTTCCAATATCGTTCGCCTGATTAATGGAACCGAGAACAAGATATATCTTTTCAAGAGGAAACAACAATGAAAAAGCCAATGAAGATTCGCATTACCGATACCACGCTAAGAGACGCGCATCAGTCGCTTTGGGCGACGCGTATGCGCACTGACGATATTCTCAAGATAGCGGAGACGATAGATGGCGCGGGGTTCTATTCGTTGGAGTGTTGGGGCGGCGCGACCTTCGACGTGTGCATGCGCTTTCTACGAGAAAATCCATGGCAACGTCTACGCGAGATCAAGAAGGTGTGCAAGAACACGCCATTGCAGATGCTCTTTCGCGGGCAGAATATCCTCGGCTACAGGCATTATCCTGACGATATCGTGGAGCGGTTCACCGCGCTTGCCTGCGAAAACGGGATGGATATCTTCAGGGTATTTGACGCGCTTAACGATCCGCGCAATCTCGAGACGGCGATAAAGTGCGTAAAGAAATATGGCGGGCACGCGCAGGGAACGATTTGCTATACCACATCGCCAGTGCATACGGTAGCGAATTACGTGAAGCTGGCGAAGTGCGAAGCGGCGATGGGCATTGATTCGCTGGCCATCAAGGATATGGCGGGCATTCTTACGCCTGGTGCCGCGCGGGAGTTGGTAAGCGCGATTCACAAGGCGTTGCCGGAGATGCCGATACAGGTGCATTCGCACATGACGAGCGGTATGGCGGCGGCGATGTATTTAGCCGCGGCGGAAGCTGGGGCGGGATGCTTCGATTGCGCGATCTCCACCTTAAGTTCGTTCTCAAGTCAACCGCCAACGGAATCGATTAAGTCGATTCTGGAATCTGTCGGTTTCGATACGGGTTTGGATACGACGAAACTAAGCGAGATCAATGCATATTTCAAAAAGCTGAAGGAGCGTCGTCAGCCGGCATCTTCCGCCAAGGTAGAGCCCGTGGATGCGGGAGTGTTGGTGCATGCGATTCCCGGGGGAATGATTTCGAATTTGCGTTCGCAACTGGAGCAGCAAGGCGCATTGGATCGCTTGGGCGAAGTGCTGGAAGAGTTGCCGAAGACGCGGGCGGATCTGGGGTTCCCTCCGCTCGTTACCCCAACTTCGCAGATCGTCGGGGTTCAGAGCGTTCTTAATGTGCTTTCGGGCAAGCGCTATTCGATGGTCACCGACGAGACGAAGCGATATGCCGCAGGATATTACGGACGCTCGCCGGCTCCGATTGACGAGAAGCTCAAGAAGAAACTTTGCGGGAAGTTAAAGCCGATTACGTGTCGTCCCGCGGACTTGTTGAAGCCGGGGTTGGTAGCGGCGGCAGCCGAGATAAAGCCATATATGATCAAGGCGGAGGAAGATATCCTATCATACGCATTGTTCCCGGAAGTGGCGCTTGGATATTTCAAGTGGCGCAACACCGAGCCAAGCAAGCGCGAGCGCATACCGGCGGATATCGAAGAGGCCAATCGTGCCAACAATGCGGCGAGCGCGAACGCAGCGACATCGCAAACGGCGGGCGATTCGGCGGCGAAAGCGACAGCGGCGATACCGAATGGGACGCCAGTATTGGCTCCGCTCAATGGAACATTCTATCGTTCCGATGCGCCTGGCAAGCCACAACTCGCAGCTGATAATGCGGCGGTGAAGACTGGCGAGGTCGTGTGCGTGGTCGAGGCGATGAAATTGTTCAATCCAATCAAGGCGACGGGGAACGGCAAGATCACGTTTTTAGTAGAGCATGGGAAGTCGGTAACGAAAGGCCAGATAATAGCAGTAATCGCATAACTGAAGGATTCATCATGAAGCGTGTAACCATAGCATTATTGAGTGCGCTCATTTCATTTTCCGGGCTGGCGAAGGATGATGGGGCGGACAAGATTGCGGCGGCGAACGCGGTAATTGAGCGATTCGTCAAGACGGCGAATCCAGAAGCGAAGGCGAAGGTCGAACTCAAATACAAGGCGGGCGGAGAGAACGACAGCTATTCCACGAAAGTGATTGGGGGAAAACTCGTCGTAACGGGCAATTCGCCAATCGCGCTTTGTCATGGCTTTTATGCGGCGTTGAAGGCGCAGCACAAGGGAATATCGAGTTGGGCCGGCAATCGTTTCACCGATGAGGATTGGGACAGGGGGGCGGAGATTTCTGGCGCGACGCCATTCAAGTATCGCTATTACTTCAATGTGGTGACGTATGGCTATACGATGCCATATTGGACATGGGAGAGGTGGTCGAAGGAGATCGACTACATGGCGTTACATGGTATCAACGTGCCCATTACTCTGGTGGCCCAAGAAGCGATAACGGCGAGAGTGTTCAAAAAGTTGGGGCTTACCGATGATGAGATACAATCGTATTTCGTGGGGCCCGCGCATTTACCTTGGATGCGCATGGGGAATATCTCGGGGTTGGATAGTCCGATGCCGAAAGAATGGCATGAAGATCAGATAAAGCTTCAGCATAGGATATTAAAGAGAATGCGTGAATTGAAGATGCTTCCGATATGTCCGGGTTTCGCGGGCTTCGTGCCGCCAAGCTTTAAGCGGCTTTATCCCGATCTTGAATTGGTCGAGACGAAATGGTGCGGAGGAAGATTCCACAATTGGATGGTGATGCCGAATCATCCATTGTTCGAGAAAATCGGAACCATGTTCATCGAGGAGTGGCAGAAGGAATTTGGGAAGTGCGATCGATATTTGATTGACAGTTTCAACGAGATGGAAACGCCGTTTCCGCCGAAAGGTTCGACGGAGCGATATGAGTTGATGAATGAATACGGGGAAAAGGTGTATCGTTCGATTGCGAACGCGAACCCTGATGCGATTTGGGTAATGCAGGGTTGGATGTTCGGGTTCCAGCGCGGAGTTTGGGATCCGGAAACCTTGGCGGCATTACTCAAGAAAGTTCCAGATGACAAGATGCTGTTGATTGACGAAGCGGTTGATTACAATAAGAATTATTGGCATAATGGCGTGAACTGGGATTATCACAAGGGCTTCTACAACAAGGCGTGGATATATTCGGTAATTCCCAATATGGGCGGCAAGTGCGGGCTTACGGGAGTGTTGGATTTTTATGCGAACGGGCATTTGGAGGCATTGACTTCGAGCAATAAGGGGAATTTGATCGGGCATGGCATGGCGCCAGAAGGAATCGAGAACAATCAAGTCGTTTACGAAGTAATGGCGGATGCGGCGTGGCGAACGGAGAAGGCGGATATCGCAACCATATTGGCGGATTATTCGGCGTCACGATATGGCGGAGACGGCAAGGATTTTGCGCCGTTCTGGGATTTGATGTGTAAGTCGGTTTATGGTTCATTCACGGATCACCCAAGATACAATTGGCAGTTCAGGCCAGGCGGAGCGGGGAAGGGATCGATCAATACGCGCGCGGAATTTTACGAAGGAATTGAGAAGTTCGCGGAATTGGCTGGCAAGTATGGCAAAGAGCCGTTATATCAAGCCGATATAATCGAGTTTGGCGCGGCATACGTAGGAGGCAGGGTCGAAGAGTTGATCGTGGCGAGCGAGAAGGCGTTCAACGAGGGCAATGAAGAGATGGCGAAGGATTTGGAGGTGAAGATCGAGAAGTTGATGCTCTGCATGGATAAACTACTTGAGTCGCATCCACATTTCTCGTTAGAGCGTTGGATCAATTTTGCATTGCAGCATGGAGGCAAGAATAAGGATTTGGCGGCATATTATGAAAAGAATGCACGGCGAATCGTGACGATTTGGGGGCCGCCAGTGGATGACTATGCGGCGAAGATTTGGTCCGGCTTGATTCGCGATTATTATCTCAAGCGTCGTCAACTTTACAATCAAGGTAGATTTGATTCGAGCAAGAAGGTGGATATCGGAGCATGGGAGCGAAATTGGGTGGAGAAAGAACGCGGGGTCTCGAAGATATCTCCTTACAAGGATCCAGTGAAGGCGGCGGTGAAGTTGATTGCGGAATCGAAGAAGCTTGCGAAGGTAAAGGTGGAATCTGGAAAAGTAAAGACGATTGGTTCGTGGTCGCCCAACAAGATAAGCAATGCGTGGAAGGAAATAAAAGTTCCAGTCGAGGCCGGCGATATACGCGCATCGCGAGCGGTTCGGCTCACGTATACGCGCGGCGCTGATCGGCTGGAGATCGATTCCATCCGTATTGAAATGGATGGACAGGTCGTGGCGAGGAGCGCACGAGGCGGATTCGCGGGTAGGCCCTCCGAGGGCAATGTGCTCGCCTATAAGATAAAGGATGCGACGATTGGAAACAATGGATGCAACATCGTCATCAAGGTGCGTGCGCTCGGCAAGGCCGAAAGTTATGGAACGATCGAGTTGTTGCAATGATTGACAAAGGAGCGTCAATTGATGATAGAAGAAATAAAATCATTGGCAAAAGAGAGAAACGCGATAATATTGGCGCATAATTATTGTCGCGCGGAAGTGCAGGATGCCGCGGATTTCACGGGGGACTCGTTGGAGCTCGCCCGCAAGGCGGCGGAGACGGATGCGGGCACGATAGTGTTTTGCGGAGTATACTTCATGGCGGAGACGGCGAAAATACTCAATCCAAGAAAGCGTGTGTTAATTCCCGACAAGTCGGCTGGGTGCGCCATGGCGGAAATGATCACGGCGGAGAAGCTGAGGGAACTTAAGGAAAGATATCCAGAAGCGAAGGCGGTATGTTACGTGAATTCCACGGCGGAGGTAAAGGCGGAATGCGATATTTGCGTAACGAGCGGCAATGCGGAACGGGTAATGAGCACCTTAAGGGGAGAGGAGATTATCTTCGTTCCAGATATGCATTTGGGTAATTATGTCGCCAAACGCCTGGGAGAGCATTATCATTGCAGCGATGGATATTGTCCCGTTCATGCGAGACTCGAGTTGGATGACATCGGGAAAGCTCGAAAGGAATTTGGGCTGGACGCGCCGGTATTGGTGCATCCGGAATGCGATAGGCCGGTGCGGGATGCGGCTGACAGGTGCTTATCG
>CALCDB010000139.1 GCA_937901395.1 uncultured Verrucomicrobiota bacterium
CTCGTCTCCGGCGTCAAATTCCGGCCGAAGCCGCAGCGCTTCCACCGCTACGGATAACTTCAAATATGCAAATCCCGGCTGTCATCTGACAGCCGGGATTTTTTATTTATTCATCATCAGAATACTCGCCGGGCAGTTCCGTATCCGCCTCCGTGATGCGGCCGGAAATATAGCGATAGTAATTGGCTTTTGTGATCTCCATATACGGCATGGTGAAAATGCCGACAAAGGGGATCATGCTGAGGATCCACCAGCCGATGAACGACAGATCGAACACGAACAGCGCCCATTTGCTTCCCTGCGTGAGCTCCCTGCTCCTTGCGAAAACGGCGCGGCGGTCGAGGGGTACATTCTCGGCAAGGGTGATTTGGAAATCATCGACGCGGATGGAACAATCACCGTCGGCGAAACGACCTATTATGTGCATCTTCTTGATGCCGTCCCCGAAACGCCTCACAAGGGAGATTTGGTCAAGGGTGATGACGGGTGGAAGATTTACGACGGAGCGCGTTGGGTTGCGCTCGGTGGCGGTGGTGGCACGGGCGCAACCGTTCTCACAATGAGCGGCGGCAAGGTCTACAACGGCACGAAGGAAATCGCACAATACTCCGCGCTCCTTTCGCTCGTCCAAGCCGGTGGCGTTGTGTTGCTCGATACCGTTGCGGGGACGATTGCAAAGCAGGCACTTTTCCATCCGCATATGGCGGATGATACGGCAATCCGCTTCGATGCCACGGGTACACTTGGCAATAAGGTTTATACGCGCTCGTTTGCATTCACGCCGAAGACCGATGATGGTATTGCGATCTCGCGAGGCGAATTGACGGAGATGGCGAAGATAAATTCAGCTCCGACATTTACCCGTAGCGGCTCCGATTCGTTTATTGGTGCGAGCGTTAATGGCGAGGTTGAGATTCGTCTTTATGTGTCGAAGACAGGAAGTTATGAAGGTGCTTCTCTTCAATTTTGGGGGAAGGATGGAGTAGCAAGAAATTTTGCTTTGCCTATTGAAAATGCGAAGGAGTTTGTCGAAACTCTCGCCCTCGTCTCGCAGTTGAGCGGCATTGCCGAGCAAGACATCGCCGATTTCTTGAAGTATAAAGGTGATTCGGGCGACTACGATTCTGGTTTTGTGTTCTCGAAGGGAGATGTTGTTTTTGACTATCATAGGTGGTTTCATACCCGTGCGGACGGCGGATTCTATCGCGCAAAAAGTGATGGCGTCACATTAAGAAACGAATCCGATTGGGAATATATCTACGCGAAGAACAAGGGTAAGACC
>CALCDB010000140.1 GCA_937901395.1 uncultured Verrucomicrobiota bacterium
ACCAGACCCTGAACACCATGCTGGTCGAGATGGATGGCTTTGACGCAAACGAAGGCGTGATCGTAATCGCCGCCACCAACCGTCCGGATACTCTCGATGCCGCGCTACTCCGGCCGGGGCGCTTCGATCGTCAAGTCGTCGTGGACTTGCCTACCCTGAAGGGACGCGAGGAAATTCTCAAGCTGCATGGCAAGAAGATCAAGTTCGCGGACGATGCCGACCTCAATCGCGTGGCGCGCGGAACGCCAGGATTCTCCGGCGCCGACTTGGCCAACCTGCTCAACGAGGCGGCGCTATTGGCGGTAAGGAAGAAACTCGAAGGCGTGGATATGGCCACGCTCGACGAAGCGCGCGACAAGGTGCTATGGGGCAGGGAGCGCAAGTCGGCCGGCTATTCGCAACATGATCGCGAAATCACGGCTTGGCACGAAGCCGGGCACGCGCTACTCCAGGTAATGACCCCCGAGGCCGATCCGCTGCACAAGGTAACGATCATCCCGCGTGGACGCGCTTTGGGCGCCACGATGGCGCTACCGGAAAAGGATATATTAGGCCGCTCAAAAAAGCACTTCCTCGCCGAAATCAGAATCTGCTGCGGCGGCAGAATCGCCGAGGAACTCTTCACGGGCGATATTTCCACTGGCGCCGCGCAGGATATCGCGCAGGCGACCAGAATCGCGCGAGATATGATTTGCCGCTACGGCATGAGCGAACGCTTCGGCTTCCAGGCATTCTTGGAGCCAAGCCAATTCACCGAGCGCGAACTATCGCCCGCCTTCAGCGAAGAGACCTCGCGCGAGATCGATCAGGAAGTGCGCAAGCTAATCGATGCCGCGTATGCGGAAGCCAAGAAGATCATCCTCGATAATCGCGACAAGCTCGAAGCGTTGGCCAAGACTCTATTGGAGAAGGAGACGATGGATGGGCGCGACGTCGAAGCGATGCTAAAGGAGGTTGCGAAGGAATGAATTGGGATTGGTTGAGCAAGATATCGATTTCAGCCGTCATACAGATATTCATCCTGTATTTGGTGATTTATTCGATTCTCAAATCGGCCAAGGGTTCGCGCTTCGGTCAGGCCTTGATGGGCGTGGCCGTGCTCGCCTCGATGATGTTCGCCTTCACCTATGTGTTCAAGTTCGATGTGCTCTCGCAAATCATTCGCGCCGTGCTCATCTACTTGACCATCTCTACCGTCGTCATCTTCCAGCCGGAGATTCGACGCGTGCTCAGTCAGGTAGGCGCGTTCAACTATTTCGAGCGCCCCAATTACACTCGCGATGGCATCGCCACCCCGGAGTTTATCGTCAGCACCATCCTCGCGCTCTCCAAACGCAAGATTGGCGCGCTCTTCGCCTTCGAACGCGGCATCTCCCTCAGGGGCTACGAGGATTCGGGCATCATGCTCAACGCGGTGTTCTCGCGGGAATTGCTGGAGAGCATCCTCACCCCACCGCTCCCATTGCACGATGGCGGTATTACCGTCCGCAATGGACTCATCGCGGCGGCGCATTGCGTTTTCCCGGTATCCAACAACCCGGAACTGATCGCGAGCGGTATGCGCCATCGCGCGGCGGTGGGACTATCGGAGGAGACCGACGCGCTGGTCGTGGTTATCTCCGAGGAATCGGGCGCGATCTCAATCGCGCATAATGGCAAGCTCGTTCGCTATCACGATAGCGCGCAGGCCGAGCCGTCGCTAAATAGATGGATCAGCAAGGCGATGAGCCGCAAACGCAATTCCCTGCGCTTCAGCAACCGTCTCACGCGATTGTTCGCGAAAGGAGGCGTCAAGCGATGAAACTCTTCATTAACGGCAATTGGGGACTTAAGCTACTCTCGCTCATTCTGGCGATTGTGCTATACTATATGCTTAAGACCGACTCCATCCATTCTAACAACAGCAATTCAACTGACAATGACCGAACCTTCAACAGATCTAAACGCTGAGCAGACCATAAAGAGAAAAATCTTCTCTTGGCTGATGTTGCCGCTATCGCTCTTTCCGCTGGTAGCGCTGCTTACTTACGATTGGCACGCCATACCATCGCTCATCAATCCGCCGATGCCTTCCTCCAACTGGATTGGCGCGCTCGGCGATGGCTTCGCCTTCTATGGCTACACCCTCTTCGGCTTGGCGATATGGTGCGTTCCCGTGCTTTCGATAGTCGCGGTCTTGTTCGCCATCTTCGGTCATCGACATCGCAGCTTGAAGCGTCTCCTTTGGCTGGTGGTCTTTCTCGTATCCATCGCTTCGCTATTGCAGGCGACGAGCGCTAATTCCAGCTGGACCAATTCCATCTTGAAGCGCATCAACTTGGCCAATGCTGGCGGCGCCACCGGGTACCTGCTGATGACGCGTTGCCTCTCGCCCATGCTCAACGAATTCGGCTCGGCTATTTTGATGATCATCATTATGATCATATCGTTGGTGGCGATAATCGGCATCCACGAAATTTGCGTGTTCTTCGCCGCAATCGCCAATTGGGCGCTCTATGCCTCCAACAAGAACGACGCGCATGATAATGCGGAAGAGCCCGATCCCGTGCGCGAACAGTATCTCGCGGCCCAAGCCGCGAAGAACGCCGCGAAGTTGGCCGCACAGGAAGAGCGCGAAAGAGCACGCGCGGAAAAGGAAGCCGCCAAGGAAGCGATCATCAGAGCGCGCGAAGAGGCGATGGCGGCGAGAAATGTGGCCGAGATCAATCCGCAGCCCAAGCCGCAACCCAAGCCACAACCCAAGCCGAAGGAAAAACCGCTACCAGTCGTCCCCGTCACCGAAGGCGATGCCGATAAGGGGCCTTACGTATTGCCAAACACCTCGTTGCTCAATCCGCTTACCAAGTCCAAGGCGGATCATGGCGACGTCGAGGAAATGTCGTCTCAACTCATCAGCACCCTTAGACTCTTCGGCATCGACGCCACACTCGCCTATAATGTGCAAGGCCCCGTCGTTACCAAATACGCGATCCACCTCGCGCCTGGCGTTAAGTATTCCGTAGTCACCAACATCACCGACAACCTCAAGGGCGCGTTGCGGGCGAAATCGCTACGCATCCAAGCGCCAATCCCCGGCGAGGATGCAATCGGAATCGAAGTTCCCAATCGCGCGCCAGCCGGAATCTCCTTCCGCGAAATCATCGAATCAGACGCTTGGCGCGGCTTCAAGGGCGAGCTCCCGTTGCTGTTCGGCAAGGATGCCGCCGGAAATGAACTGATTGGCAATCTCGCCGCCATGCCGCACATGCTGGTCGCAGGCGCTACGGGACAAGGCAAGTCGGTATGCCTCAACTCAATCATCAATGGCTTGCTGATGACGAAAACGCCAGAACAACTCAAGCTCATAATGGTCGATCCTAAGTCAGTCGAGTTTACCGCCTACGCTTCGCTCCCTCATCTCATCGTGCCGGTAATCACCGATAACAAGAAAGTCATCTTCTCGCCAGGCAACCTGCAGTACATCGGCAGTGCTAATCCTCCGTACTGGAAGTTTGCAGATCGCCAAGAAGAATTTATTGGAGAAACATTTACGACTTCAATCATCGTCCGCCATTCACGCAGACCGATATGTTCGGCAACGACGCTGAAATCGGCTCCTCCATGCCCAAGACCGTTCCGTATATCGTAATCATCATCGACGAAGTCGCCGACCTCATGGCCTCAAACGGCAAGGAAGTAACCCCGGATATCTCGCGCCTTACCGCGAAGGCGCGCGCCGCCGGAATCCACCTCATCCTCGCCACGCAACGCCCTGACGCGAAGATCATCACCGGAACCATCAAGGCAAACATCCCAGGACGCGTCGCCTTCAAGACCGCATCGGCCATTGATTCGCGCACAATTCTTGATGATTGCGGTGCTGAAAACCTAATCGGCAGAGGCGATATGCTATTCAAGGGCAAGGATGGCATCCTCGTGCGTGCGCAAGGCGCATGGATCAGCGACGATGAAATCGCTCGCGTAACCGAGTTCATCGCGCAACATTCAAATACCGACTTCGACGATCGCTTCAACAAGAAACTCGCCTCCATCAAGGAAGAGGAATATGATCCTTATAAGGAGGATGACGAGTCTGGCGAGAGCGACGCGAATGATGCGAAAGCCGCTCGCGAACAGATCAAGGCGGACGCCGCAAGTAACGACCTGAAGAAGGCGATTGAATGCATAATCAACACCAAGCGCGCTTCGACGAGTCATTTCCAACGCCAGATGGGCTGGGGCTATAACCACGCCGCGAAGATTCTCGATCTGCTGGCCGCTCGCGGTATCGTGAGCGCACCACAAGGCATGGGACCGCGACAGATCATCATGGATCAAGATCAGCTCGTCGCAATATTGAACGATTCCAATGGCAACGATGAAACCCCTTCCGAGCCAACGGATTCGGCGCCAACTACAGAATTGGAACAGACTAATTTATTTCAGGAGGATCAACTATGATAGAATTCGGCAAATCTCTGCGCATCGCCCGTGAAGCCAAGGGGCTCACCATCAGCCAAGTCGCTGAACTTACTCGCATGGCTCCAACTACCGTGACGGAATTGGAGAATGAGGATTTTAGTCGCATCGCCGCGCCAATCTATGGTCGCGGATTCGTGAAGCTCTACTGCGAAGCGGTGGGGCTTGAGGCGAAACCGTTCTTGGATGAATTCACCGCGATTTATAATGGTGAACGCGAAGGCCCAATAAGGGAACGCGCAATGCCAACTGAAGCGCCAACAATGGCGGAGCCGACGGAAACACCGCCGTCGCCACCATTAGACGAAACGGAAAATATACTGTTTGAAAAGCAGGAGAAGGATACTGGCTTCGCAAAATATGCTACGCCTTTCAACGATACCAAGTATTCCAAACTCCCTACTTCTTACTGGCGTATTGGAATACTGGCGATCGCTCTTCTAATCGCGTTGTGGCTAATTTTCATCGGCCTAAAGTCGCTGTACCACGCCACGGAAAACAGCCCAGTCCAAACGATGGATTCCGAAAGCGTCTCGCAGGTCGAAACGCCAGTCACGCCCGAGACGACCTCGCTACCTATCGGCGACAAGCGCACACCTCAGCAAATTAAGCCCCTTTACATTGATTGAATTGAGTAGTATAATAACCGTGTTCTTCCAAACAAGAAAGGAAAAATAAAATGGAAGTTGTAATCTGTAAGACAAAAGAAGAGGCCTCGAAACTCGCGGCTCAAATGATCACCAATGCTGTGAAAAAGAATCCTAAGACGGTTCTCGGTCTCGCAACTGGTTCTACGCCAGTATTGATGTACAATGAGATGGCGAAGGCCGTCAAGGCGAAAAAGGTTTCGTATAAGCAGGTCAAGAGCTGGAACCTTGATGAGTATTACGGCCTCGCCGGAACTCACGATCAGAGCTATCGCTACTTCATGAACGAGAATCTCTTTAAGAAGATCGATATCAAGCTTGAGAACACCCACGTCCTCAATGGCCTTGCCAAGGATCCAGCCAAGGAGTGCAAGAGCTATGAAGCGCAGATTAAGAAAGCGGGCGGCATCGACATTCAGGTATTGGGCATCGGCAGCGATGGCCACATCGCCTTCAATGAGCCGGGAACTTCGCTCAATAGCCGCACCTCGATCGTCTACCTCACTCCTTCAACCGTGAAGGATAATGCCCGCCTCTTTTTCAAAGGCGATATGAAGGCGGTTCCAAAGAGCGCGCTTTCAATGGGCGTCGGCACGATCTGCGAAGCGAAGAAAATCATCCTGCTGGCGTTTGGCGAGAATAAGCAAGATGCAATTAAGGGCTGCGTCGAAGGACCAATGAGCCAGTTCTGCACCGCCTCTGCTCTCCAAGCGCACAATGATGCGTGGATATTCTGCGATGAGGCAGCCGCTAAGAAGCTCAAACTGAAAAAGTACTATGCTTGGCGTAGTGCCACCAAACTCGGGCTCTAAAAATGGAAGGCAATTTCTCAAGCTTTCTTTGCCCGAAGTGCAACACTGAAATTCAGGCATCGCCCGATATGGTCGGGCAGAGCGCTGAATGCCCTGCATGTGGCACCGAGTTCGTTATCCCCGAACCAAGTTCGGATGACGTCATCCGTCATGCGTCTGGAGATATCGACCCCGATACTATAAATGCAATGAAATCCAAGACGATTCGCATCGAACTTGGCGATCTCTAAGCAGAAAAGAAAGAAATTAGCACTGAGGCTTGGCATCATCCTCGCTTCAGTGCTAATTGTTTTAGGAATCTTCGGCGAATGGTTTGTTCATCATCCGCGCAAGTGGATTGAGCAACAACGCGAAGAACTATCACCGCTCATAACCGAACCACTGTTATGGATCGGCAATCCGCTCGCCGATATAACCGATGCGCTTGATATAACCGGCGAAGACGCTGTCGCAATTGGCGATTACAACGCTCCCGCGCATGATATCTGCCTCGCCGGCCTGCCACTACGAAAAGCCAACCCCGCGCCAAATGATATTCGAGTCTTGGATCGTGGCGAATTCCTTATCGGTTGGTCGGCGACATTGCGCCATCCAGTCTGGTGCGCTTATCGCATTTCTGAAGAAGTGAAATTCCCGACTGGCAAACGCCCAGGCTTTACGAAAGATAAGTCAGTACCCAATTCTCCAGCCAGCGCAGAATATACGCGAAGCGGCTATGATCGCGGTCATATGGTGCCGAATTATGCAATCGTGAGTCGATTCGGAACTGTCGCGCAAAAGAAGACTTTCATGATGACCAATATCGCCCCACAGACGCCACAGCTAAATCGAGGAGTATGGCAAAAGCTCGAACGCAGAATTGCCGATCTTTGGACCGCTCGATATGGGGAGGTTTGGGTAATAGTAGGCTGCATCTCAAATAAACGCAACACAATAAACAAAACCATCGACATCCCCGATGAATTCTATCAAATGATAATCGCGAAGGAAGGCAACTGCATCAAGGCAATGGCGATGTTGTTTTCGCAAGATGTTTCTTGGCACGAATGGGCCGCTCGTAATTTAATCTCGATCGACGAGTTGGAAGCGCTAACCGGTCTCGACTTCAACCCCAACTTGCCTCGACCCTTGCAGGAAAATTTAGAAGCACAACTGCCCTCTCGCCTTTGGCCAATTCGCAAATTGGATATATTTGAGTTACTTAAGCTTACCAGCTCGTAACCATTAATGCATCCATCATCAGTCGCCAAGCATTGCTATCCCGCTCTTCCTTGCTGGAAGAACCCAATACTACGACTATAACGCGCTTATCCCCTTCTTTGCCAGTCAGAATCAACGAACTGCCGCCTGCATCAATATACCCTGTCTTGAGCCCATCAACCACTTCCTTGCCCGCGGAATTCAAGATGCGATACTTATCAAGCCGCAATATCTCATTATGATTAAGCATGGTCTTCACCAACTTCTCTCCTGCGGCTAATCGCGTGTTGCTAATATTCTTACCGGCTTGACGAGTAACCGAGACCCTGAAACCATTGGCCGTCTTTATCAAATCGCAGGTCTTGACCGATGTAAAATCAAAAATCTCCGAAAACTTCACTATATGCATCGCCAGCTTTAACTGATCATTGGCGGTAGATACATTGTACGCTTTCCAAGGATAACGCCGTTTCGCGCTTGGCGGGAGACCATTGGGGTTGTAATAGCGGGTGTTTTTCATGCCCAACTGAACTGCACGCGCGTTCATCTTCTCAATAAACGCATTAAATGAGCCGGCTGAATTTACACCCAGCACAATCGCGGCATCATTCGCGCTTTCAACCATCAACGCTAAGCAAAGGTCTTTAACCTTAACACAATCTCCCGCCTTAAGACCCATCCAACTCGGTTCACTATGCACAACATCATCAGTCGCAATTATCTCTTTGTCAAACGTATATTTCCCTGCGCGTATATCTTCAATTACGAGTAACAATGTCATTAACTTCGTAACGCTTGCGATATATGCGGGATTATCCGCGCCATCACTACAAAGCCTATGCCATTCCTTATGCCGCGAAACTGTTCCATCGCTTGATCGTATCGCCCGATTTTCCTCACAAGCGGAAACTGCCCCCACATATGGTGAACGCCTATAATCAGTTGGCGATGTTGCGGCGCTGGAAATTATCGGCAGCACCGCACTCAATAGTAATGCGCTTAGGTATCTTATCCGCAACATCTACTATTTTACAGCAGTACGCGTCGCCTTTTGAAGCGCTTTCCAAAGCGCTTTGTCATCCTTGGCCGATAAGACCGCGTTACGATTCGTCTCTTTCGAAAATGCTTGCGTCAGCCCCGCCATTAGGCGAAGATAAAACGCCGATACCGCAACTGGAATCGCGGAAAGGAATACTATATTTACAGTCTCGCCGCCCCAATTAATTCCTTCTTTGGAAATTCCCATCGCCATCGTAAGACCGCCGCCCTCAACCCCGCGCACATGCGGAAACGCAATCCCTCCCTCCATCGCCGTGGATAATACACTCTCGCGCTCCAACGCAGCCGAGATAAGGTTTTCTGCACTGGAAATGAAACCCGCAGATTCCATCTTCTCAGCCAACTTACTAATCGCCTCTTCGCTCGTCGTTGCCTTCAAGTCAACAATCATCAACTCTTCTGCGCTAAACCTTGAAATGCCGGTCTTGGGGTTATCACGATCTGGCGCTTCCGAAGTATTTACGATAGAATCTTCATCTGCGGCAAAAAGAATCCTTCCGCAATTAGAGCAAGTTACCAAATGCTGACCCAACCTGACTTGCTGACCCTGCGCAATCGGAACTTGCATTCCACAAACCGCACAGCAATTGTTGCTCATCGCCGAAATCACGATATGCGACTTCTTATACAACCGTTCGTAGATACTGGCTACTTGCGGCTCCAACTTGCGTTGTAATACATCTATGGATTCATTCAACGAATCCAAATGGCTGCCATCGCCGGTCTGATAGTGTTCGTCACGCGTTAACACCAGCTCTTGAAGCTGACGCAAGATATTAATTTGACTTTTCATTTATTTTCTATTGTATAACTTTATTTACCAAAACCAAATGGACTCGTCTTTTTCATCAAGTGCGCAAATTTTACCGCTTCGATTGAGTCCTCAAGTTGTACCGGAAACGGCGCAGCCGTGCGAACCGTTCCATATACATGCTTCCAAAATGCCGATGGACCATGTATCGTTCCTTTCGCCAACGACACCTTTTCCGTAAGCAATGGAAAATCCTCGTGCAAATCTACGATTGCCGGCGTGCGCACCGAAGAACGACGCCGTGGGAACTTAAACGTTGGATCGATATATGTAATCGTCCCCTCGCTCGCGCCAGCATCTACCGAAAATACTCCCCTGTCGCCACGAATTGTAAACGCTGGCGAGCGCTTCAACCCAATCGCACCGCCATTAAATTCAATATCGGCCGAAATCTGCTCACGAGTCTTTAGGCACACGTGAGCATAATCCTCCGCATCTCCAAGCGCCGCCACTCGCTTCAACTCGCTCCACATTTGTATAGGCGGCGTCGGCAATAACTTAAGCGCCTGCATTATCAAATCAATCATCGCATAATAGGCGGCTCCCCCGCCAAGTCGCTTTACGCATTGCCAATCATCGCGCCGAATGTAATCCTCTTGCCGAACTATTAACTGATATATAATTCCTAAACGTGGATCCGTCATCATCTGCTTCGCCAACAAGAAATCGGGCGAAAACATCCCCCTTTGCATGATGATTAACCGATTCTTCGATTTTTGCGATTGCCCACGTATCACTTGCGCATCGTCTTGAGTCAACGCCATTGGGCTTTCCAACAGCGTCCAATACCCCTTCTTCAATGACTGCAACGCATGGCTGACATGATCTTTCGTGCAAGTCGCTATATCGACGATATCAATATCATGCTCGCAAAGCATATCGTCAAATTGACGAAACATCCGACAATTTGGAAAATCCTTCGCTATTATATCACGGCGCTCCTTAAGCAAATCACAAGCCGCCACTACCTTGAAGAGCGCCGGATGCCGCTTAAAGATTGGATAATGCTCAAAGAACATCGAACGCCCAAGCCCCATAAGAGCTACTTTTATCGGCGGACGCTGATATTCTACTGTCGTCATTTCTTCACGATCTCCGTTATCGCGGCCAAGAACTGCGCCACATCCTTAAACTGACGATACACGCTTGCAAAGCGAATGTACGCCACTTCATCTACCTTGTGAAGTTCGAGCATCACCAATTCCGCAATCTTCGCTGATGGTATCTCGTCCCCTTCGAGATTTTTGACGACATTATCAATAATCGTTCTGATCTGATCATCGGAAATCTTCCGTTTTCCACATGCCTGGCGAACCGCCTTATCTACCTTCGCACGATCAAATGTCTCACGCCGACCATCTCGCTTTATCACCAGCATCTCATCTCGATCGATCTCTTCATAGGTAGTAAAGCGATGCCCGCACTTTGCGCATTCACGGCGCCGACGAATTGCGGCGCCATCTCGCGCTGAACGAGAATCCAGCACTTTATCGTCATCAATCCCGCATTTAGGACATTTCATAGCTTACTTACCATTAGAACACATCGTGCAGTGACGACAATCAAGATTTATCGGCAATGGCGCCGGCGCTCCATGACGACGCGCCAACCATTCGCTGATGCGATTTATAAGCGCCAACAACAACCCCAACGAAATAAAGCCTCCCGCCGGTAAAATAGCCAATGTAATTGGACCAGGATTAATCCCCTTAAATGCGATATCCCCCCAAACAGTAAGCGTTCCCGCTCCGCAAATCTCACGCACTGTCGCAATCAAGGAAAGCGCCAAGGTAAACCCGAATCCACTGCCCAATCCATCTGCGATTGAATCGATTACCCCATTCTTGGACGCGAACGCCTCTGCTCTTCCAAGAATAATGCAGTTAACCACAATCAAAGGAATGAAGATGCCCAACGACTCCGATAATTCCGGCAAGTACGCCTTCATTAATAAATCAATCGCCGTCACGAATGTCGCGATAATTACGATATAGCAAGGTATATGCACGGCGGCCGGAATCACCTTGCGCAATGCCGATATCAGCATATTGGAGCAAACCAACACAAAGGTTGCCGCCAACCCCATGCCTAACGCATTCTCAAGACTCGTTGTTACCGCCAATGTAGGGCATAGCCCCAACACCAACCGGAACGTAGGGTTATTCTTGAAAATACCATACCAAAAAGTAAACCATGTCTTCATGACCGACATTATATCACTTGCGCGCGTAATTTACAAGCGCAAATTCTACTTTTCATTAATCGTTCCCTTTAGCACTGCGATAAACGCAGATTGCGGAACGTTAACATGCCCAAATTCCTTCATCCTCGCTTTGCCGCGTTTTTGCTTCTCTAATACCTTCATCTTACGAGTAACATCACCGCCATATAACTTTGCCAATACATCCTTACGGAAAGGCCGAATGTCCTCGCGCGCAATTATTTCCTTGCCAATCGCCGCCTGCACTGGTATCTTAAATTGATGCGGTGGAATCGTCTCCGATAATGCCTTGCACATTTGCAACCCGCGAGTACGCGCTTTGGCTCGATGCACCATCGTAGCGAACGCATCCACTACCTCGCCATTAAGCAATATGTCCATCTTGACGATATCCGAAATTTGATAACCAGCGGGCTCGTAATCCATAGACGCATAGCCATGACTCACCGACTTCAGAGTATCGTGAAAATCTATCAAGATCTCGTTAAGCGGCAACATGCAATTGAGCATTACCCTCTTCGCATCAATCGTCTCGGTTCCATCAACTTGTCCCCGCCTATCCATTACAATCCGCATTACATCGCCAATCGATTCGCTGGGGGTGATTATACGCGCCTTGAGAATCGGCTCGGATATCGTCTCTAACGCCGAAGGATCTGGCATCTGCAATGGATTATCCAAATCCTTCTCCTCCCCGCTCTTCATCTTTAACTTGTAAACCACTCCAGGACTGGTGGAAATGATATCCAACCCAAATTCGCGTCTCAACCTTTCTTGCACAATTTCCATATGCAACAAGCCCAGAAAACCACAGCGAAAACCGAATCCCAATGCCAATGATGATTCATGGTGGAATGTAAAGGCAGAATCATTTAGGTGCAACTTCTCCAAACCCGCCGACACCTTCGGAAATTCATCGGTGGACATTGGATAGATTCCGCAGAATACCGTCGGGTGAATATCATGAAATCCCGGCAACGGCTCCATCGCTCCCAATCGAGATGTAGTTACCGTATCTCCAATTTTA
>CALCDB010000141.1 GCA_937901395.1 uncultured Verrucomicrobiota bacterium
TGCTCGCTCTTCTCTACCGCCAAAACATCGGTCCCGTCCGCTGCCACGAGCCCAATCTCATCGGCGCTTCCCATCGTGCCGTTGCCGACGATTACCTGATCGATGAGATTATCTCCAAATGCCGACACCGTCGCGCGACGATCCGCCGTTACGTATACCTCGCCCGGAACTCCGTCAACCGCCATGTCGATTACCGTGCCCTCGGGGAGCGTCATGTTGATCGGCCCCGAAAGCTTCCAATTCGAAAGATCGATCGCCTCGTCGTTCGCGCTGCGAATCACGACCGCGCCAAGCGTCTCGTCGTATTCCGCTGAGAAGCCCGCCTTCAACTCCTTGATCGCCGTCTGCTCCTCCGGTATGCCAGCGATGAGCTTTTCGCCGTACCCGATCTCCCGTCCGATGTTGGAATCCGCGTGCGTCTCGTAGAGATGCGCTCGGTGCAGAACCACGTAGTTGTTCCAGATGTCCGCAATCGCTTCCTCAATCGTCCTCGGATAGTTGCTGCCCCAGACGTTGATGTTGCTCGCCCCGTTGCAATAACCCCACTGCGCATGATCCTTTTCCGCCTCGGCGCTCATCATCCCCGCCATCTTGCGCATCTGCACCATGAAGTTGACTTCGCTCGTCTGCCAAGTCTCCTCCCCCGTCGTATCGGGTGCGCCGAGTTCCTCGTCCATCAGCGTCCTCACACGCCTAAGGAAGAGTCGACGGAACTTCTCGTTCTGGAAAATCGCCTCGTAGGCGCGATTGGGCTTACCCGCCGCTCCGCCGCCCTCTCCAGTATGCGCCCTAACCGCATAGCCGCCATATAGCGGATGCGACTTGAACCAATCTTGATTGGACATCAATCCCGTAAACGCGGCATAGTCCGCATGATGCCACTGCCCGAAGGTGAGCTGCATATCGTATGCGAGTGGACGCCACGTCCCCGTCGATCCCGGACGAACCCCGTCGATCAGCTGCGGATTATCGTAATATCCCGAGAGGTTCGCCCAAACATCGTCGCATTCCTGGGTGATCTTGGTGAGCGCGATGTAGTTGATCCACGCGGGAATATCCATCTTCTCCGCCACGATCTTCGTGTACTTCGCCTTGTCCGCATCGCTCGTTACCGTCGCTGATGGTAAGGTGCGGCAGAATGCATCCAATACCGAAAGATCGCCCTCGTTGCCATCATCCGGAGTCTTCTTCTCGATGCCACCAGCCGTCGTGCCATTACCGAACGATCCAATGTTCTTGTAGCCATACCCAAGCGGATCCAACCCGTAGCAATCCTCGATGAGCTCGTCGGTGAAGCGCTCGGAATGGAAGCCGAGCTGATAGAACTTGCCGTTCAGATTGAGACGCGCCGGATAATGGAATGGCGCGGGACTGCCATGCTTGTTGAAGAGCCAAAACGCCGTCATCTGCCTGAGGAAGCTCGGATCGCCAAACTCCGCGATGAAGCTCGACTTGCGAATCTCAATCGTCTTGCCCGATACGCAATCAAGCGTCGAAAGCGGATGCGTCTTGCCGAATCTTAAACCGTGGCTCTTCTTGTTGAATCCCTTCGAGCTGTTGCCTCTTAAGTCGACGCGCACATTGTCGTAATACTGGCTCGTGGAGGAATCGTAGAACGCGACGCGTGCGCCGTATGGATGGCGCGTACGGAGATCCGCATACTGCGCGCCGCTCATGAACTCATCATAGTCGATGTTCATTACCTTCATGTTGCGGTTCGGCGCATCCTTGTCGTCCGCCGTCTCCGCATCCGCGAAGAGATGGAATGTGGTGAGCGTCCCCGAAAGCATATCCTCCGTCGGCTCGACGATCGTGCCATACCACTCATAGCCATCATCTGGACCCAGGAACTGCGGCGCGTACCACGTGTTACCTGCCGCATCGACAATCTTCGCCTTCCACTGAATCAAATGACCCGCTTCGGGGAAATCGCTCGCTGGAATCGCTGCCGTCCACTGCTGACCATGCCCCGAAACTACCTCCCCCTTCGCCATTGCGACTTCCTTGCGCGTCTCTTCGTTGAGATCCGTGCGATATACGAGATACACCTCCTCGATCGCATCCATCTCGCCGCCGCCATAAACTGGGTTCACATCAAGCGTCACCGAATAATCCACGCCCGGAATCGCTGGCTCCGCCGCCTGGATATCCGAAAAGTCGTGCTTGACTCCATAAAGCGGCCCTACTTCCGGACCAATCGCCGTCAGCTTCTCGCCGACCTTGAGCGAGTGACGCGTCGCACCGCCCAAAATCGTCTCGTCTTCTTCGTCTACGACGATGCTCGCGTCATCTGGCGTATCATTGGGAATGACTACCGAGCAAACCGCCTTGCCTTCCTTCACTAGCGTTACCATCGGATACTTCTTCGGGTTTACCTTCGCCGGATAAACGAGTACGCCGTTGATCTCCGCTGTCGCATCCGCCGTCATCTTCGGCTCGACGAACAACAGATCCTCTCCCTCGATGTATCCCTCGGTCGTGTAGAAGCGCACCCTCGATTTCGGTGCCACCGCGCGCGACGGCAACTGCAGAACCTTGGTCATGTCTAACTTCTTGCCGCGATTGAACCGCCCGAACGAATATTCCGAAAGCTCCGCCCAGCCCGTTCCGGTGTTGATGAGCTCCACCCACCCGGACTCGACGCCATTCGGATCCTTCGTCGTCGGTTTCGGACAAATCTCGGCAATGGTCAGTTCGCCTCCTTCCATGCGCCGCGAAACTGTAATCACCCCGCCCTCTTCCGATAGCGTAACCGCGTATTGCGTCAAATCCACGTCCTCGCCATCCAAAATCAACTTGCTGTCCTCGTATTCGAGGCGCTCGGTATCGACGATCTCGAGAATCGCGCCATCCCGCTGAATGCGCGTAAAGCCCGCCTCGAGCGTCGGATACGATACGCCATCAAGACGTATGAGCTCGTATACGTTCACCGCCTTTAACGATCCTTCGATGATCTGTAGTTCCCAATTTCCGCTCGTAAAGCCCGTAATCTCATAATCATTGATCGAGGTTATCTGCGTCGCTCCCGCCGCGATGAGCGTAATCTCCTTCTCCCTTTCTGCGCAAGCGCTGATATCGAAGGTGATTTTGCCCCCATTTACCGCATAACCCGCGCCCGCGATAATCGATTCGCCGTTCGGCCCGATCTTTACCGTAAGGCCATCCGGCACCGCCGTCCCGCTTCTCAGAACAATCGCGCCGCCCTGAAGGTCGAGCGTGCCGCCGCCCTCAAAGGTGACGTTGGATATGTAATAAACGCCCGCGCCGCGCTTGGTGAGCGTCCAGCCGCCCAACTTGAGCGTTTGTGGATTGTGCCCGCCCGCGATCGTCCCGAACTCGCTCGTCGCATCAATGAACGAATCCGCCGTAACTTCCAAATTCCAATACTGCTTCTTTACTTCGCCGATTCCCGCCCCATAGTTTGCCAATGTTCCGCCGTTAAGGATGATTGGATAGGTTATATCAGGCACGCCGTTCATGGCGAGGGCAAGGGAGTGAGCGTAGACGTGTTCCCCTCGC
>CALCDB010000142.1 GCA_937901395.1 uncultured Verrucomicrobiota bacterium
CCTTCTATTCCCATTCCAAGCTTGAGCATAAAAAAAGCATCCAACCAGCTTTTAGGTTTTTCACCCTTTGTCATACCATAATTCAAAAGACTATTATAAAAATGATTCAACTGGTTACGCATAGCATTAGCTTTACCATGTTCCACCGGAGATAACCCTGCATGTCTAAATGCATAACGTCCTCCAAATACAGAATCTATTAAAAATGTTTTGCCTACGCGTCTTCTACCATATACAGCAACAAATTCAGCTTTATTACTCTCATATAGCCTATTTAATTCGTTTACTTCGCCTTTTCTTCCGATCATATGCTTTCACCTCGGTTATTTTCTTTTTACAATTATATCATATGTTTATTGAAAAAGCAAAATGTTTGGCGGCTTATAGTAAATTCAATTAATTTCATAAAAATTAGTGATTTTTTAATAAATTTGATATATAATAGTAATGTTGCAAAAAAATATTTAATTATTATAAACTTTAAATAGAAGGAGGACAAAAATTAAATGCTTGAATTAAAAAACATAAAAAAAGTTTATGAAACAGCAGATGAAAAAGTTGAAGCTCTAAAAGGCGTAAGTATAAAATTTAGAGAATCAGAATTTGTTTCTATACTTGGACAGAGCGGATGTGGAAAAACAACTTTATTAAATATTATAGGTGGTCTAGATAGATACACAAGTGGAGATTTAATTATAAATGGAAAATCAACAAAAAACTTTAAAGATAAGGATTGGGATGCATACAGAAACTACAAAGTAGGTTTTGTTTTCCAAAGCTATAATTTAATAGGACATCAAACAGTTCTTTCTAATGTAGAACTTGCCTTAACAATAGGAGGAATATCAAAAAAAGAAAGAAAAGAAAGAGCAATAAAGGCATTAGAAGAAGTTGAGGAGCCATTGGTTAGAGTCTTGATTGGAATGGAGCGCGAAGGAATAAGGATTGATCCCGTGGCGCTTAAGGATTATGGGCGCGAATTGGATCGTGAAATACTTGGTTTTGTGCAGAAAATCAATGAGTATTCGTATCCAGGGTTCAATCCTGATAGTCCCAAGCAATTAGGGGAATTGCTATTTGATAGATTAGGTCTGCCTGGCGGCAAGAAGACTTCGAGAGGGCAGTGGTCAACCGATGAAAAGACGCTTTCAAAGTTAGTCGAGGCGCATCCGATTGTCGCGGCGATCATGGAATATCGAGCTTGCTCGAAGTTGAAGTCGACATACGTGGATAAGTTGCCGCAGCTTATTGACGGAGAGAAGAGGGTGCATACCACATATGCGCAGGCCTTCACGGAAACCGGTAGGATATCATCGTCGGAACCGAATTTGCAGAACATACCGATTCGCACGGAGCGAGGCAAGAACATACGGAGGGCGTTTGTGGCTCGCGATGACATGCATCAATTGATATCGGCGGATTATTCGCAGATTGAGTTGCGATTAATGGCGTCGATGAGCGGAGACGATGCGATGATTAGCGCGTTCAAGAACGGGGAGGATATTCATAGGGATACGGCAAGTAGAGTTTATAATATAATGCCGAGTTTCGTGACGGCGGAGCAGCGCTCGAAGTGCAAGATGGTAAATTTTGGGATAATCTATGGTATTTCGCCTTTTGGGCTTTCGCAGCGATTGAAAGTATCGAGGAAAGAGGCCGCGGATTTGATTGATACGTATTTCAAGTTATATCCCAAGATTCGAGATTTCATGTCGCAAGCGATTGAGAATGCGCGAACGACGGGGTATGCGGAGACGGTGTTAGGGCGGCGGAGAGTATTGAAGGATATCAATTCTGCGAATGCGACAGCTCGGCAATCGGCGGAGAGAGACGCCATCAATACGCCGATTCAGGGGAGCGCGGCGGATTTGATCAAGGTCGCGATGGTGCGTATCGACGATCAGTTTAGGAAGCGGGCATTGCGAACGAAGATGGTTCTGCAGATTCATGATGAGCTCGTTTTCGACGCTCC
This sequence comes from uncultured Verrucomicrobiota bacterium, assembly GCA_937901395.1. GTDB lineage: Bacteria > Verrucomicrobiota > Kiritimatiellia > RFP12 > UBA1067 > UBA1067. The sequence goes on from CALCDB010000142.1 coordinate 1,973, forward strand.
TTCAGAAGAAGTGGAGATCGTTAAGGAGATCGTGCGTAATGAAATGATTTCGGCGTTGGAATTCAACGTTCCTTTGGAAGTAAGCATTGGAATCGGAGCAAACTGGATAGACGCACATTAAATTTTTTGATATAATTTTTTACATGAAAAACTATTTAGCCATAGATATTGGAGCTTCGAGCGGTCGACATATCATTGGACGCGTCGAGGGAGGAAAGATAACCCTTGAAGAGGTTTTTCGATTTGAGAACTCCCAAATTCGCAAAAATGGGCATGACTGTTGGGATATTGAGAAGTTGGTGGATTCGGTAAAGGAAGGGATTGATGTAGCGCTTGCGAAGGGGGAGGTCGAGTCGATTGGCGTTGATACTTGGGGCGTCGATTTCGTATTGTTAGATGAAGATTTGCGGCTTTGTGGCGATGCGGTAGCGTATCGCGATTCTCGTACGGAAGGCATAGACAAGGAAGTTGAGAAGATTGTGCCTTTCACGGAATTATATCGACGGACGGGAATTCAGAAGGCGAGTTACAATACTATATATCAGCTTTTTGCGTTAAGGAAGGAATCTCCGGAGCAGTTGAAGAGGGCGGCGCATTTATTGATGTTGCCGGAGTATCTTAACTTCGCATTGACCGGCAAGATTGTTCATGATTACACTCATTCTTCTACGACATCGTTGTTGGATGCTACAAAGAAGACGTGGGATTTCGAGTTGATAGAGAAGTTGGGGCTTCCAACTCGAATCTTCGGCAAGTTGGAAATGCCAGGAATGGTAGTGGGCGAGTACAAGGGCGTCAAGGTCGTGATGCCGCCATTACACGATACGGCGTGCGCATATCTAGCGGTTCCCGCGAGAGATGATCGCGCGGTGTATTTATCGAGTGGAACTTGGTCGTTGCTGGGGGTGGAGAACGATTGCGCAATCACCAATCGATCGAGTTTGCTGGCCAATTTCACGAACGAGGGTGGAGCGTGGGGCCGATATCGCTATCTTAAGAATATAATGGGCTTGTGGATGATACAATCGATTCGGCGCGAGCTCAACGGCGTGAGTTATGTCGAGGGGCGCGATCCAGAGGCGACGAAGGAGGCGTTAAAGGAGATAGCGGATTGGCAGGCCGGCAAGAAGTATAGTTTTTCGGAGTTGGAGATGTCAGCGCGCGGGGCGAGCATTAACCATGTTGTCATAGATGTGAATGACGCGCGTTTTCTCAATCCGAATTCGATGTTGGCGGAGGTGTTGGCGGCGGCGAAGGCGGCGGGGCAGAAGTTATCGACTATCGGCGAAGTGATGCAATGCGTGTATCGTTCATTGGCGGAGTGCTATGCGGAGGCGATACGGAATCTATCGGCGATTACCGGAAAGAGCTACACCTCGATAAACATAGTGGGCGGCGGATGTCAGGATAAGTATCTTAATGCAATCACGGCGGAGGCCACGGGGTTGGATGTGTTCGCGGGGCCAATCGAGGGAACTGCGATCGGAAACCTAATCGTGCAGATGATCGCCAACAATGAATTCAAGGATCTAACCGAAGCAAGAAAGGCAATCGTAAGATAATGGACAGTAAACTCTATATCAAACCGAAGTTGGTCGATCGTGCATACGATTGGCGGAAAGGTCCGCAACCGAAGACGCGCAAGGAGTTGGATAAGTTTTTCAATTCCGCCGCGATTAACGCGGTGAAGGACGCGATTTGCGAGATGGGGCGTAGAATTTATGCTCGCGGATACAATGATGGCAATGGCGGCAATCTCTCGGTTCGGGTTGGCGAGGATTTAGTGCTTTGCACTCCGACATTGTGCTCGAAGGGGTTCATGAAGCGCGAAGACATATGCCTCGTGGACATGAAGGCCGGTCAGCTTTGCGGATATCGGCCAAGGACCAGCGAGGTGAAAGTGCATATTGCGATGATGAAGGCGAGCGGGATGAACGCGTGCATACATTGTCACCCCCCGCATTGCAACGCGTTCCTGTTCGCCGGAATAGTTCCGCCGAGCGGGATTAACCCAGAGGCGGATATCTTCTTCAATCAGATTCCCATTACTCCATACGCGACGCCTGGTTCGGATGAAATCGCGAAGTACGTTGCGGAGAAGGCGAAGACGGCGAACGTCATATTCATGGCGAATCATGGTATCGTTTGCGGTGGCAGGGATATCGAGGAGGCGGAGTGGTTCGCGGAGAATGCGGATGCATACTGCCAGGTGCTGTTGTTGGCGGCTGGGCATGGAATGAAGTTGCAGCAGGTCGGGCCGAATGGCGTAAAGGATTTTCTTGCGATTCGCGAGTCGATGGGGCTGCCGCTCAACAAGGCGTTGCCGCTTTACAACACGCATAGCTTCAATGGCTATAAGATGAAATTTGCATCTCGTTAATATCATCAAACAAGCAAAGGAACAAAGATTATGGTCAATCGTATTATTCTTAATGAAACGTCGTATCATGGCGCGGGCGCCGTAAAGTCAATCGTTTCCGAGTTAAATGCGCGCGGTTTGAAGAAGCCGATTATCTTTTCCGATCCAGATCTCATCAAGTTCGGAGTAACCAAGAAGGTAACGGATATTCTCGACAAGGCGAAGGTGAAGTATGCGATTTATTCGCAAATCAAGCCGAATCCCACGATTGACAATGTGAAGAATGGGGTGAAGGCCTTTAAGCGGGCGAAGGCGGATTCGATCATCGCGATTGGCGGCGGCAGTTCGATGGACACCGCGAAAGCGGTTGGTATCATCATCGCCAATCCAAGCTTTGGCGACGTTCGTTCGCTTGAGGGCGTGGCGCCAACGAAGAAGCCATCGAAGCCGATTCTCGCGGTTCCTACGACGGCGGGCACGGCGGCCGAGGTTACCATCAACTACGTAATTACCGATGTCGAGAAAAAGCGCAAGTTCGTATGCGTGGATCCGCATGATATTCCAGTAGTGGCGTTTGTGGATCCCGAGATGATGTCGACCATGCCGCGCGGGTTGACGGCGTTCACGGGTATGGATGCGCTTACTCACGCGATCGAGGGGCTTATCACGAAGGCGGCTTGTCCAATGACGGACATGATGCATTTGGAGGCGATACGCCTCATCTCCAAGTCGCTTCGCGATGCGGTGGCGAACAAGCCCTCGGGACGCGAGGGGATGGCGTTGGGGCAATACATCGCCGGAATGGGCTTTTCGAATGTCGGCTTGGGCATCGACCATTCGATGGCGCATGGGCTTTCGGCGCTATATGATATGCCGCATGGCAAGGCCTGTGCGATATTGTTGCCGACTGCGATGAAGTTCAACGCCACGAAGACTGGCGATAAGTATCGCAAGATCGCGATTGCGATGGGAGTGAAGGGAGCGGATAAGCTCAGCATCGCGGAAGCCCGCAAGGCGGCGATCGCGGCGGTCGAAAAGTTGGCTAAGGATGTTGGAATTCCAGCGAACTTGAAGGGCGTGCTCAAGGCGGAGGATATTCCTTTCCTCGCGAAGTCGGCCTTCGCCGACGCATGCAGACCTGGCAACCCACGGGATTTGACGGTCTCGGATATCGAAAAACTCTATAAAGGATTGATGTAATATGGTACCTCGGAAATTTCTCGGCATCTTCGTGATGTTGGTAAGTTGCTTCGCGTTGTGGGGGCTGCTTAACAATATGACGGATAATCTCGTTCCCGCGTTTCAGAAGATCTTCACGATGGATCAATCGAGGGCGGGGTTGGTACAGGTGGCGTTTTACGGCGCGTACGCGGTGCTCGCAATTTTCGCCGCGGTACTTGCCGAGGAGCTTTCGTATCGAAAGGGAGTGTTGATAGGGCTTGGCATTTATATCGCCGGAGCCCTACTCTACATTCCGGCGTGTATCGCGCAATCGTTTGACATCTACTTTATAGCCATCTTCATCGTTGCGGGCGGATGTTCGTTGTTGGAGACGACGTGCAATCCGTATGTGCTGTCGTTGGGGGACGAGAAGACGGCGGTGCGGCGACTCAACTTCGCGCAGATGTTCAATCCCGTCGGGTCGATGATGGGTATCGTGCTCGCACAGCAGTTGATTCTTTCGCACTTGAATCCCGCATCGGCGGAGGAGCGTGCGTTGATGGACGAGGCGACGCGTCAGGGGATTATTCACAATGAGCTCTTCTGGGTATGTGCGCCGTATGTGGGGCTATGCGCAGTTGCAGCGCTCATCTGGGTATTCTTCCTTGTTGGCAAGGCACCTCGGGCCGTTGATGCTGGACGTACGACAACGCCGTCGAATGTCGGCAAGGTTACGAAGGCGCTTGCCTGTACGCTGATACCCATGCTCATTCTTTACTGGCATTTCCCAGAGATGAACAAGGTCCATTGGGTTCTTTGGAGCATGGTCGGGCCGTTTTACTATATACTTACCACATCCGAATATTGTGCGATGTTAGGAACGCTCCTCAAGACGCCTCGTTATTGGGGCGGCGTAATCGCGCAGTTCTTCTACGTGGGCGTGCAGATCGCGGCGTGGACGTGGCTCAATGTCTATTGTCAGAAAGAGTTGGGGGTTACTCCCGCGAAGGCGGCCATCTATTACACGATAGCGATTTCGCTCTTCATTGCGGCGCGTTGGATCGCCACTTTCCTGATGAAGTATTTCAATCCCGCGAGGATGATGGCGCTCTTTTCGGTTGGCGCGATTTTGAGCGCAGTAGGGGTAATGTATCTGCCAACGAAGATAATCTTCTCGATTGGCGGGTTGCCATTCTCTTGGAATATCATCTGTCTGGTAGCGATGAGCGGCTTCATGTCGCTGATGTTCCCGACGATTTACGGCATTGCGTTGGGCGGTCTTGATCAGAAGGCGGTCAAGCTCGGCGCTTCCGGTCTTATCATGGCGATCTTGGGCGGCGCGATCATCACGCCGTGGATGGCCGATATCATCGGTAATAACGAGAGCTTCTGGTGCCAGCTTACGCCGATGTTCTCGACCGCATGGGATGCCGATCTCAAGCTTTCGCAGATGTCGCTACGCGCGAGCTTCATCGTTCCGGCGATTTGCTTCGCGGTGGTGTTGCTTTACGCGGTAATCTTCAACAAGTCGCGCGAGGAGCAGAAATGAAGGTGATGTCGCTTTCCATCGCGCTATGTTTGGGCGGCGCGATGTTCGCGAGCGCGGCGGCTCCGTCGTTGCCATTGAAGCTTACCGACGAGACGGAAGCCGAGAAGGCGGAGCGCATGGCGTGGTGGACGCATGACCGCTTCGGGATGTTCATTCACTTCGGCCTGTATGCGATGCCGGCTCGTCACGAGTGGGTAAGGAGCTACGAGGCGATCGAGAACGAAGAATACGATGAGAAGTATTTTCCGCGGTTCAATCCCGACCTCTTCGATGCGCGCGAATGGGCGAAGGCGGCCAAGAAAGCGGGCATGAAGTATATCGTGTTGACCACGAAGCATCACGAGGGGTTCTGCCTTTGGGATACGAAGACCACCGATTACAAGATAACGAACACTCCCTTCAAGCGCGACTTGGTAAGGGAATACGTCAATGCGTGTCGCGAAGAAGGCCTAAAGGTCGGCTTCTATTTCTCGGTAATCGATTGGCATCATCCCGATTACACGATCGATCTGCATCATCCGCTCTTCACCAAGCTCGATCGCGCCGGCTTCAAGGGAGATGACTTGAAGGCGGAGGTCGATAAGCTGAATGCGAAGCGTGATATGAATCGCTATCGCGAATATCTCTTTGCGCAAGTAAAGGAGTTGCTTACCGATTACGGCAAGATCGATATCATCTGGTATGATTTCACGCCTCAGCATCCGGTGTTCGGCAAGGATTGGACGGCATGGAACGCAGTGGAGTTGGTGAAACTTACGAAGAAGCTTCAGCCGCATATCATCATCGATGATCGTCTGGGCTTGAAGGAGACGGATGATGGTTGGGATTTCACGACGCCTGAGCAGGTAGTGGTTACGGAGCGCCCCAAGGTTCGTGGCAAGGATGCGTATTGGGAAACTTGCCAAACCTTCTCTGGCAGTTGGGGCTATCACCGCGATCAGGCGAGTTGGAAGAACGTTCATCAGCTTCTTGAGCTGCTGATCAGGTCCGTCGCATTTGGCGGCAATTTGATTATGAACGTGGGGCCGACCGGTCGTGGAGAATTTGATTATCGCGCGAAGGAGCGTCTCAGGGGCTATGAGGAGTGGATGCACTACAATTCGCGTTCGATCTATGGCTGCGGGGAAGCGCCGAAGGGGATTGAGGCGCCGAAAGATACGCTACTTACCTATGATAAGGCGACCGGTCGGTTGTATGTGCATCTGTTGAAGTATCCAGAGAACGGGATGCTTCCGTTGCCATTCATTGACAAGGTCGATTACGCGCAATTCTTGCACGACGCCTCGGAATTGCCGCGCAAGGATGATTCGCTTTTATTGCCGAAACAAAAGCCGGTAATTGAAATTCCAGTAATTGAAATATGGTTAAAGGAGGATAAATAAATGGCACAGACAGTATTCACCCATAACGGATTCCCGAAGGTCGGGATTCGTCCTATCATCGACGGGCGGCGTCGCGGGGTTCGCGAATCGCTTGAAGATCAGACGATGGCGATGGCGAAGGCCGCCGCCAAGTTGATATCGGATAACTTGCGGTATCCTGATGGCACGCCAGTTGAGTGCGTCATTGCGGATACGACGATTGGCGGACGCTTCGAGGCGGCGCAATGCGCCAACAAGTTCCGCGATAACAATGTTGGCGTATCGCTTTCGGTCACGCCATGCTGGTGCTACGGAACCGAGACGATGGATCTTGATTCGCAGATTCCAAAGGCGGTTTGGGGCTTCAATGGAACGGAGCGTCCGGGGGCGGTATATCTCGCCTGCATGCTCGCGGGGTATGCGCAGCGCGGAATGCCGGCTTACGGCATTTACGGGCGCGAAGTGCAGAACCGCGATGAGTCCGCCAAGATTACGAAGGATGTTGCCGAGAAGATTCTTCGCTTTGTTAAGGCGGGCTTGGCGGTTGCGATGATGAAGGGCAAGAGCTATCTCTCCATCGGCTCCTCCGCGATGGGCATCGCGGGCTCGTTCGTCGACGTCGACTTCATGCAGGACTACCTCGGCATCGCCCCTGAGAACATGGACGAGTGCGAGATCCTCCGCCGCATCGAGGAGGGCATCTACGACAAGGCCGAGTACGAGAAGTGCATCAAGTGGATGCGCGCGAACCTCAAGGAGGGGAAGGACTACAACCCGGTCAAGATCCAGAAGAGCCGCGCGGCGAAGGACAAGGACTGGGAGTTCATCGCGAAGATGGCGATCATCGTCCGCGACATGATGGCCGGCAACCCCAAGCTCAAGGAGATGGGCTTCGGCGAGGAGGCGGTCGGGCGCAACGCCATCGCGGGCGGCTTCCAGGGACAGCGCCAGTGGACGGATCACTGGCCGAACGGCGACGTCGCCGAGGTCATGTGCAACAGCTCCTTCGACTGGAACGGCAAGAAGATGCCGCAGGTCCTCGCGACGGAGAACGACTCGCTGAACGGCATCTGCATGCTGCTCATGTGGCTCCTCACGAACAAGGCGTCGATGTTCGCCGACGTGCGCACCTACTGGTCTGATTCGGCGGTGAAGCGCGCGACGGGGAAGGGGCTCCCGAAGGACGCGAAGAACGGCATCATCCATCTCCTCAACTCGGGCTCCTGCTGCCTCGACGCGGCGGGCGAGATGAAGGAGAAGGGCAAGAGCGTCTTCAAGAACTGGTGGGACGTCACCCAGAAGGACATCGACGCGACCCTCAAGGCGACGAAGTGGGTGCCGGCGGGCGTCGAGTACTTCCGCGGCGGCGGGTTCTCGAGCTCGTTCCTCACCCCGAAGGGGATGCCGCTCACGATGATCCGCATCTCGATCGTGAAGGGACAGGGTCCGGTCCTGCAGATCGCGGAGGGCTGGTCCGTGACGCTCGATCCGAAGCAGCAGAAGACGCTGATGGAGCGCACGAACCCGGAGTGGCCGTGCACGTGGTTCACGCCGCGCCTCACGG
>CALCDB010000143.1 GCA_937901395.1 uncultured Verrucomicrobiota bacterium
AGAGAAGAGCGAGCAGGAGAAGTATTTGCGGCTTTGGGGCTTTGCGGGCGCGCCGGATGGCGCAGAGGGAACGGACGCGAATGAATTCATCATCTTCACGAACCTCAACCAGACTGCAGCGCTCGATGCGACTCGTGCGCATATCCAGTTCGAAAAGCACGGGGCGGTTCCGGAGGGGCGGTGCAGCTTCGATCTGCCGGATGGGACGATTATCGAGGCAGGCGGCTGGGTGCGCTTCAATCAGGCGGACATACCATGGACGAAGATCACGGATGGCTTCCAGGATATCACGCTCACGGATGCGGATGGCATAATAATCGAGAATTACGAGAACCTCGATCAGTCCGCGATCATCGGAGTCAAGGGGAGCGGCAAGATGGCGGTGCACAATCTCGAGACGGGCGAGTGGTACGCGATTCTCATTACGGAGGCACCTGGATACGAGCCGCCGCCACCTCCACCACCGGTCGATCTCAATTGGGCGAACACGAATGTGACGGAGAAGATCACGCTTGCGCCGGGCTACACCTACAATTTCGCGAACGCGAACTTCCAAGGCGGTCTTGAGTTACCGGCAGGCGAATATACGATTAAGAATGATGGCTCGACTTCAGTCAACACCGCGGCGTTCGTCTCGGGCGCGGGCGCGAGCATCACCTTCATTGGCAAAGGTAAGTTCGAGATTACAGGAGAAGAAATAACCGAGCCGCTTTTCACGGCGAAGGATCTTTATATCACGAAGGGTACTTTCGCAATTAATGCATCGAGTGCAATTGAGAAGACCGCGGCGGTCTCGCTTTCGGGCAACTTCGGACTTTCTGGCGAGGGTAAGCTCACAATGTCGCTTGCTGGCACGCAGCCGTATGGCATTGAACTTACGAACAAGAAGATGGTCGCCGACTTCGCCGATACTGGCGCGTTCACGGCGACGCTGGGCGGCACGAAGGCAAGTGCGTTCAAGTTCAAGGGTTCGGACGCGGTGACGCTTTCGGGCGGCACGATGGAGGTTGCGATCGAGGGGACGGGCGCGAAAGTGCTGAATGGCGGCACTATCGTGTTCGAGGATGGCTACGCTGTGAATATCAATGGAACTAAAGAGGCAACCGGCGCGACGGTATTCGAAGCCGGCAAGACGCTCACCGTAAACGGAGGCGTGTTCGACATCTCCGTTCCGGGCGCGGGGTCGCAGATATTCACGACTGCGGACGATCCTACTGAGAAAGATTTGACGCTAACGATTAATGGCGGTGAGTTCAACTTGCTCGCGGGAGACGATTGCGTCAAGTCGGCGGGCAACGACGCGGTTACCGATCCTGAAACGGTGAATACGGCGCGCAATGTCGTTATCACTGGTGGTAACTTCTACGGCGTTTCGCTTGGGAATGATGTTATCGACTCGAATGGCGATATTATCATTACTGGTGGCAACATTCTTGCCTATACGACGGCGGTAGAGGAAGATGGCAATGGCTCGATGGGCCTTGACGTGAATGAAGGGCGCATTATTGATGTTCAAGGTGGCAATGTGATCGCGATTGGCGGGCCCAACTCCAGCTTCCATTACGCAGGCGGCGCCGCTTACACGGACAATAGCCTCGCGGCGGCGAACTTTAGCGAGAAATTCTTAGGATTAACCGGGTCTGTGAACGGACAGGAAACTCATGTTTGGGCGAAGCTGCCGGAGTTGAAGGTGGAGACGATTTCGCTCTTTGCCTATACGCGCGGCATTAATCCGACCGAGATGCCGTCGACTTCAGCGGAAGCGCCGAGTAGCGATTACGAGACGGGTTTCCACGATCTCTACTTGGACGTTCTCAATCCAGTTGATTACAATGGCGGTGAGTTGATAAATTCGTACGCAGAGGCTTTGAGCGGTGCGGACGGGGCAATTCCCTTTGTTGGCTACGCATTTGCGGAACCGGTGATGATTACGGGCGTCACGGTCGAAGCGCCTAATTATAGCACAATGCGTTCTATTTTTGGTAGTGCGATTCAGGGCGCGAACGAGGCGGACTTCTCGGATGCGGTGCGGATTGGAGTTATGGAAGTCGGCAATTACTTCGAGGGAACGCTTTATGAAGTCGCTCTTGAAGATATCCACGGGCCTTATAAATATATTCGACTCATCGGTGAAAACGTGGATAAGATAACTGGACTCAATCTCTACGGACTTAAATCCAGCGGTGAAGTTGCTCCGCAATCTGCGCCCAATGTGACGATGTTTGGTAGCACGGACGGCAAGGCGACCTTTACGATTGTCGCCGATAAGTATGTACCGCAAGTTTATCGCGTCGAAAGGACGATGGTCGAGGGCGATGGCGACGAAGAGGCGTTCTTGCCGCTCGGACTTGAGGACGGCGAGGAATATACTTGGACGGATAGCGAAGCGACGCCGTTTACTTCCTACCGTGTGCAAGGTGTGAATGCGAACGGTGCGAGCGCATGGACGACGTTTACGGTCGAGCCGAAGGCGGTGATCGCGGGCGATCTGCGTCCCACTTTCTCGGTCGCGCCAGGTGCATACGCTGAGGCGCAGTCGCTGGAGATTACCTATTCCGATCCCGATGCGGAGTTATATTATACGACCGATGGTTCGGAGCCAGTTGATCACGAGACGGAGAACTGCCATAAATACACGGGTGCAATCACACTTGCCGAGCGCGTCGACGCACAGGCTAATCTTGGTAAGATTCGGACATCAAGCGAGAAATTCTCGAGCGCCCACTCGGCGGACGGATTCCGCGAACCGACGGAAAATCAGCCGTATGTGAATGTTATTCGCGCGAAGGCGTTCAAGGGCGGTGCGCAAAGCCAGTATGATGCCTATGGTACATGGCTTATCGGCGAGAGCGCGACGCGTCATGAGGGGCTTCGCGTCGTCTCGCTCCAAACGGAAGAAGATAATCTCTTTAGCGATGCGACGGGTATTATGGTGCCGGGCGACTGGTACACCAAGGTGCCGGAATCGCAGATTACCACTTGGGATGGACATCCTTACGCCAACTATCACCAAAGCGGACGCGAGTGGGAGCGGCTTGCAAATGTTGAACTTATCCAGACTGACGGAGTAGAGGGCTTCAATCAGCAATTCGGTATTCGCGTGCGCGGCAACTACACGCGTGCAGTGCCGAAGAAGTCGTTGACGGTGTTTGGCCGCGCGGAATATGGAGCAAAGAACCTTAAGTATCAGCTCTTTGATGATGAGCCAAATCAGAAGAAGTTCAAGCGCTTCCTTCTTAGAAGCGGCGGTAATGATTGGAATGGCTCGCTCGTCAAGGATGGGGTCGCGCAGGGAATCTTCCGTGGCTGGCTTAAAACTTGTTCGCAGGGCATTGAACCTTCGGCTCTTTACATTAACGGCGAATACTGGGGTATCTACAATATTCGTCATGGCTACTCAAAGAAGCACTTCGAAGATTGGTGTGGAGCGGACGGGGATAACATCGACTGGGTCAAGGCCGACCCCGCTCAGAATATCCAGCTCGAGCTTCAAGAGGGCGACCTCGTCGAATTTTTCAAGATACGCCACTATTTGAATAATACTGATTTTACGGATGACGCTGCTTGGCAAGAGGTCAAGACGATGGTCGATCTTGAGGACATGATCGACTATCATATCGTCGGTATTTTCATTAACAACTCTGATTGGATTGGCAACGGCAATGGAAATAATGGCGGTTACTGGCGCGAACGCAAGCCAGACGGGAAGTGGCGCTTCGTCCTCTACGATTGCGAAGGCGGACTCTCGAACGCGGGAGGTAATCGCATTAATCAGCTGTTGACGAAGGATGATGGAGCGTGGACGCCGCCATTCTTTAAGAAGATTGCGCAAAATACCGAGTTTCAGCGGATGTTCGTAACACGGTATGCAGACCTCCTCAATACCGCTCTTAAGAGCGAGCGTACGCAGGCAATCCTCGCCAGTCAAGCGGCGGCGATTCGTTCGGAAATCGAGCGCAACGCCGCGCGCTGGACGAATATCGGCACAAAGGCTCAATGGGAAGACCGTATCACTTCCATTAAAACCTTCCTCGGCAATCGCCCGTCGAAAGAATTTGAGAATATGATTGCATCCTTCCCGAATGTTACTGGCTCAACGCATACGCTCGCGCTCTCCAAGAGCGGCGAGGGCGAGATTCAGCTCAATACCATCGAGTCGGGCGAAGGCGAAGGCAAGTTCGCGTTGCCGTTTGAGGGTACTTATTTCGAGAACTCGCCGGTTACGCTGACCGCCAAGCCGGGAGCGGGGCAAGTGTTCGCCGGTTGGTATCAGGGCGATACATTCTATTCCGAGGAGCCGACAATCGAGTGTTCGCTTACGGCAGACGCCGCATTCGAGGCACGATTTGAAGAAGGTGTGATTCCGGATGATGTGAAGTATCTGCGGCTTTGGGGCTTCGCGGGTGCGCCGAACGGCGGGGACTCCGACGCGAACGAGTTTATTGTCTTTACGAATCTCAACCAGGAAGCGTCGCTTGATGCGAGCGGCGCGCATATTCAGTTTGAAAAGGCTGGAGCAACGCCAGAAGGTCGTTGCAGTTTCGATCTTCCAGAGGGAACGATTATCGAGGCTGGCGGTTGGGTGCGCTTCAACCAAGCGGATGTGCCGTGGAAGAAGATTACTGACGGAAAGCTTGATATTACGCTCACGTCGTCGAATGAGGCGAAAACGGTAATTCAGCAGTGGAGCACTCTTGATCAGGCTACCATTGGCGGTGAAGGTGTAAAGGAGAACGGTTATTTTGCCAAATACGATTTTGACAATGATGTTTGGGATAGAGATCTTATCAAAAACGCGCCTGGCTATGTAGCGCCGCGGCGTGCGCCTGTAATCATAGTAAGATAAGAATTCGGGGCGGCGTTTTCGGGGGCTCGCACGGAGCGAGCCCCACACGATAGAATGGGTGAAGTTGGTGGTTGAGGTTGGTGTAGGAAAAATTGGTGAGAGAAGTTGACGCCTTGCGCGTGCATTGACATTTTCATCCACGACCCTTGGTTGACGGGGACAAGGTTTTTTGGTATTATTATACGCAATAAATAGGGAATTTTATCATAGCACACATAGTCAATAAAATAACATAACATAAGGAGATAATAATGAAGACGACAAAACTAATTGCAGGACTTGCGATATCGTTAATGACGACATTAGGCATAACTTCGGCAAAGGCGGAAACATGGACGGGTAGCCTTACCACTGAACCGCAGTTGGTGTTTACCGAGTTGCAGAGTATTGAACAATTAGATGATGTTTCGTTGAGCGGGAAGATGGGCGGAGCTTCGATGTCTGGCATCAAGCCAATAGGCGAGGTAGTAAAGCTTTCCAATCAGCCCGAAGATGGAGTTGTATATCAATTTCAGATTAACGACTACAATCATGCGTCGGATTGTCACCTTAAATATGCCAATGTAAAATTCACGCAGATTGAGGGCGGGATTGCGGCGGCGCAGATCGAGCAGGGATATATCCTCAATGGAGGGCCCACTTATATCGGCACAGAGGTTTCCAAGACGACTCCAGGGTGGAATTCGAACACGATAGGCGCGTACAATATAGTGGAGATCGCCTGGATGGTCGATGAAAAGTTCGAAGCGACGATCGAAGGCGATACGACATGGACGGAGCTTTGGCCGGATGGGGTTCCGACGGCAGGTTCGCAAGTAACGCTCACGATTGCGGACGATGCGGAGTTGACGATGGACGTCGAGGCATCAGTCGGGTTGCTAACATTAATCGGCGAGCACGATTTGACGATTGCGTATCCGGAATATCTAAGCGTGGGGACGCTAAAGATCAACGCCAATTTCACGGGGCAGGTAATTTACAAATACGATGCGACGGCGGGGTTCACTGCGAGCGCGGAATTGTTGAGCGCGATCAAGGCGGCGCCGGATAACATCAGTTATCTTTTCGATGGCGGAGAGACGGGCGGCGCTACGCTTGATTTCGGGACGGAATGCGGCGGAACATTGAGATCGCACATCATCTTCAAGGGTGGAATCAGCAACACCATGACGTACGGCAATGCCTATAATGGGCTCAGCACCACATCGACGCAGGAAAAGCCGGTAATTTGGGTAACGGGCAATGCGATTCTCGCCTTTACGGCGCACGACCTTACTCAATGGAGCGGTGGATATATCAAGGGCGGCGTAATCAGGGTGGACGATGGGAGCACGCTCAATCTTTATAATGATAGAACATTCTTCTATCGTCAGCAATTCTACTTGGAGCCAGGCGCGCAGTTGAATGTAGCGGATGGGCAGACGGTGGAAATTCACGGTGGGAGCGCGAGCGACGAGATCTATGTTCCGGATAGCGAGGCGGGTTTTGACAAGCCGGCGATTATTTCGGGTAATGTGCGCATTCGCGATGGCGAAGGTGGTACCGAGATCGGCGCATACGTGGGAGAAAATTCCAAGTTGGAGATTCAATCATTGGCGGTATATTCGGAAAAGAATTGTGCAATCGTCAAGCGCGGAAAGGGCGAGATCGCTTTCACGACTTCGGTTTCGCCGAAGATCGGCGTGACGATCTCGGAGGGCGTTTTGGATCTTAGGAACGCAACGGTGCTCACCGACGTAACGGTTACGAATGACACGATATATGATTTCCCCGAAGGGACGGATGAGGATCAGTATGTAAGCATTTGCACGGGAATGCTGATATCTCCAACCAAGTTGCTTGATAAGGAGGTATACGTAGGCGGAGAGAAGTTGGAGGGAACGCACACTTTGGCGTACGGGGAGAATTCGGTTGCGTATTCAAGTGGATTGCCGGAGGATTATATCGAGGATGAAGAAGTTACAATCGATGCGATCAATGCCTTGTTCGATCAGACGATTACCGAGGATACGGATGTCGTTGTAAAGCTCACTTCGGAGAGCGATTCGGTAAAGATATTCTTCCAGGAGGGGGATGAATTGTTCGAGCATCTCACCAAGGTGTTTATCGTGCGCGAGGGCGATTTGATTTTGGATATCGCGCCAGGTTGCGAAGAGCTGCTGGAGAAGTTCGACTTCTCGGGGGTTACCGGGAACTTGCTCGCCGGTTACGGAGTAATCAGCGTCAACTTCGATTCGGGCAGAGGAAAATTCCCTGAAACCGACGAGGCGGACGGGATGCTCGCGGGCGGGACGCCAAAGTTGAGTTGGAACAATGTTTCCGGAGCGGCAGGCAACACGACCGCGATCAAGCAGTGGGATACGTTGGTGAACGCGGCGAGCACGCTCAAGGGAGCCGAGATCACCTGGAACGCGAATACTACATATGGCGCGGGACAGGATGTGCCGATTCTCAACGGCTATCTTGATGATGGCGGATCGGGAACCGTAATTACCATCTCCAATCTTCCATACAAGATGTACGATATCATCGTATATCTCAATACGGATATGAATGAAAGGATGTACAATCCAATCGAAGTAAATACCATTCCATATACTTGGGATGCGAGCGAAGGCAAGACGGTAATTGGCTCCGACGATTGGGGCGCGACCACGCGTAGCGGAGTAGAATACGGGCAGAACGCATTGCGGATAGCGGACGTAAAGGGCAATAGCACCATCCATTTGGGCGTGCGCAACGATGGGGCTAAAGTGCGCAATTGCATTTGCGCGATGCAGATCGTGCAAGTTCCATACAAGGACTACAAGAACACCTACGATGCGCAAGAGGGCGAGGATGTAACGATTTCGACGCTCAACGAATACGTGAAGACGGGCGATCCATATACGGGCGCGGTGACGCTCAACCTGAAGGGCGGCGACTTGATTCTGGACGCGGATTTCGATTGTTCGGGCTTGGCGATAAATTCGACCGGCGATGTATCGATCAAGACGGATGGGAGTTACATTCCGAGCGAAGAAGCGGTTGCGAAGATTTCGCAAGGCGATATCGCGGGCGTCTTCGTTTGGGATTTGCCTTTGGTGGATGGCAAGTATTGCTGGATTGATTACGAGTTCAACGGCGATTTAAAGAGCGTCGGAAAGGATGCGTCGCCATTAGCGCGTGATGGAGACAACGGAAAGTATCTTTATGGAGACGAGCCGATTAGCGATTTTCGTCCGGTAGTCGGGACCGATCCGCAAGAGTACGATGCGCTTTACGCGGGGTCGCATCCATACCGTTCGATTTCGTGGCCGAAGGATTTCGCGTGCGCGATGTATGGAACGCTACCCGAGGTCGATCAGTCGTGCCTGTTCGCGTTTGGCTCGACGACGGCTGGGACGGTAGGAGGAATCGCGTTGATGACGGGCAAGACGGCCGACAATCAGGTATTGCTCGTTCGTTGGACGGGTACCGACAAGTACGAGGTAATGGCGGAGATGTCGGTTCCGAATGCGTATACCACTTCGCATTTGTACATCTTCTCCAAGACGGGGAACACGATAAAGGTGTATCTCGATGGTTCGCTTTGGACGACATATACGAGCGAGACCGACTTCGCGATGGGCAGTGGCTTCCAGATCTGTTCGGTACATGGAGGCGTGTTCAACACGGGAATCAACCGCTTCTATCCTGGATCATTTGTAGATGGCATTGACGATCCGCGTTGCTATACATGCGTAATCGATACGCTGCGGCTTTATAATTTCGCCTTGGGGCAGGCGGCGATTAATCAGCTCAAGGAGGAATTTCCATACGAATCGCCAGCGGGTAATTTCTCGCGGAGGGTTGATGGTGCGGAAGAGTGGGTAGCGGACGCGGCTTGGTCGGATGGCGAAAGCGATTATGCCGAGCCAAAGAGCGGAGCGGTGTTGGAGATCGAGGCCAATGGGGAAAGTTCGCTGGCGATTAATTTGGCGGAGAATACGGTTTACGAATCAATAACCTTTGAGGGAGCGGGAAGCTTGGCGATCGCGAAAGCGGATGACGCGCAGGGGATGGTCGTGAATGGCGGCAAGACGGTAGTTGGCGCGTCAGTGACGATCAAGTATGGCGCGATGACGATTTCGGGAGGTCCGACTTTCATCGAAGAGGCGGGCTCGCTCGTATTCGATTTCACCGATTATCCATTCGAGAAGTTGTATGGCAACGGATTCATTCAGTTGACGGGACTTATGGAAAGTCCCGTAACCGAGGAGAAGTTCCGCTGCATCCTGCCCGATGATACATGCGGCAGGAAGGTAGAATGCGTATACGATACTTCCTCAAAGACGTATCATCTTAACTATGGCATCGACCGCGAGCCGACGACGCTTTATTTGCCGGAAGGCACTACGGAGCCAGTTGTCATCAACGGAGAGACCATATTCGTGGATGGGGACGGAGCGGAGCAGATTCTCTACTATTCGGAAGACAAGGTAATGTTGCGCGCTGGCGAGACGGCAATCATCGAAGATACGCTACCATTGAACAACTTCATTATCGCCTGCGAGGCGGGAGAAGGTCGTGCGAAGGTAGTTTTCGATTTGATGGATGATTTCGAGTTCGCGGGTAAGATCGACGGTGCGATTCAAGTGGAGAAGACCGGCGAGGGAGCGTTACTCCTTTCCAATGAAAACACATTCACGGGCGGAATCGAAGCGAAGGCGGGGAGCCTCAAGATGGGCAATCCGAAGTGCTTGGGGCCATGGTACGAGAACGATGAGTACGCTTCAATCGTGATTGACGAGGGGGCGGTATTCGATATCAATGGAACGAGCAATGGCGGTTCTACTTCGAGAACATACGAAATCACATTTATGAATGGATCGAAGTATACGAATACCGGTAAGGCCTTCTCCGATCGCAAGTTGATCGGCATCAGCAAGATTACGCTTGAGGGCGATATGGAAGTAGAGGCGTTGGAGAAGAGCACGATTGGTCTCTCGTTGCATTATAATTCCAATGGCGTCGAAATCGACCTCGGGGAATGGACGCTCACGAAGACTGGCAAGGGAGATTTCATCATCGGTTCGGGCGCGCAGATTCTCGGGACGGGAACGCTCGTAATCGAGGAAGGCGGAGTAATCACCCAGCCGTGCAGCAATGGAGCGAAGGTGACGGCGGCGGAAGGCACGATTATCTTCAATGAGGGAACGACATATAATGCGGAATCCTATTATGGCGGACGTGGGTTCGTAGCCAAGAATCTGGTATTCAATGGCGAGGTCATCAGCACGGAGGATGTCGAAGTTCCGGTCGAAGGCGGCGAAGGCGAGACGGAGACCATTACCATCCCGGCTGGCGATATCAAAGTTACCGGAGCGTTGAGCGGCAGCGGCAAGTTGGCAGGGCTTGAGATGGGCGAAGGCGCGACGATTAACGTAGGCGAGGCGCCGATTACGGCGTATGCGGCGGCTTTCGCGGAAACTCTCAACGTGACGGGAGTCGCGGCTGGCGATACGGTAATGAACGTGCTTTCGGGTGAACCAATGTACATGCCGACTTCGGTGACGCTTGACGGCAAGGAGGGGTATCTGCTTCGCTTTGAAGAAGGCAGACTCATCCTTGACGAAATCGCGCCAGCGAAGACGGGTACGATAATGTATCTGCGATAAAATAAGTTGGTTTTTTCTGAGATGGCCGTGTAGTATCGCGTTTTGAGGGTTGACGGGGGGAGAGCGGATATGATATACTACGCGCCACTCAGTTTTTCGTGGAGGGAGGATCTTCCACAAGGAAAGCGAGAAGAAAGGTAAAAAAGATGGAAGCATACGCTATACTTGAAACTGGCGGCAAGCAGACGCTGGTGAAGGTTGGCCAGAAGATCGAGATTGAAAAGATCGCGGTCGAGGTTGGTCAAGAAGCAGTGTTGGATACAGTCTGCGCTGTATCGGATGGAACTACGCTCAAAGTTGGCGCGCCATACGTCGAAGGCGCGAAAGTAACCCTTGCGGTTGATGGCATCATCAAGGGCAAGAAGGTTATCAACTTCAAGGCGAAGCGCCGCAAAGGCGAGCGCAGGAAAGTCGGGCATCGTCAGCAGTTGACGGTTGCGACGGTTAAGGCAATTGCGTAAGGAGGGATAAGAAAAATGGCTACTTCCGCATCAGCGCGTAATGGTCGCGATTCAAACCCGCAATATCTCGGGGTAAAGGCATACGACGGTCAGTTCCTCACGACGGGTTCGATTATCGTTCGTCAGCGTGGAACGAAGATTCATCCCGGCAAGAACGTCGGTCAGGGACGCGACTTCACACTTTTTGCACTTAAGGACGGAAAGGTGAAATTCATCAAGGATGGCAAGGTCGTCACGATCGTAGAGTGATGATCGAACTTAGTTGATGAAAATGAGGCGCCGTGGACTTCTCGTCCGCGGCGTTTTATGATATAATAAGCCCCAATGAAAGAGAATGATTCTTTATCGACGATGATATTGCGTTCCGCCGGAATATATTCCGAGGCGGCAATTGAGAAGATCGCGGTTTCGCGAGCGGCGAATGCCGGGATGTCGCTGGCGGAGGCGGCGGTGAAATTCGGCGGCGTCAAGGAGCGAGAATTCCTGATGGCGGTCGGGAAAGTGCTTTCGTTGGAGACGGTGGATTTGGAGAAGCAGAATCCGAACCCGGAGGCATTGCAGAAGTTGCCGGCTTCGGCGGTATACCAATTCAACGTGTTGCCATTTAGAGTAGATGAGAACTCGCTTACGGTAGTATCGGCGGATCCATTCGACACCAAGGCGGCGGATGGGCTTCGCCTGGTTACGAACTGCGGCATTCGCACGGTATTGGCGCCGAAGGAAGAGGTAGAGAAGGCGATCAAGAAGTTCTACGGCGTCGGC
>CALCDB010000144.1 GCA_937901395.1 uncultured Verrucomicrobiota bacterium
GTCCCTATAGTAAGGCCGATATGTCGGTATCAAAAAGGCAAAGTGTCCCTATAGTCCGCCCAATGTGTCGGTATTACTTTCGGGTGGCAAAGTGCGCAAGACCGTATTTGCCGCAAGGGCTCGGCAGCAATCGTTATGCAATCAAAGCGCCAAGCGCCACGATGATTATTAGAATTGGGACGACAAATAGATAATGCCCCTTCATCCACGCGCCCAATTTAATTCCCTTGCCCGACGATGCCTCTATCCTAAAATTGCTCCATCCCCAACCCAACGGATAGGAAATGAATATGCACTGTCCCAACGCCCCTAATGGCAACCAAATATTCGACAAGATGAAATCTTCATATCCCAATGCCTGATCATAATAAATGCACGGCAACGAACAAAGCACGATTATCCAGAACGTCAAGAGTACGGCATTCGCGCGCTTCACGTGAAAAGTATCCACGATTCCACCGATGATACATTCGAATACCGCCACGATGGTGGTAAAGGCCGCCATTACCAAGAAGACGAAGAATATGGCTCCCCAAAAGTAGCCTGCCGACATTTGCGCGAAAACTTTCGGCAACGCCATAAAGATAAGCCCGGGACCATTGCCCGGATCGACCCCATAAGCAGCACATGCCGGGAATACCACAAAGCCCGACATTATGGCAACGAAGGTATCGATTATTATGATCCAAGTAGCTTCCTTTACTAAAGAATGCGTCTTATCGATATAACTACCGAATATCGTCATTGCGCCAATGCCGATGGAAAGCGTAAAGAACGCCTGCCCCATCGCATCGGTAATTACGCCCAATGGATGGCTCATAAACGCGTGCCAATCCGGCTTGAGATAGAAACTAATCCCCTTCATCGCGCCCGGCAACAAACAAGCCCTAATCGCCAAAATGGAAATAAGCGCCAATAGCAAAACCATCATCACCTTGCTGACGCGCTCCACTCCCTTGACTACGCCAAACAGACAAATCAAGGAAGCGAAGCCAATGATAATCAACATGTATTGCGTCTCCAACCTATTGTTTGACGCCAAGAAGCAAAAGTCCGGGGGATGGCAACCGGAGATATATGCGCATGAAGAGCGCAACAGCCAACCGGCGATATCGGTATAATAGCTCATCAACAGGATATTGCCGAGAAAGATAACGAAGCCAACCACGCCCCACAATGGACGCTTGCCAAGCACGCGCATGGACGCGGAAATGCCAAACCCACCGCCGCGACCAATGCTTAATTCGGCGATAAGCAATGGCAGCCCCAGTATCATCAAAAAGAAAAGATAAAACAAAACGAATACCGCGCCCCCATTCTTTCCAACGATATATGGGAAACGCCAAACATTGCCGAGCCCGACTGCGCACCCCGCGGCCAACATCAAAAAACCCAATCGACTGGAAAGCTTCTCGCGCATACCTATGCCTCTTCCGTAATTATTGCATTAAGTTTAATATCGTGCTCCTCATGGGGCAGGTTCGCCACTACTTGAAATGAATACCCGATACCGAGCTTAATCGCACCCTTAGAAGCCGCCGATAATAGCCGATCGTACCATCCCCCGCCATAGCCAAGGCGATCTCCATTCTCGGTAAAGGCGAGACCGGGAACGAGCCAAACTGCGGGCGATTTGATAACGCCATCATTCGCTGGCGGCTCTAAAATATTATGCGGACCCACAACCAAGGCGTTGCGAGATTTAAGCGGCGCAAGCACATAAGTTTCGCCATTCCAACGCGGTGCATATAACTCGCCGCCTTCGTTTAGCGCCCAATCAACGAATCCGCCGATATCCACTTCTTCTCGATTCGCGAGATAAACCGCTATTCCCGCCCGAGACCCCAACGCCGCCTTAATCGGTGAAGCGTGGCATAGCTTGGCGCAAATTATCGACGATGCGTGCGCGCGTTCCATTGGCGTCAACTCCAAACGACGCCGTTTCATCTCCGCCCTTATTGCGCGCTTATCCATCGATCCTCGGCACCGCCCTCAACAGGGTCTTGGTATATTCGCTTTTAGGATGGTCAAATACGGCGCTCGCATCGCCATCATCGACGAATAGCCCGCGCTCCATTACCATGATGTAATCGCACACATTCTTCACTACCGCCAAATCATGGGCGATGAGCAAAATCGAAAGATTCAACTCCTTGCGCAAAGTGCGTAGCAAGTTAAGCGTGCGGGCTTGCACGGAAACATCAAGCGCGGAAACTGGCTCATCCGCAATCAAAATCTCGGGATCGCACGCAAGCGCCCGCGCGATGCTGATTCGCTGACATTGTCCTCCGCTTAACTCGCGCGGATATTGCGCCAACACCGCCTTGGAAAGTCCAACGAAGCCCAACAATTCGTCAATCGTATGTCGGCTACGCTTTATCTTAATGACCTCGGAAAGCGTCTGCTGAACTGACATACGTGGGTTAAGGGAGCCAACCGCATCCTGAAAAATCATTTGCAATGATTTGGCGCGAATCGAAATTTCCCCAGCGCTCTTCGCCTCCAACCCCATCAGGGTTTTGGCGATGGTCGATTTACCGGAACCCGATTCGCCGACGATGCCGAGAATCTCGCCTTGATGGAGCGTAAAGCTCACGCCCTTTACCGCTTCAAATGTCCCATACTTGACATGAAGATCCTTTACGGTTATGATATCGCGGTTGCTCATGTCGCCAACAACTTATTCATCGCGGCCTTGAATTTACCGCTCTGCTCCGTTACGAACTTATTTTCGCTCGCGATGATATCCCTATACTTGGAATAGTCAAGCCCGCCAGTCGTGCCGGCATGCGTCTTCGCCGCGACCGCAAGATACGGGTCTTCGTTATTCAGTATCTCCAGATGGTCGCGAACCTCGTGATATGCGTCTCGCCATGGAATTCCATCCGCCACTTTACGAAGCGCCACATCGGTAGCGAACACTCCGGGTATGAAGCCATCAATGAGCTTTTTCTCGTTGATGGAAGTTCCCTTCACGACCTTGGCGAGAATGCGCAATGTAGTGCGAGTAATATCCAGCGCGCGCATATAAAGGAACTTAGTATCCTGCAAATCCCTATTGTATCCGCCTGGCATCGCATGCAACAGCGTGAGCACGGACGTGTTGAACCCTACGACTTGCGCGGCCTTGCTACGCACCAATTCGAGAACATCCGGGTTGAATTTCTGCGGCATGATCGAAGAGCCCGTGCAATACTCGCGAGGCAACTTGAAATACCCGAATTCAGGCATCGAGAAAAGAATCATATCCTCCGCCAAGCGCGATAACACGCACATCAACTGCGCACAACATGAAATGAGGCAGGACTCATCCTCGCCGCGTCCCATCGACGCGCCGAACACATTGTGAATCGGCGATTCGAAGCCCAGCAACTTCGCAGTCAACTTTCGGCTGATTGGCAGCGGAACGCCATAGCCCGCAGCGCTACCGAGCGGAGAATGCTGGTTCATCGAAAACGCTGCCTTCGCGTTTATCAATTGAAAGATTATCATTTCCGCATGGCCAGTCGCCCACACTCCCACGGATGATGGCATCGCCGGTTGCAGTGCATTCTTCGGTATCATAGGTTACCTGAGCATAGATGGACTTATCCTTAAGGACGAGCCTCAACGTACCGAGCTTATGGTTATCGAAGATCTCCTGCTGACGGTCAGTCACGGAACATCTGAACGACATACGCCTCGACTTACCATCTACAGGAAGAGGAATCTCAATGCAGCCATTGCGGATATGGAAGTTCTGGTTGTTGACAAAAAGAACCGGTCTTTTAAGTACCGGAAGC
>CALCDB010000145.1 GCA_937901395.1 uncultured Verrucomicrobiota bacterium
GGCGCTGGACGGCGTGCCCCCGACGCTGCCGGGGCTCCTCAAGGCCCAGCGCACGCAGGAGAAGGCCGCGCGCGTCGGCTTCGACTGGAAGGACGCGAACGGCCCGATGGCGAAGATGCGCGAGGAGCTCGGCGAACTCGAGGCGGCAATCGCTGCGCGCGTCTCGAAGAAGCCGTCCGATTCCGAGGCGGTGAAGGACGAACTGGGCGACGTGCTCTTCTCGGCGTGCAACCTGGCGCGCCATCTCGGCGTGGACGCCGAGAGCGCGCTTGAGGGCGCGACGGCGAAGTTCACTCGCCGCTTCCGCACGGTCGAGCAGGCGGCCAAGTCCCAGGGACGCGACCTCAAGGCGATGTCGCTTGACGAGATGGACGCGCTCTGGAACGCGGCCAAGAAGGAGACGGAATGAGCGCTCTTCTCGCACTTGCCCTCGCATCGGCGAATCTCACGGGCACCGTTGACTTCGGCCCGGACGGCGCAGGCGGCTACCCGGAGATCGACGTGACCGGCGTTACGGCGCCGACGAGGATTCGCGTCGTCTACGCAACCCATCCGGATGGTCTGGGCGAGAAGGGCGACTTCTGGCACGAGACGAGGGCGACCTACCTGGGGCCGGAGGTCTGGCTGCCGATCCTGCCGGCCAATACGGATCGCTTCGATGTCTTCGAAGTCGTCTCCAACGGCACCTATCGGGCGCCGCTTGCGCAGGGGCTCGTGCGCTATGCGAAATGGACGGCGGAGACCGGCGCATGTCCCCCGAGCGAAGCAGGCGACAGGCGGGGGGCAAGGGTCGCGGCGCTTCGCCTCGTGAACGACGGCATCCATTCCGAAGAAGAAGTCGTCGGCTCCTTCGCCTGTTCGGACGAGCGGCTGAACGGCATCTGGAAGGCCAGCGTCCGAACCTGCCAGCTCGCGGCGATTCCAGGGCGCACGCACCCCCTCCGCGTCTGCGGGGTTCATACGAATGCGCTGCTGGCTCCCATGCGGCCGTATCTTTCGGACGGTGCCAAGCGCGATCGACTCGTCTGGAGCGGGGACTTGTGGTGGGCGCAGCGGAACATGTACGTCGCCTTTTCTCCCCGAAGCCCGTACATGCCCGGCTCGATTCGCATGCTGGCCGACAGCCAGCTCCCCTGCGGCTACATTCAGGCGGCCCCGTTTCCCGAAGACCATGCGCCGTTCGGGGACGGCGCATGGGGGCATTTCGGCTCAGACGAATTCGCCGCGTGGTTCGTGCCGGTTCTGCATGACCACGTGCTGCACACGGGCGACCTCGACTTGGCGAAGGAACAGCTGGGCGCCGTTCGCCGGCTCCTGACGTATCTGGCCGGGCAGATCGACGGCGAGGGGCTTTTCCAGCAGCGTCGGGAGACGTGCAAGGGCGCGGTCGGGCTGACCTTCGGCGCCAGGTCGCTTCACCATCGCGCATACATGCAGATTCTCCTCTGGAAGGCCTGGCGCGATGCGGCCGAGCTGGCGAGCTGGCTTGGCGAGGAGAACTCCTGCCGCGAATGGGCGGCGCGGGCGGACTTTCTCGCGGCGGTTGCGCGGAAGTTCTTCTGGGACGAAAAGAAGGGCGGTTTCGTCATGTCGCTGGAACAGCGTGACCGCTGCAGGGAGTCCAACCAGCTGGCGACGTCGTTCCGCTTCGTCACCGCACAGGAGGCGCAGACGGTGTTTGCGTCGCACGCTCGCCACAGGCACGGCAAGTTCCAGGCGCTCTCCGTGCGCGGCGCCTTCGAATACGGCGAACCGGAGAAGGCCCTCGCCTGGCTTTTCGAGCACAACTGGCATCGCGTCTTGGAGCCCGAGTGGAAAGGCCTCCGCACGACGCAGGAATGCATGAACCTGATTCGCAAGGGCTGGGGCGATGAGGCCCATCCCGACACGGCGATGGCCGGCATTCTCTCGAACTACGTGCTGGGCGTGGTGCCGGTGAAGCCGGGCTTCGCCGAGTTCCGCTTCACGCCGCCCGACTGCTCGCTGGCGTTCGCCTCAGGAACCGTTCCGACGCCCCGCGGAAACATCGTCGCACGCTGGGAGCGCGGCAGCGACGGCAAGATCGTTCGCCACCTGAAATGTCCGGCGGGAACGCGCTGCGTGCCGTGAAAGTCGTTGCGATAGAGCCGCATGGCCTTTGCGGAGGCGTGCGTGCGGCGATCGAGACGGCGCTGAAGCAGTCGAACGTCTGGTGCCTTCATTCGCTTGTCCACAACGAGATCGTCGTCGAGGAGCTCCGTTCGCTCGGCTACCGTTTCGTCGATCGCATCGAGGAGGTGCCCGTCGGCGAGAAGGTCGTCTTTTCGGCCCATGGCGTTTCGCCGCGCGTGCGCGAGGTCGCGCGCGAGAGAGGGCTGAAGGTGATCGACACGACCTGCCCGTTTGTCGCGCGAATGCACAAGCGGGCGCGTGACTTCGCCGTGCGCGGCCTGCCCGTTGTCGTCTTGGGCGATCCGGATCATGCGGAAGTCAAGGGCGTCCTGGGCGAATGCCCCGGCGCGACGGTCTGGAAGGACGGTCCCGTCGAGCGCGTGAAGTGCGGCCGCGGCAGAATCGGCGTCGTGAGCCAGACCACGCTGAACGCGGATGACGTCGCCCGGCGAATCGCCGAGCTGCGGGCGCGCCAGGAGGTGGAGGCGGATGTCGAGGTCTGCCCGGCCACGAAGCTGCGGCAGGACGCGGTAAGGCGCTTTCGCGGCGATGCGGTTCTCGTGCTCGGCAGCATGGAGTCGTCCAACACGCGGCGACTGGCCGAAGTCGCCGCGGAGAAGGGCGCTCGCGTGTTCAGGGCCGGCTCGATGGCCGAGCTGGAGCAACTTGACTTCAGCGGCGTCGGAACGCTGGGCGTGACGAGCGGGGCCTCGACGCCAGAAAGGTTCCTTATGGAAGCGTTAGGGTATTTGCGCAATGTGCCGCAACATATCGCGATTATCATGGATGGCAATGGGCGTTGGGCAATGCAACGTGGAAAGCGGCGCGGCGAGGGACATATTGCGGGCGCGAAGACATTGGGAAACGTGTTGAAGTGGTGTGGGGATAAGGGAATTAAGTATCTTACGGTATATGCGTTTTCCACGGAGAACTGGAAGCGTCCCAAAGAAGAGGTTGATGGTTTGATGAAGCTTTTCGTTCGTATGCTCAAGTCGAAGGAAAAGGAATTCATGAAGAATCAGGTTCGGTTCCGCATGGTAGGGAGACGCGGGGATTTGTCGAAGAAGTTAATCGACACGATTGAGGCCTTAGAGCGCAAGACGGCGCATTTCGAGCGGGAGTTCATCGCCGCGATTAGCTATGGCGGCAGGGCGGAGATCATCGATGCGATAAATCGCATCAAGGGGCCGGTAACGGAAGAGACATTTCGCAATTATCTGTATGCGCCAGATGTGCCCGACCCTGATTTGATAATCAGGACAAGCGGAGAGATACGCACATCCAATTTTCTTTTATGGGAAAGCGCATATAGCGAATATTATTTTACCGATGTTCTTTGGCCAGACTTTTCAGAGGAGGAATTAGATAAGGCACTTTTGGAATATGCCAGCAGGCATCGACGCAAAGGAGGAATATAAGATGAAGAAATTATTACTATTCACAGGTTTGGCGCTATTGGCGTTTGTGGCTAAGGCCGAAATACAAATCATCGACGGAGTTAAATACGAGTGCGTCGATGGGATGTGCAGGATGATCGAGGAGGATGAATCTGCAGCTTCAACGGAAGAAGCGGACGCGACTATTACTGGCGCGACTACGGAGGTTAGTCGGATGTGTCAAGGGTATCAGTCGGTAGAGGAAATCGTGTCGTTTTTAAAAGATGAGCAGGCGCCGTCTGTCGTTCATGGAATAAACGATTTTACCGCGCTCGCAATATTAATTATCCTATTAGGCGGTTTGATGATGAATCTAACGCCATGTGTATTACCGATGATCCCAATCAGTTTGATGGTAATTGGCAAGTCGGCAGTGCGTGGGTTGTGGTATGGTCTTGGGATAGCGTTGGCATACGGGGCATTGGGTGTATTGGCGGCGATTGGCGGCATGGCGTTTGGTACGATTCAGGGCAATCCATGGTTCAACGCGGTAATTGCGGTAATCTTCATTATTTTGGCGTTGGCGCTTTCAGGGGTGTTTTTCATAGATTTGTCGAAGAAGCGTGGTGGGCTTGCGCAAAAGAAGAGCACGATGTTGCCGTGGTTATTCGCATTTTTCATGGGCATAATGAGCGCAATATTGGCTGGCGCATGTGTGGCGCCGATACTGATTTCGGTATTATTATTGACGGCGAAGTTGTATGCGGAAGGGAATATGTTGGCATTGGGGCTACCATTCGTGTTGGGTATAGGCATGGCATTACCTTGGCCATTCCTCGGAGCGGGGATGCAGGTATTGCCAAAGCCAGGAACGTGGATGAAGTGGGTGAACAATATCTTTGCGATAATCGTATTGGGCTTCGCCGCTTGGTATGGATATCTCGCATATCGCGGGTTTACTGAAAATGGTGGCGCGCAGAATCAAGTTGCGCAGGAAGATGGGGTATTGGTAGCCACGCCGGAGAATTTTGACGAGGTTCTTAAGAGCGCAAAGCGTCCGGTGTTTGTTGATTGTTGGGCTACGTGGTGCAAGAATTGCTCGGCGATGGAGAGTAAGGTGTTTACCGATAGTGCGGTAAAAGAGGCGCTCAAGCCATTTACGGTAATTAAGATGCAGGCGGAGAACATGAAAGAGTTGAAGGCGCTTGAGGGCTTTCATGATATTCAGGGGTTGCCTGCGTTTGTGATTTTCGAGTGAATTTGATATAATTTCACTCGTCTTGCAAGACAAAAAGAAAAGGAGAAAAATAATGGCACATAAGATTCAGGCTGATAAGTGCGTTGGCTGCGGATGTTGCAAGGATGCTTGCCCTGCTGAAGCGATCTCTGAGGGTAATCCCTACACGATCGATGCGGATAAGTGCGTCGATTGCGGTGCGTGCGCGGCGCAGTGTCCAAACGAAGCTATTGCTCAGGCGTGATAGAGTTCGTCAAAGAAACCCTGTTGCTGCTTCCATTTCTCTTCGTGACATATCTTGTCCTTGAGACGATAGAGGCGCATACGGGTGGTGCGCTCGGGAGATTTCTCGAGCGCACGCGTTCTGTGGGGCCGGCTGCTGGCGCGATCGCCGGGGCGGTTCCGCAGTGCGGAGTATCGGCGGCGGCGGCCTCATTGTATGCGGGCGGGGTAATAACGGTGGGGACGTTGATAGCGGTGTTTCTTTCCACATCGGATGAATTATTGCCGGTATTGATATCGAAGCGGGCGTCGTCGGTATTGATGTTGAAGATTGTGGGAATCAAGGTGGTGGCGGCTTTGGCGATAGGGTTCGTAATTAATGGTTTGTTGGTGGCGGTTCGTCATATGCGGCGCGAAGTATCGGTGCATGAGCTTTGCGAGCATAGCCATTGCGGGTGTCATGAGCACAAGGGCGTGCTTGTTCCCGCGCTTATTCATACGCTGGAAATATTCGTGTTTATCGTGATAATTTCCGGCGCGATTGAATTATGCATGCATTATTTTGGCAGTGATTGTCTTCAAAGTTTGCGTCTAACCAAGCCATATATCGGGGAGTTGGCGGCGGGGGCATTGGGGCTGATACCCAATTGTGCGGTCTCGGTAGCCGGGGCGGATCTTTATATGGAGAATGCGATGTCGTCTGGGGCGTTGATGGCGTCTTCCTTTACGGGATCGGGCTTGGGGTTGTTAGTGCTTTTTAGAACCAATCGTAATTT
Organism: uncultured Verrucomicrobiota bacterium; assembly: GCA_937901395.1. Lineage (GTDB taxonomy): Bacteria > Verrucomicrobiota > Kiritimatiellia > RFP12 > UBA1067 > UBA1067. The sequence continues at coordinate 5,763 of CALCDB010000145.1, forward strand.
GAAAGAGAATTTGATGATACTCGTGACGATTTATGTAATCGGGGTGTTATTGGGCATCCTAACTGGTAATTTGATATGAAGAAGTTGTTCGATTGGTGTAAGTTGGTGTTTAATGGCTTCCAATCAAGTAACTGTAGTTTACATGCAGCGGGGCTTACGTATTTTTCATTATTGGCGGTGGTGCCAATTATCTGTTGCATCTTAGTATGCGCGAAGATGTGCGGGGTGGATCATTATGCGCGAACGCAGATTAACTCGCATATTGACGCGATGATTGCCAATATCGAGCATGGTCAGGATGATGTGGCGACGAATTGGTTACCGATGTTCAATGATGATAGCGAGCAAGTTAAGAAGCAGGCGGTAGCGTTGGAATTTGGCAAGCAGGCGCGGCGCATCTCGAACGCGATATTCTCGCGCATTGAGAGCTTTGACATAAAGACTTTCGGTTGGATTGGGTTTGTGATGTTATTATGGACGGTTATCTCATCGTTAGGCATGGTGGAGGCGAGTTTCAATGGAATTTGGAAGGTCGATAAGCCGCGTCCAATTTGGATGAGGGCGTATATGTACATCTTCATCTTGGTAATCTTGCCGATTTTGATGGCGATGGTGATGTCGATGCCGATGTTGAATTTGGTTAAGGATGTAATCTTGGCTACATTCGGGGCGACGAAGCTTACGAGTTGGTTGGGCGATGGTTTAATTTGGCTAATCGACTCCTTTATCTTTAGAGTGTTATTCACCTTATTGTGGTCGGCGCTTTCTTGCGCGTTCCTTTTCTGGATCATGCCGCATTGCAAGGTTCGGTTTCGTTATGCGTGGTATGGCGGCTTAATTACCTCGATATTATTCATAGCGTGGGGAAAGATTTGCGCGATAGCGCAAGTTGGAATCGCGAAATCGTCTGCGCTTTATGGTTCTTTCGCGTTCTTGCCGATTGTCTTGGCATGGATGTACATGAGTTGGGAGATTGTATTACTCGGGGCTAATATTGTAAAGGTGTTTGATAGCAAGCGATGAAGATTTTGATTACAGGTGGCAAGGGAATGCTCGGGAGAACTCTGCAGCGGGAGCTGGCCGGACATGAGATCGTTGTCGCTGACTTGCCGGAGTGG
>CALCDB010000146.1 GCA_937901395.1 uncultured Verrucomicrobiota bacterium
TCTTCTTTGTGATGGGCGTGATGCTGCTTGCCTATATCGTGCGGGCGGTGCTCTATTATATCATCGGCTACTGGGGGCATACCTTCGGCATCCGCGTGGAGGCGGATATCCGCCGCGATCTCTATCGCCGTTCCCGAGGCGATGATGTTGCCGCCGCCTACCGTATCGATAATCGTGAAGCGTCCCTTGTCGTAAATTACCGCCTCTTCCTCGAAATGCTCTCCCGTGATGGTCTTGCCGCGCAAATCCAAGATCAACTCGTAATTCGCCTTGATGTACATCTGGCCGTTTTCCGTGGTCTTATCCAGCGTCACATCCTTGCCCAATACCAGCGTCTTATCTGCGGAAAGCGCCGCCGCCTCTACCGCCTCCTGAACCGTCTCGTAAGATTTATCCCCAACGAAGAAATATGCGTCTCCCGTATTGATGCGCGCCACCAACCGCGAGGCATCCTCGAAATCGTCCGCCAGCGTTATCCGATATCCTTCCATATTGGCCACCGCGCGCGTATTGCCGGAAAGCTTCGGCTCGTTCCTCAACAAGTATCCATCGCTGACTTTGGCTTCGATCTCCACGATATCGCCGTGCCCCGCCTCGAACGTGATCTCCGCCTTGTCGGTGGACTTAATTTCGCGCGTGGTTCCGCCGCTCGTGATTTTGCACACGACCTCGGGAACTCTCACTGGATCCAACGCTACCGTCATCTCCACCTTCGTCGCCGGATATGCGAGCGGATTGCCCGCCTTCACTACGCCATATTCATCGAACGCCGCCCGCCCGCGAACCGCGAAGCCCGAAAGCTTGGGATTGCGCTCCTCGTCGCCGAATGCCGCCATCGGCGGGAACAACGCCTTTTTCGCATAATACTCATCGCCGATGAACATGCTATCCATCTTCGCCATGTCTTCGCCAATCTTGTATTCGCCCTTGCAACTTACCGGCACGCCATCGAGATACAGCACGAACATCGGCGCGTTTATCTTGTCGTTAGTCGAAGCATCCTTGATTGCTCGCGCGGTGAGTCGATACCAACGCCCTTGCTGAACTTGCACATCCGCCAAGTAATTCGCTGCCTCCAATTCTCCCGCGCGATTGTAATGCCCCGCCGTAATCACCAACTGCGGCGCGCCCGCGCCCGCCGCCGATAACCAGCACATGAATTTCGCCCGCCCGTTCAATGTTTCCGTCGGTATCTCATCAACTGGATTCTCGCGCGCCCAGAATTGCACGAGCGTATCCACGAATAACCCATCATCGCTCGGCACCGGCAACTCCATCGAAATGCCAGCATCGCTGGTCACTGGATTGAACGCACGCTGCAATGGATAAAGCGTCGCCACATCCAAATATCCGGTGTTGTGAAACCCATCGCGCATATAATCCGGTCGCGGATTCACCTTGCCCGCATCGCCGAAGCGATCGTACGCGAAATCTATCCCCGCTTGGTAATTCGTAATCACGCTCGCATTGCCATTCGTGTTGCTCGAATACCAGAAACACAATGTCTGAATCGCCGCCCCGCCATCTTCATCAAGACCATAGCGCGGCGTCTGCCCCCATAGGTTCTCGTTCGAGAAATCTATCGAATTATGAACAACGAGCGGCATGGCCGCATTCGCATAGAATGTAGCCATAGCAAACACAGAGCACAATATTATCGAAAGTGCCTTCTTCATCTTTGGTGAATTGTATCAAAAATGTACCCGCTATGGCAAGTAGAAAATGATATAATACTCGCCGTTATGAAAGCATGGGTACAAAGAGTAACGGAAGCATCGGTAACGATCGACGACTCCATCGTCGGGAAAATTGGAAATGGGTATCTCGTCCTCCTCGGCGTAACTCATTCCGATACTGAAAAGTGTGCGGATGAAATCGCCGCGCGTCTGGTGAAGCTGCGAATTTTCGAAGATGAAAATGGCAAGACCAATAAGTCCATCCTTGATGTCAATGGTTCGATCTTGCTCATTTCGCAATTTACCCTCTATGCCGATACCGAACATGGCAACCGCCCTGGTTTCTCCAATGCCGCCCGGCCAGAGCTCGCCATCCCCCTATATGAGCGCGTAATCGCCCAACTTCGACTCGCCCTCGGTGAAAATCGTGTTCAGACCGGACGTTTCGGCGCCGATATGAAAGTTCGCCTGCTCAACGATGGCCCGTTTTCCGTCGAGCTCATCGCCTAACAACTATATTCGGCACTTATTCTGTCCTTTTCTCTTGCCATTGAATCTTATCTTGTCAGATACACACTTAAGGCCACCAATCTCCTGCAATTTCTTCAATACCATAGATACTGACATGGATGTCTTGTAAAGTGCTAATAATCTTTTATTCCTGGTCGATAGTGGCAATATCGGTTTCTCAGTATTAGTAACTCCTGCAAATTGTGCAAAGAACGATGCCAAGTTCTTAATCCAAACATTCTCCTTCCTCCCCAATAAGGCGGATAGCTCCTTTTCATCTTTGGGAGCATTGTCAAACTCTATCTCTTTATAACTACTGTCATCCTGCTTGATATTGTTATACGTAATATCTGCATTCGCCTTCCGCTCACGCGCAAATGCAAGCAATATCTCCTTTTCTTTCTCAGTCATCGCACCCTCCAACAATCATATAATGCATATTATACCATAAAATTGTCAGACGCGTCAGACAAGCGTCATACGTCAGACGCATCATACATCTAACGCCACCATTAACATCGACGCCGTCAACGCCGTCGACGCCGTCGACGCCACAGGTGCCGTTAACGGGGTTAACCACAGGTGAGGTTAACCACAGGTGACAAGGTTAACCCCAAAAATTGTCATTTTTGCTAATTGCAATAATCTCGCATAAACGCCAGCTTTCCATCACTTTCGCGAATCCTTTACTTAATGGGGAGGGGGAGTGGTGGGAGAG
>CALCDB010000147.1 GCA_937901395.1 uncultured Verrucomicrobiota bacterium
AGATGACGAAACTCCACCATCGTGAGATCGGCATGGTCGGCGCGGGCTTCCTCGTGGATGATCTCAACACCGAAGTAATTTGCGATCGCATTCATCTTTGCGATGATATGTTGCGTCTCGTGTTTCTCAAGCGCGATCTCGCCCATGTTCAGATGATCACCGATTCGCTGCGTTGCTCGCATTGTAAGGATGGCTACGCCTTTACGATGGGCGGGCTTGAGGTGAAGTTGCAGGGCGGTGAGGCGCGTCTGGTGAAAGGCGGCAATCTCGCGGGCTCGACGTTATGGATGGGTAACGGGCTTAAGAATGTTCATGATGTGACTGGCTTGCCGCTTTGCAAGTTGGTTCGTTGCACTTCGTGGAATCAGGCGATTGAGCAGGGCTGGGGCAAGAAGCTCGGTAAAGTCGAGAAGGGCTATATCGCCGACTTGGTGGTGATCAATCCAAGAAGCTGGAAACCATCTGCGGTCTTCGTTGACGGAATCCAAAAGATTTGATACACTATACGACAACGATTTGGAGGGATGGCCGAGTGGCTGAAGGCAGCGGTTTGCTAAATCGCCATACGGACTAATCTCCGTATCGGGGGTTCGAATCCCCCTCCCTCCGCCAATCTCAGAATGATAGCGATAATAGGAATGAGTTGCCGTTTCGCGGGTTGTCCAACCTTGGCAGCCTTCTGGGAGGCGATTCGCAATCATCGCATTCTTCTTACCGAGCCGAGCCAAGGGGTGGCGTTGCCGATTGGCCAGAAGACGGTCTTCGATCGCGCCTATCCTCGGCGAATTGGACAGTTGTCGGATTTGTATTCTTGCGTGCCTTCGATGCAGAACTTTCCTCGTCAAGTCAACGCAGGCGAGAACCAAGACTTGTATTTTGCCACGCAGCTCGCTTTTGACGCATTGTCGGATGCGTCGTTAAAGCCGCATTCAAAGGAGTCATTTCGCGGATCGGTTCGCATCGGCTATGCGCCGCCATTCAATTCCTCGACGGTGAACTGGCTCCAGCATACCGACTTCTTGGATCAGACGTTGGAGATCATTCGGAGGTTCTTTCCGCATGCTCCCGATACCGCGCTCGACTCGGTTCGCGTGAAGCTCAAGGAGTCGCTCCCATACCCCGATGCGTCGTCGTTCCTGATGGGAACCGGTTATCGCTTCGCTTCGTGGATCGCTCGCGAGTGTTCGTTTTCCGGCGTCGCCACGACCATGGATGCAGGCATTCTGACCGGGGCGGCCACGCTCTCGTCGGCTATGGACGATCTTGAATCTGGTCGGGCGGATATCGCGTTGGCGGGTGCGCTGACGCCTCCGCTCAGTCGCGCATACATCGAGGGGTTGGCGGGCGAGGTGGATTTTTCGCAGCGGCTTGAGTTGCATCCATTCGCGAGCTCGCAGGATGGAACGTTGCCGGGCGAAGGCGGGGCGTTCTTCGTTCTCAAGCGTCGCCAAGATGCGCTGCGTGATCATGATAGGATATATGCGCTGATAAGAAGCGTTGCGATCGGGCATTGTCCGGAAGACGATCCCTCGGCGATTTTCCGCGAGGCGAGCGATCGCGCCAATGTCGAGCCCACGAAAATCGGTTTGGTCGAGGCGGATGGTTCGTGCATTCGCGAAGCTGAGGCGCGCGAGTTGGCGGCGATACGTTCGATTTGGGGCGAGCATCGTCCGGGCATGCCATTGGTTGGCGTGGGGTCGGTTAAGGGGAATATCGGCCATACGCTACGCGCTTCGATGGCGGCGGGCGTAGCGAAGGCGGCGCTGGCGCTTTACACGAAGGTATTGCCGCCGCAGATACCACCCGAGCATGCGGATGAATCGATTTCCAACTTGACTTCCGGCGCGTATTTGCTTGATGATGAGCGGCCTTGGATAACTGGGGATAGCGCCAATCCTCGGCGAGCGGCGGTAATGGGGGCGAACTTCGATTCGCGCAATCCAATCGGCTTTTCGCAATCGTCCGGACGTTCGGCGGTGATCGTTTTGGAAGAGGAATTGGAGAATCGCGCATGACGAGACTCGTGTTAGTTAGTGCGGCGGATGAAGGCGCGTTGGTAGGGGAGCTTACGCGGCTTATCGATTTCATCGATCGTGTTCCGGATGCGCAGCTAAAGGATGTTGCGTATACATGTTCGCTTAATCATGGAGAGGCGGTAATCGCTATCATCGCGGAAGACGCGCAATCATTGCGGGCTCGGCTTTTTTCGGCGCGCAGTCGCATCGCCAATAGTGGGGTAAAGCGCATTCGCGATAAGAGCGGAACATACTATTTTCGTAATCATCTTCTGGGCGATGGGAAGGGAAAACTGGCATTCGTCTACCCAGGGGTAACGAGCTTCTACCCCGATATGATACGCGATCTTGCGATTCGCAATCCGGAATGTCGCGGCGCGTTTGACGAACTTGAGGAGGCCTTGATGGACGATCCTTCGTTTACGCCATCCTCCTTCATCTTTCCGCCTGCGCCATATTATCGTCACGATGCGGATATATTCAAGTCGGGGGCGTATGCGCAGGCATTGGTGGCTACGTATACCGGGTGCGTTGCGCTCACTCGTCATCTTGAGCAACTTGGTATTTTGCCTTCTGGCGTAGTTGGCTTCGCCGGTGGAGACTTGGCCGCGATGATGCGCTCTCGCATGGCAGGCGATGATCTATCGCGTTCCGATCGAATCAAGGTTATCTCCGAGATATACAAGATCGTCCACAAGGCGGTGAATCACGGCGGGCTGCCGACGATTGCGATGTATACGGTATTGTTGCGGCGCGTTGAGGAGGCGGCGGGCTTGGCAACTCTGCCGAGCGACAAGGTAATACTGGCGGTAGATGCTTCGCCGCGCCAGAAGACATACGCCGTCATGCCGGACTTCGAGGAGGAGTTCGTAAAGGCCGTCGTGAATGCGGGGGCGAAGCCGATGAAGCTCGATTTGGATCGTCCATTCAATACGCCGCTTTGCAAATCATTGGTTCCCGCGATCAATAAGTTCGCGACGAACTGGTTGAAGAAGTCGCCAATTTGCGATAATTATTCGTGCGCTACGGCGGAGTTGACGCCATCGCGCATAGGCGGGGCGCGCACTGATTTGGCGGAGCGGTGGACGAAGCCAGTGCGCTTCGTGGACACGATTCGCCGCATGTATGCGGATGGCTATCGCGTGTTCTTGGAGGTCGGACCGCGTGGATTGATGACGGTAGCGGTAGAGGATACGCTTAAGGACGAAGAGCACGCGGCGATCGCGCTTGATTCCATTCATCGTCGCGGGACCTTGCAAATACAACATGCGATCGGGCAGTTGGCGGCATTGGGCGCGAAGATGGATATCTCGTATCTAATGGAGAGCGATGGCGCGCGGAAATTGGATTTTGGCGCGGCTATCTCGCTTGAGGTTCGCAAGAACCGAGAGATGAAACTTTCGCGTGAATTTCCGCGCATGACATTGCTTTCAAACGAAGTTACGTTATCCGACCCATCGATCAAGGTGGATCCGAAGGGACGAGGCGCGAAGGCCGCCACGCGAGCGGCGGCGATTGCGCAATTCGCCCGTCGTCAACGTCAATTCGATTTCGGGGCGATGACCCCGTTGATTTCCGATGCCGATACGATTGCGTCGAGCCCGGGAGTGTCGATTGAACTCACGAAGGTATTTAAGATAATCGATTTTCCGTTTATTGGCGATTATGCATTAGGCAATAGCCAGCTTAGTTATTCTGAGCCCAATTTGCGCGGATTGACGCTCTTCACCTTGCCATTGGGAATGGAGATCATGGCCGAGGCGGCAACCGCGATTGTGCCTAATCGGATGTTCCGGCGGATAGAAGATTTGAATTGTCGCCGTATGGTGGAGTTCGTCAATGGCGAACTTAAGCTCTTCATCAAGGCGGAGCGCGTGGCCTCATGCGACCCCAAGGAATCGGCGGTAAAGGTTTTGATACGCGATGATTCGCCCAATAGCGAATATACATGGCCGATAATGGAAGCGACGATCGTGCTTGCCGAAGATGCTCTGGCGGCTCGTCCGGCCGTGGTTGATGCGCTCTCAAAGCCGCGTAGCGTACATTGGTCGGGGCGCGATATCTATCCAGCGCACCTTTGTTGCGGCAGACGGCTTAGGGGAATTCATTTTGTGGAGGCGTGGGGAGAATCGGGGCTTGATTACGATGTGGTCGCTCCCATGTTGGCGGGGAGCGTTTCTTTCACGCGCTTCCCGATGTGGGTAGTCGATCCGCTCCTGACGGAAGTGATCGCGAGCGGCTTTAAGTTGTGGCGCAGCCACGAGCGCTTCACGGGCGCGTTCTCCTTCCCGTTCAGATTGCGGCGATTCGTATTCGTCGGCCCTATGCCGAAGGAGGGCTCCAATCTCCGTTGCTACTTGCGGCGCACGGACGTAACGCCGAAAAGCCATATCTGCGATATCGAGGTAACGGATGGCAATGGCAATGAGTTGATGCGATTCGACGGCTGGGAAGAACTCACCGAGCGCGTGCCCAATGAATATCGAGAACTGGTTCTACAGCCAGCGAATAATTATCTCACCGAAGAACTTGGCGCCGAATTGTTGGGTTCGCCAGCCACGGATGTCGCCTCCGCATTCGTGACGGATGTTCCATATAATATCTTCGAGCGCAACGAGGAATTGTGGTTGAAGATGCTTTCGCATATCATCCTCGATTCATCGGAGCGCAAGACCTTCGCGAACATGACGGGATCGGTCTCGCGGCGAACGGAATGGCTATACGGGCGAGCCGCCGCCAAGGATGTGGTTCGGCGTTTCCTCAAAACCTTCTATCAGGCGCGATGGAGCGATGCGGATATCAAGATATGGGCGGATGATTCCGGCAAGCCATGCGCGCTTGGGGAATGGCGCAATTACCTAAGCACCAAACTGGATATAGCGATCGCCCATACCGCGCAATTCGTGGTTGCCATCGCGGCGGCGAATGCGCGCGTCGGCGTGGATGTGGAATCGGCGAATCGCGATCTTTCCGAGGAATTCACCAATGGCGTGTTTACCCCGGAGGAATTGGAATTGGCCGCGCATACGATCAACGCTTCGCGCGCCATCGTGCAATTCTGGTGCGCGAAAGAGGCGGTATCCAAAGCGCTGGGAACGGGTATTCGCTATTCTCCGCGCGAGATGGTAGTTTCCAATTTCATTCCGGATACCGGCGCGCTTACGATGCGCCTCACGGGTGCATGGGTCGAGGCGTTCAAGAACTTCAAGGGACGCGACATCTCGGTTACCGTGAAGCTGGTGCGCGATCATGCGCTTGCCTCGTGTTTTATTCCAGCGAGCTTATTTGTCGATGAGGACTAAGCCACAATTTACCGAAGACCCGTTTAACGAGTTATCCACGGCGCAGCGGCTGGCGGGGCTTAAGCAGCGTTTTCCGGATCGTGTGCTTATCATGACCACGAACAAGTGCTTCGGCTATTGCGCGCATTGCACTCGCCGCTGGATATTGGGCAAGGCGAAGGCGGTGGAGACGGCGAAGGAACTTTCGGCGTGCGTTGATTATGTAAAGGCGCATCCCAAGGTAAGGGATGTTCTATTATCGGGCGGCGATGTGCTTACGTTGTCGGATGAGCGGGTAATGGAGTTCGTAAACGCATTCGACAAGTTGCCGCAAGTAGAGATGATTCGCATTTGTACGCGCGCATTGGTCGCCAAGCCCAAGCGAATCACGAAAGCGCTGGTCAAGGCGCTTGCTCGTTCCAAGAAGATTTGGGTGAATGTGCATATCAACACGGCCGATGAGGCGCTCATCGCCAAAAGACCAGCCGCGCTATTCATCGAGCAGGGCATTCCGGTATCCAGCCAGACCGTATTATTGCGAGGCGTAAACGATACGCGCGAAAAGATGCTGAAGTTGCTGCAGGTATTGTCGGCGGAGCGAATTAGACCATATTACGTTTTTCAGTGCGACCCCGTCAAGGGGTTGGAACATCTTCGCGTGCCATTATCAAGGGCAAAGGCGATCGAGCGATATTGTGCGGAACACATTGGCGGCTTGGCATTGCCAAGATTCGTCGAAGATATCCCAAATTCTTTGCGCAAAGTGCCATTAGATTTGATATAATATGCGCCAACGCATCGCCGGAGTGGTGGAATGGCAGACACCAGGGACTTAAAATCCCTTGCCAAGTTTTTGGCGTACGGGTTCGAGTCCCGTCTCCGGCAGGCAGAGGAAGATCGGAAACGTGAACTTGAGAGAAGACGAGCGTGGGAGCG
>CALCDB010000148.1 GCA_937901395.1 uncultured Verrucomicrobiota bacterium
CGCCATTTCTCACCCGTGCAACTATATGCAACGCCTCATGCATCGGGGAGCAACGGATTATGCAACGGTAGGGAATGAACCCTGCAACGGCATGGGAAAGACAATATAACGGCACCAAAAAGGCAACTTCCGCCCCTCAAAATTAGATATTAAGCGAGGTCTTTGACCACGGCTCCTTGCCTGCAAGCAACGATGGAGTAGTCATCTCGCTTGGAATGGGTAGCCCCAGCATCTGTAGCGCGGTTGGCGCAATCGCCGAAAGCTTCGCCAATGGCGTTAACCTTACTCCCGCTGCATCGTTGGCCACATAGAAGCAGTCCACTAAATTGAGCGTATGACTGGTCTTGGTCAAGTTCGACTTGTAATCCACCATCTGCTCAGCATTGCCATGGTCCGCAAAGATGAGCACATGCGCATCAAGCTCCAATAGGCGCGGCAGAATCTTGCCGATGCATTCATCGGTAACTTCCACTGCCCGCGTAGCCGCCTTCATATCGCCCGTATGCCCTACCATATCGCAGTTCGCATAGTTGACTACGATAAAACCATACGGATTGCTTTCAAGCCGCTTGAGTAATTCTTCCGTTACATTATACGCATCCATCTCGGGATGCGAAGCGAAGGTCGCGGGATCAAAGCGGCTCTTTACTTCCACTTGGTCCTCGCCTTGCGAAGGCGTAGTTGACTTGCCGTTGAAGAAACTGGTCACATGACGGAACTTCTGAGTCTCGGCGAGACGAAGCTGACGAATGCCGGCCTTGGATACCACTTCGCCCAAGAGATTATCCATTCCTCCGCCCGCGCCCATCGCGCCCAAGAGATAATCGGTGAATTCATCCCAATATCTGGTAAAGCCGAGGAACGTGATTTTCGGCCGTGCGCTACGCTCGCCGGCGTAATCATCGCAAACGAACGCTTGCGTGAGTTGGATGGCGCGATCCTGACGATAATTGGTGTGCATCACCACATCGCCATCCTTCATCCCCTCATAATCGCCAATCACATAGCAAGGTATGTATTCATCGGTCATGGGCGTTCCATCCGGTGTGAGCCCCTTCTCGTATTCCGACTTTACGCAATCCTCAATCGTGGCGGCGCGCTTGCCTTTGCAACTCACGATGCAATCATACGCCTCGCTCGTGAGCTTCAGGTTCTTTACGCGATCCATTCCGTAGTAGCGCCCCATCGCAGTACCGATCTTCGCATTGCCAATCGCCGCCAACTCGGTTTTGAGACGCGCGATATACTCAAGCGTGGAACGCGGCGGAGTATCGCGACCATCCAAAAATGGATGCACTACGATCTTGCCTTCTGGAAATTCCGCACGCGCTCGCTTCATCAACTTGAATAGATGTTCCTGATGGGCGTGCACGCCCTCATCCTGAAGTAGTCCAAAGAAATGGAAGGTGGAATTGTTCGCCTTCCAATCCGCAATCAGCTTTTGCCACTTCGGACTGGTGAAAAGCTCGCCCGAGGAAAGTCCATCATCGATGCGCTTCAATTCCTGCACTACGATGCGTCCCGCGCCCATATTGAGATGTCCAACTTCCGACGATCCCTGATAGCCATCTGGCAGACCTACCGCCTCGCCGCAACAATCCAAAAGACAATGCGGATAACGCGCGCGAATCTGGTCGATCACCGGCGTCTTCGCCTCATATACGGAGTTGCCATCATTACGGGGATTCACTCCCCAACCATCACGAATAATCAATACTACTGGACGCATGACTATGATAACCTTTCTTTATTAGAAGAACAATTTAGCTACGGCGAGCAAGCCCTGCTTCCAGGGAACGCGATGCGATACGCCGCGCTTGCCCGCGAATTCATCTATATGCGCAACATACCAATCATAGTTGCGCACGAGCGCTTGCTTGTTGGAATATTGCGGCTTGTAATTGAGTAATCTCTCGGCCTTCTCGATGGAGACGAACGAATCGGTCGAGGCCGTCTCGTAGACCCATGGATATAACGGCGAAAGATGAAGCTTCTCAAGAATCCTTAAAATGAAGATGAGCGGCTTTACCGGCATGCCACGAATCTTCTTGCCGTGCCCAGCGCGGTTCAATACGGCCTGATAATCTTCACGCATCGTAGTGAAGTCCTTCGCGCCAATGTTAAACTCCGTAGCCACGACCGACTTCTCATACGTCATCGTATTCCAAATCGCGTGGTCAAGATCATCCACATCCATCAACTGATAGCGATTGTTTCCGCTGCCAATCATCGGAAAGCCATGCCCGGTATATGCCCAATCGTAAAAGAGCGCGAATACCCCAAGCCGTTCAGGACCTATGAAACTTTTGGGACGAATTATGGAAACGCAATAACCCTCTTCATTCGCCTTGCGGCAGAGTTCTTCGGCGGCGATCTTGGCGTGCCCGTATGGTCCCACGCCGATTAAAGGATCGGTCTCGAAGATGGGGTGCTTCTTGGGCACGCCATATACCGCAGTCGAGGAGATTTGAATCATTCGATCCAACTTGAACTTACGCGCTGCGGCGAGAACATTTCTGCATCCATCGACCTCGGTCGTGTAAATATCATGTTCCGAATACAGGGGCAAGGCCGCCGCACAATGCACCACTACATCGCAGCCCTCCGTAACCTTCTCTACGGCAACCACATCCCGAACATCGCCAAGCGTAAACTTTAGCCATGGCTCATCCTTTTCCGGATAGTCAAAGGGCGCGATATCAAGAACGCGAATCTCCTCCACGCCTTGTGAGCGTAGGAATCGGATTAAGTTAATGCCGAGAAAACCAGATCCGCCAGTTACGAGGACCTTCATCGGCCGCCTCACTTAGAAGCTGGTGCTTCAGTTGCTGGCGTTGGCGCTGGTGCGGCTACTGGCGCGGGCGCAGGTGCTGGTGCAGCAGGCGCAGGGGCGGCTACTGGCGCAGGCGCTTCAGTTACAGGCGCAGGCGTAGCAGCTGGTGCCGTCGTAGGCGCAACTTCTTCAATTGGTGCAAACGCGGCATCATCATCGCCAGCGACCGAACCCGAACCGACAGTCGAGGTCAAGCGGGCGAGCACCAAGGTGTTGATCATGAAAATGGTTCCAAGAACGGCAGTCGTCTTCAACAATACGCTACCAGCATCCGCCCCCAACGAGGCCTCCAACATGCCGCCGCCAATCGCACCGCCGAGCCCTCCTTCTTTCGGCTTTTGCAACATCACGACTAACGCGAGCAATAAGCATACCACTACTTCCAACACATAAAGAAAGCCAATCAAGATTGTCATTGTAATTTTCTCCTTTTGATAAGTGCGTATTATACCGAATTTATGTCCCTTGCGTCAAGTGCTCAAGTTCAGTGGCCGCCTCTTCCCAGTCCGCCGTGTAACGGTCGATCTCGAATTGAAGCGTACGGACGGTGCGATTAACCGCCGCGAAGTCGGTCTGCGGAGTTGGGTTGAACAGTTCTTCCGAGGCCTCGTCCAACGACTTCTGCAATTCCTCGATCTTCTTTTCCGCCGTCTCCACGCGCTTTCTAAGCTCTTTCACCTTGGGCGCTATCTTCGCCCGCTCCGCCGCGCGTTGTTGGCGCAACTCCTTCGCTGTGAGACGCGGTGCGGCAGCCGATTCCGCAACGGCGGGCGAAGCGCTCGGCGCGGATGATGATGGCGGCTCCTCCTCGCCCGCCGTCTTCTCGCGATAATAATCGTAGCCGCCGGGAAATTGACGAAGCCCGCTACGAGTAATTTCAAGCACGCTCGTAGCCACCGCACGAACGAAATCAATATCGTGGGAAACGAGCAATATGGTACCAGTGTATTTCTGCAAGGCGTCTTGCAGCAGGCGTCTGCCATCCAAATCAAGGTGAGTAGTTGGTTCATCCAACAACAAGAAGTTTGGATGCGAGAGAAAGAGCCGTAAGAATGCGAGACGAATCTTCTCGCCGCCGGAAAGAACGCCTGCCGGCTTCTCCACATCATTCTCATCGAAGCCAAATGCCCCGAGTTGATTGCGGAATAGCTTCTCGGCTCCGCCGCCATGCTCATCCCAAGCATTCTTGGCAACACGATAAACCGAAAGATCGGGCGGTATCGTCTCGGCGAATTCCTGCGAAAGATAGCCGGGGATTACGTTGTGTCCCAATACGGCCTTGCCTTCCGTAGGTAGACGCGTCCCCGCCACGATGCGCATCAACGTAGTCTTGCCCAGTCCGTTATAGCCGATTAGGGCTACCTTGTCGCCGCGCGTGATATTGAACTCAAGCCCCGATAATACCTTCTTTACTCCATCGTAACTGAAGCCAAGCTGCTCGCAACGGAACATCTCGATTCCGGAAGATGGCGGTTCGGCAAGGCGAAGCCGTCCTGATTGCGTATAACGCTTCGGCAAAACGATGCGCTCCTCGTCAAGCTTGTCGATCAACTTCTGCCGGCTTTGCGCTTGCGCTGCCTTCGTCGCCTGCGCACGGAAACGATCCACGAAGCGCTGAAGCTGTTCACGATGATGATCCTGATTCTCCTTCGCCGCCTTTAGGTGCTCATAGCGAACCTCGCGTTCGGTTAGGTAATAATCGAGATCGCCCTCGTAGCGCGTAGCCGTTCCGGCATCGACTTCGACGATGATTGAGGTAAGCGTGCGAAGCAAGTATCGGTCGTGCGAGATGAGCATCAGCGTTCCATCGTACGCCTTGAGAAACTTCTGCAGCCACTCTACTGCGGGCAAGTCAAGATAGTTGGAAGGTTCATCCAATAGCAACAAATCTGGGTGCGATGCCAACACTCGCGAAAGTTCCGCACGCATCCGCCAGCCGCCAGAGAAGGTCTTAAACGGCTTGTCGAATTCGTCGGTGGCGAAACCCAGCCCGCCCAACGCAATCTTCACGCGCGTCTCGATATCATATCCGCCAAGATGCTCGAAGCGCGTTTGCAATTCTCCATAGCGCTTCATCTTCACGGGATCGGATAAATCCTCCTCAAGCGCCGTCATCTCGGCTTCCATCTCGCTTAGCCCGGGAATGCCGCGAATGGAATATTCCAACAAGGTCTCGTCGGGAGCGTCGGGTTCGGGATTCTGTCGCGTCCATCCGATACGTGGACTTTGCTCAATTACGAGTTCGCCCTTATCGGTAGACATCTCGCCGAGAATAATCTTAAATAGGGTCGACTTGCCCGAGCCATTTGGCCCCACCACTCCTACCCTATCGCCCTTGTTGACGCGAAAGGTAACGTCGCTGAGAACATCTTGATGTCCGTAATGAACCGCTATGCCTTTAAAATCGAGCATCTCCGTATGTTAGCCTGGTGCCATCCTTAAGTATCCAAAGAACCGCGAAGGTTCCGCCTGCTCCATATAAAGAGCGCAGATGGCGTTGCAAAAACATCCGCCCCTCTTTCGGACCCAAAATAAACAGCGTAGTCGAAAGCCCATCCGCCCACATCGCGGAATTGGCCAATACCGTAACGGAGGCGACTTCGTTGCTTACGATCGCGCCCGTCCTTCCATCGTAAATGTGATTGCCCCGATAGTAAGTAGCGCTGGTCGCGAGAGCCTCGCCCTCGTGGAGCGTGAGCGTCGCCGCGCATCCATCGCTCGCGGGATCTCGCACGCCCGTCTTCCAGTCGCCTTTCACCGCCTTCAAGTTTCCCCCAAGATCGATGAGCAGTTCGTCATCGCTCTCCAATTTGCTCGCCGCCAAATCCACCGCATACCCCTTCGCAATCGCCCCCATATCCAAGGTGGAAGGACCCTTCCAACGAGGATTGAACGCCCTTCCCGATAATTCCATGAGCTTAAACGCCGCCGAATAGCACTCATCGCCCGTGACGTTTATGATTTCGGCATCTGATAATGGCGCAATCTTATTGAGATGCGAGGCGGGGTCAAAGGCGTTGAATTCCTTTACGACATCGTCAAACGCCGCGCCGACACGCGCAAATGCTTCGCTCGCTACACCATCATCGCCTCGCCCCTGAATCGCGGCAATCGTGCCCATCACGGGCCATTCGACGCGCGCGATTGGCGAGGCGGAATCTCCGCACCCGGCGATGTGAAACAATAGGCAACAAAGCGCCGAAAATAAGAAAGCTCGCTTCATCAGTCCAGTATCGTCAACTTGATGTCTTCGCGCCCTATCGCCCGTAATGCTTCGCGCATCGCGTTCTCCGCAAGATGCGGCGAATTGCACTGATGCGAAAGATGCGCGAGATTAAGCGCCTTCAACCGCGGCGAAGCAAAGCGCCTTACTAACTCGGCCGCTTGATCATTGGAAAGATGTCCTCGCTGACCCATGATCCGTTGAATCACGCATGCGGGACGCTGACACGTGCGGAGAAGTTCAAGATCATGGTTGGATTCCAGGGTAGCGATATCCGCTTCGGCGAGCTTAAGCCCAATGCAATCCAACGGCGTACCAATATCGGTACCATGGAAGTACGTCGCATCGGGAGACTTGATCAGATATCCTACCGGATCGCTCGTATCATGCGGAATGGAGAATGGCGAAATGGAAAACGAGGAAATCTGAAATGTCTGCCCATTCTCAAAGCACACGAACCTATCCGCGGCTATGTCATAATCGTGCATGATCGTTTCCGCCGTCATCAAGTTCGCGTATATGGGAACTTCCCTATGCTTTAACAATGGCTTCAAACCGGAAACATGATCCGTATGCGAATGAGTAATCAATACCGCATCGAAGTTGAACGATGATAGCCGCTTATAAGGAACGCCGCAATCTATCAACAACGCTATGCCATCATGCTCGACTATATATGCATTGCCCGATGAAGATGATGCTATTGGACAAAATCTCATCGCTCAAAAGCACGATGCGCGATATCCTTGCGATAATACGCGCCATCAAATGTAATCTTGGCTACTTGCGCATAGGCGTTATCGACCGCCTCTCGTAATGTCTTGCCCAATCCCGTAACCGATAAGACGCGTCCACCGGCAGTGAGCAACTTATCGCCTTCGCGCTTGGTGCCGCAATGGAAGGTAAGCCCGCCAACGCCGGTAATCTCCTTGCCCTTCTCATAACTGCCAGGATATCCCTTTGAGGCAATTATGATGGTCGCCGCGCAATCATCAAGAACGACAATGTCGTCATCCTTGAGCGCACCAGTCGCCGCATGATAAAGAGCCAAAGCGAAGTCGCCTCCCAAACGAGGCAATACCGCCTCGGTCTCGGGATCGCCAAATCGTGCATTGAACTCAACTACCTTTACGGACGAAGCCGCTTCATCAACCATCAAGCCGGCATATAGTATGCCACGATAGACGATGCCACGCCTCTTGAGTTCGCGAATTACCGGCAATATGATCTTCTCCTTGATCATCGGAAGCTTGTCGGCGGTGATTACCGGAGCTGGAGAATACGCGCCCATTCCGCCAGTATTCGGGCCGGTATCGCCATCATATATGCGCTTGTGATCCTGAGAACTCGGCAGCAAAACCGCATTCTCCCCATCGACCAAAGCGAGAATTGAACACTCTTCTCCCTTGAGAAACTCCTCAATCAGAATCTCCGCCCCCGCTTCGCCAAAACGATTGCCAACGAGCATATCATCAATGGCGTTCTCGGCTTCCGATGTCGATCCCGCAACCACGACGCCCTTGCCAGCCGCCAATCCATCCGCCTTGATCACCACTGGAAGACCAAACTTCGGAAGCGCCGCCTTCGCCGCGCTCGCATCGGTATACGTCTCCGCGCGAGCAGTCGGCACATTCGCAGCCGCCATCACTTCCTTGGCGAAACGCTTCGACCCTTCCATCTTCGCACCGGCCGCGACCGGACCAAACGCGACGATCCCCGCCTTCGTAAGCTCATCGACAAGCCCTGCTACCAATGGAGCTTCCGGACCTACCACGACCAAGTCGGGTTGCTCCTTTTTCGCCCATTCCACCAATGCCGCAACATCGGTTGCATTAATCGCTACATTCGTGGCGATTGCGGATGTTCCAGCGTTACCGGGCGCACAATAGAGCTCGTGCTTTTCCGAATCCTTGCTTAACCGCCAAGTAATCGCGTGTTCACGACCACCGCTACCAACTACGAGAATCTTCATAAGTCACTTACCTTCCTTGGGGATGTTGAGCTTCTGGCCTATCCTAATGCTGTCGTTCTTCATCCCGTTCATGTCTTTGATCTTGCGCACCGTGGTGTTGAAGGCCTGCGCGATTATCGACAGCGTGTCCCCGGCGGCAACGGTGTACTCTATCGGAGTGTAGTTGGCGCTTACCGTTACATTGCTGGCTGGCATGGTGAAGGTGTAGTCAGAACCCACCGAA
>CALCDB010000149.1 GCA_937901395.1 uncultured Verrucomicrobiota bacterium
TGCGTATGCTCCTAACCTGCCGATGCCTGTTCTTTCAGCCTTTATCGGACAAGCATCATGAACCCGTACAGTGATGTCTCATAGCAGCCCATGTCGGGCTTCTCCTTGCCTGGAGCGATGCGCGGATTGTCCGCAAGGTCCTTCGAGCGGATGTACGCGTCGCCATCAGACCCATGAACAGCGTCTCAGCCGCCGGTTGCGAAGCGGTAGGCGTTCTGGAACATGCGCATCCAGGGTCCGTTGACCTTGAACGTGCCGTCGTTGTAGCTGAGCTGGCAGGCGCGGAAGCCGCGCTCCGGATGCGGCATCATGATCGTCGCGCGGCCATCCGTCGTCGTGAACGCGGTCTGTCCGCCAATCGAGCCATTGGGATTGAAAGGATAGCGCGTAGTGGCGTTTCCATAGCCATCCACGAAATGCGCCGCGCAGAACGATGGCGTGAAGCCCTCCGTCCAAACGCGCCCTTCTCCATGCGCCACCGCGATTGGCA
Source organism: uncultured Verrucomicrobiota bacterium (assembly GCA_937901395.1). Classification (GTDB taxonomy): domain Bacteria; phylum Verrucomicrobiota; class Kiritimatiellia; order RFP12; family UBA1067; genus UBA1067. The sequence goes on from CALCDB010000149.1 coordinate 491, forward strand.
AGCGCGAGCCCGCCATATCCTTGAAGAAGATGGAAGGCGAAGGCTCGATCTCGATCGTGGCCAAGCGCGCCTCGAATTGCTCCGATACGTTCCTCACGAACTTCGGCCAATTCTCCGCTCCGGGGATTATCGACTTGAGTTGCGAGAGCATCTGGCAGCCATTGCAGACGCCAAGCGAGAAGGTATCGGGACGCTCGAAGAAGCTCTTGAACATCGCCTTGAGTCTATCGTTATCCAGAATCGAACGCGCCCAGCCCGAGCCCGCCCCCAACACATCGCCATAACTGAAGCCGCCGCATGCGACGAGTCCATTGAAATCGGCGAGATCCACCTTGCCGGCGATTAGGTCGCTCATATGCACGTCAACGCACTCGAAGCCGGCTAACGCGAAAGCCGCCGCCATCTCGATATGACCATTCACGCCCTGCTCGCGCAAGATCGCCATTCTCGGCTTCTTCGTCTGCGTCGTGTTCGCGGCGAAGGTCTCGTCGGGATCGTAGGTAAGCTTATAGCCAAGCCCGGGATCATTCGCGTCCAGCGAATTATCGTATTCTTCCTTCGCGCAGATTGGATTATCGCGCAAGGCCTGCATGCGATAAGTAGTTTCCGACCAGCAACGGCGGATGTAAGTAAGGTCGGTGCGGATCGTCTCGCGCATTCCCACGGCGATAGAAAATTCACGGTCATTCGTGGGCGCACCGATTACTTCGACGGGCACGCGCGACGCCTTGAAGATACCAACTACCTTCTCGAGTTGCTTGTTCGCCACTTGCAACACCGCTCCGGGTTGTTCGTTGAAGAGCTGCTCCAAGGCGTCTCCATCGGGTAATGTTACCTTGATTCCGCGTCCACCGGTAATCGCCATCTCCGCCAAGGTCACCGCGAGGCCGCCATCGGAACGATCGTGATATGCGAGCGCCAACTTGCCCTTCACTACCTTCTGCATCGCATTGAAGAAACGCCTTACCAATGCGGCATCGGCATCCGCGTGGTTATTGCCGAGCTGACCATACACCTGCGCAAGCGCAGTCGCCCCCAATGGAAATTCATCCTTCGCGCCGAGATTGACGTAGAGGAGCGACGATCCTTCCTTGCCCGCATCCGGCTTCAAGTCGGGCGTGAGCGTGAGGCGAACATCCTTGACCGGCGCGAAACTCGAGATCACCAGCGAAAGCGGGGCTACCTGCTTCAACTGAACGCCCTTGGAATTCGTCCACGTCGTATGCATCGAGCAACTATCCTTGCCGACTGGTATCGACACGCCGAGTTTGGGACAGAACTTAAGCCCCACTTCCTGAACCGTATCATAGAGAATCGCATCCTCGCCCGGCTCGCCGCATGGCGCCATCCAATTCGCGGAAAGGCGAATCTGGCCGATATCGCCAACATCGGCCGCGGCGAGATTGGTGAGCGCTTCCGTTATCGCCACGCGCCCCGACGCCGGACCATCCAACAGCGCGATCGGCGTGCGCTCGCCAGTCGCCATCGTCTGTCCGGCATAGGTCTTGTAGCCCATCGTCGTGACCGCGCAATCCGCAGCCGGCAACTGATACTTGCCGACCATCTGGTCGCGCGCCACCCTGCCAGTGACCGTACGATCGGTAATCGTTATCAAGAAGGTCTTATCCGCCACTGCCGGCAAATGCAGAATGCGGGTAAACGCATCCATCGGCTTGACGCCCTCGAAGTTTGGCGCAAGATGATTCTTCTTAACGCGCTTCACCTTGCGCGTCATGCGCGGCGGCTTGCCCAACAATACCTTGATATCCATATCGATGGGACTATCCCCGAAGTGGCTATCGTTGAGCACGAGCTTGCCATCGCCGGTAGCGATTCCGATGAACGCGACGGGACACCGCTCGCGCTTGCAGAGCTCCTCGAAGAAGAACTTCGCCTCCGGCTTGAGCGCGAGGACGTAACGCTCCTGCGCCTCGCAGCACCAGATCTCCATCGGGTTCATCGACATCTCTTCGT
>CALCDB010000150.1 GCA_937901395.1 uncultured Verrucomicrobiota bacterium
GTCGGCCGGGGTGCGACGCATCAAGGCGGTCATTGGCAATCTTTCGTAATAAATGATATAATGTAAGCGATGAAAACGACGGGACTATTTCTTATTGCGGCGACAACGGCGGCCACGATGATGGCGAGGGGAGATTTTCAGCATCCAACGCCAGGCATCGCACCGGGAATGAACACGAGATACGCCACCGACGCCTATCCGGGGTTCGATGCGGACGAGACCGTGTTGAGTCCGGAACGCAAGGAGCCACGTTGGTTCTCATTCATCACGGGGCCGGATCGAGACAACGCCAAGGAGCAATACGAGTATTGTCAGGAATTGGTAAAGGCGGAGGACTATTCCAAGGCGGCGAAGCAATTGGACGCATTGGTAAGGGGCTGGCCGGTAGCGCCGGAAGCACCATTGGCGCAACAGCAATTGGCGGAGATACTGGGAACGAAGTTGGAAGATTACGAAGAATCGTTCCGCGAATATCGGTATTTGCTGGACTTCTATTCGCTACAGTGCGATTACGACAAGATGGCGGCGCAGCTCTATCGGACGGCGCAACTCATGGAGGAGCACGGCAAGGAGATTATGTTCGTTCGCTTCGCCAATACCGTCGATTCGCGCAAGGCATACGAGGCATGCGTGCTCAGGGCGCCAGGAGCGAGGTGGGTTCCGAAGGCAATGCTCACGATCGCGAGATTACGCGAAGACGAGCAAAAGGATAGCGATGCGATCAAGGTGTACGAGAATCTACGCAATCTCTACCCGGACTCCGCAGAGGCCAAGGAGGCGATCGTGAAAGAGGCGAGAGTGAGGATGGGGCTACAGAACGAGCACGAGTACAATCGTGCGCGTTGCCAAGATACGATTGACTTCATGCGGGTAGCGTTGAAGAATTGCAATCGCGAAGATGCCAACGAAATCAACGGCTACATCGAGCAATTAAAGTCGGCAATGGAAGAGGAAATATATTTGGCGGCGAAATTCTACGATTCGCCAACTCGCACCAAGCGAAGCGCGATTGATGCGTACGAGGACTACTTAAACAAATTTCCAAACGGCAAGCATTCTGATTCTGTGCGTGCGCGCTTGGAGGCATTGAAGGGAGATAAGCAATGAGGAATCTGGCATTGGCGCTACTTATCGGCATGGGCGTATGCGGGTGCGGAACGACTTACGTTTGGCAACCGACCGTCCCCAAGGATTATCGTTCGGTATCGGTTCCGACATTCCGCAACAATACCGACTTGATGGAATTGGGGCCAATTGCCACGCAACAGGTATTGCGGGAATTTCAGCGCGAAGGGGCGTTCACGATAAAGGCGGTAGGCGATTCCGCATTGGAGGTTCAGGGCATCATCAAGAGCGCCGGTTCGTCCAATAGCGCATACGATCGCAGGTACGGCTTGAGGCATTCGGCGTATGATATGGAAGTCGTGGCGGAGGTATCGGTAATCGACAAGCGCGCGAGCAAGGTTCTAATCAACAATCGTCTTTACAGGGCAACGGCAACCTTCACGGCCGGGCAGGATTTGACGACAGCGCAACGTGGAGCTTCCAATCGCGTGATGGAAGATCTCGCAAGACAAATAGTAGATGATGTTCTCAATATCAAATGGGAGAAAGTCGATCATGAATGAGGTTCGTGCAGTAATTGAGTTGAAGATAACGCCACAGCGAGATTCTGGGTTTGGACGCATCGCAGACAAGGTTTCGCGTTACGAGCAGGTAGAGGCGTGCTTTCTAATGAGCGGCGGATACGATTTATTGGTATTCGCGAGAGGCGATAGTCTGCAGGATGTAGCGCAGTTCGTGGCGCAAGATTTGGCCACGATCGACGGAGTATTATCAACGGCCACGCATTTCATGCTAAAGACGTACAAGGCGGGCGGAGTAGTAGGTAAAATTGGAGAAGATAGATTGGAGGTATCGTAATGGCGGTAGATATCGCACAAAAGGTTCAGAACTTCACTAATCGTGGTCGTCAGGCATTGGAGACCGGGCGCTATGAATTAGCGGTAGATATGCTGATGGAGGCGGTCAATACCGCGCCCGACATTCTGGAGACGCGCAAACTATTGAGAGCCGCGCAGATCGCCAATTTCAAAAAGAACGGCAAGGCCGGCTTCGGGGCGAAGCTCGGTTATATGATGGCGCGGCAGAAGATTCAGGGAATGATCAAGAAGGGCAACTACAAGGAGGCGATGGCAGAAGCGGAAAAGCTTCTAACGCAGAATCCATTGGATGCGGACAACATCGAAGCGGCGGTAAAGGCGGCCGAGGCGGCGGGGATGACGGATCACGCGGCGATTTCGGTGGAGGCGGCATACGAATGCTCGAACAAGGATCCATCGCTATTGGAGCGCGTGGCAACTTACTATACGATGTCGAAGCGGTGGGATAAGGCGAGAGACGCATATCGCAAACTCTCGGATCTCAAGCCCGGCGATCAGCGGATAATGCAGCTATTAAAGAATTGCGAAGCGCAGGCCACGATGAATTCCGGATGGACCGATACGGTGGGCAAGAAGGGTGGGTTTCAGAATCTCATCGCCAACAAGGAGCAGGCGGCGAAGTTGGATGCGGCGAACAAGGCGGTCGTTTCCGGCGATGACGCGGAATTGCTCATTCAGGAAAAGCTCAAGCAGATCGAGGCCGAGCCCAAGAACATGAATGCGCGTCGTGCTTTGGCGCGAATTTACGTGCAGGGCAAGCGTTATTATGAGGCGATTGACGTTTTGCAACAGGCGATTGAGGTATCTGGCACGATGGACCCAGAACTCGACCGCATGCTTTCGCAGACCAAGGTTCAGTATTACGATCAGCAGATCGACGCCTTGAGAGCCGAAGGCCGTGAAGAAGAGGCGGTTGCGATGGAAGGCGAGAAGAATCAATTCGTATTCGACGATCTCGCGCAGCGCGTAGAGCGCTATCCCAACGATCTGCACCTTCGCTTCGAGTTGGGCAAGCTATATTTCACCTATGGCTATTACGACGACGCCCTCACGCATTTGCAGCTCGCGCAGAAGAGTCCGAAAGATCGTCTATGGGCGTTGTATTATTTGGCGATGTGCTTCTTGAGCCAGGGACAGGTGGATATGGGCGTAATGCAGCTCGAGACGGCGCGCGATGCCTTGCCTACCATGGATGATCTTAAGAAGAAGGTCGTTTATCAGTTGGGACTTTGCGCGGAGAGCGCTGGGGACCTCGAGAAGGCGTATCAGTATTACAAGGACGTATATTCTTCCGACGTGGGCTTCGAAGATCTTTCCGAGAGAATGCTGGCGGTAAGTCAAGCGTTGAAGCAAAAGGGATGATTGGCAGCCCACTGGAGAGTCGAACTCCACTAACAGCCATGAAAAGGCTGTGTCCTAGCCGATAGACGAGTGGGCCAAAACGTCAATGACGCGTAGTATATCAAAAGTGATGACTGATAGTCAAGCGTATGTTGCGTTTAATTTGACCGAAAACGTAGGATTCGCCACGGTCGGGGCGTTGGTAGCAGAATGCGGTTCGGTAGTTGAGGCATGGGAGAGATACGCGCATAAGGTAGCGAGGTCGGGCGGCGAGGTGGATTGGGAAAAGGAATATGAAGCGGCCGAGCGTTACGGGGTTAGGATAATTACGCTTGCGGACGAAGAATACCCAAAACAACTGAAGGGAGTTCCGGGGTGTCCATTGGCATTGTACGTAAAGGGGTCGGTCGCGGCGATTTCCAAGCCGGCGATTGCGATGATTGGAACTCGCAGAGCCACCGCATACGGCAAGGAGCTCGCATATAATCTTTCGTATGATTTGGCGAAGGCGGGTTGGTCGATCGTTTCCGGGCTTGCGTTGGGGATCGACGGCGAATCGCATCGCGGGGCGTTGGCGGCGGAAGGGACTACCGTAGGAATCTTGGGCTCGGGATTGGACTCGTTTTATCCGAAAGAGAATCGTGAATTGGCGCGGGAGATGGTAGAGAAAGGCGGGGCGGTAATTAGCGAATTCCCATTTGGGCGACAACCAGATTGCGAGACGTTTCCGATTAGGAATCATGTAGTAGCGGCATTGGCGCGTGGCGTAGTAGCGGTAGAGGCGCCAGTCAAGAGCGGCACGTTAATTACCACTTCAATTGCGGCGGATTTGGGGCGTACGGTGATGGCGGTTCCCGCGCGAGTGGACAATCGCATGTCGGCTGGGTGCCTCAAGCTCATTCGCGAGGGGGCGATATTGGTTCGCAATGCTGATGATATTTTATCGGAGATGAGTTCGCTATTTCCAAAGTCGGCGGTAAAACCGATCGAGCGTAGCGAGGAGAAGGGAGAAGATGATTCGGAAAGACCAGCATACAGCATGGAAGAGGCGCTATTGATGCTGCATGTAGACGAAGGGGGAATTTCACTTGAGGATTTGGCAAGAAAGACAAAGTTACCGATTGCGAAAGTGAATGCATTGGCGATGCAATTGCGGATAAAGGGATTCATAAGATTCCTACCCGGAAACCGAATTTCACTATTGACTAAGCCGCGTTAAGTTTGATATACTACGCAACAAATCACAAGCCAGGTTAGCACAGTTGGTAGTGCGGCTCATTCGTAATGAGCAGGTCGGGGGTT
>CALCDB010000151.1 GCA_937901395.1 uncultured Verrucomicrobiota bacterium
CATAGCGGCCATGAACGAGATGGATGCTGGCGATATCTATTCGCCAAATTCTCTCGAGGTGAATATCGCCACGATTAGCGGCACGCCAACTGGCTTCTTCGGTTGGGTTGAGAACGCTACCGCTTACTTCGCCAAGAAGTCGAACTCGATCAGCTTGAAGACGGGTGCGCGTACGATTAAGGACAATGACAATCAGCCTTGGGCGACGTCCATCCTTTCGACGGATGCGAGCGTTGGCGGCTTCCCGGTTGCGGGTAAGTTCTGGAATAACACCAAGATTTCCAATGGCAATCAGGCCGAGGTTAAGGATTATATGCTCTTGACCGATGGCAACGGCAATCTAACCGAAGTCGCGGTCGCGTATCGTGCGCACAATACTTATTACGCGAAGTACTCTGGCGCAATGGAAAGCGGCAATATGCGTTTGACGGGTTCCTATCTTGACGACAACCAAGAGAGCAAGGATACGCAATACACGATCAGCGAGAGCTCGCAGCCGGGTGTAACGATTCCAGGCGGCTCGGTTACGCTTCCCAAGGCGCCGAATGCGCGTGGTTGGCAGTTTGAGGTTTCCAACATCCCGTATGAGATGTATGACCTCTATGTTTATATCGCTTCGGATGTACAGGACAACGTCGACAATGCAAATAGCCACCTCTACGCTTGCCCGGTGGTCATTTCGTGCGATGGCGAGAAATGGACGTATTACGCCGGTCCGTCGAAAGCTACCGACAATGATAGCTGGGAGGCCTACGGCTGGGCGCATGCGAACAATGTAGTGGAAGGCAAGAACTACATTCGCTTCCGCATCTCCAAGAACTCGACGGGTCTTGATGATATTTCAACGATTCACATTACCCATGGTACGCGCAACACTGGCGCCAACAAGCGTCTCGGCCTTGCGGGTATCCAGATTGTCGAGATTGATGACGACGGCGTTCGTGATCGTGTAGTTTCTGCCGAAGAGATTCAATCTTGGCATGATGAAAAAGCTTGGTCGAAGAAGAAAGGCGATGGCACGGAGCTCGTTGATTGGACGGATTCGGACGAGACGACTCCGATTACCGCGCGTATCGACGCGAGCGAGATTCAGGCGATTACGATGGATGACGACGCCGTCGTCAACAAGCTCGTGATTAGCGGTTCGGCCGAAACCTTCACGATTGAAGGCGATGGTGAACTCACGGCGACCACGATTGACGCGACCGATTTCACCGGCAATATCGTCTTCGACGCTCCGGTTACGGGTGCGCTTTCGCTTGGCGAGAACGCCAAACTCGTTGTCGAGATTGACGACGGCGAGGAAGTCAGCGTTGACAATCTCCTGCCTGCGGGTCTTACCATCGCAAGCGGCAACATCACGATCATCGGTTCGGGCACGCTCGTTTGCGACGGCAAGGTTCCCGATGCATACGCCACTTCGCTCCAGAATAGCACTTGGACTGGTACGGTTTGGATCAAGAACATCCTTGTTCCCGATGTGAAGAATCTTACTCAGTTCGGACATTACAAGAACACGGGTTCCAAGGTTTGCCTCACTGGCGTTCGCGGTTGGCTGAATAACGGAAGCCAGGGCGTCGAGTTTGAGCTCAAGGACGAGACCGTGGAAGAGGTCAAGGTGCTTGGTCTCGAAATTCAGGATTCGTCTGGCGACTACAAGTATGTCTTCCCGAAGTTTGCGGGTACGGGTTCGTTCAAGGCGGCGACCATATCCACCGAGTCGGCGGCCTACATCGTTACGGATGTTTCCGAGTTTAATGGTGCGCTCCTTTCTACGGCGGGTACTCTCAGGAAAGAGGGTCATGCGTCTGATGGCGCGGCGACGAATCCGCGTCCAATCTTCGTTGGCTATGAGAATGACAGCGAGGTCACTGCTGGTACCGATAGCTTGATTGACATCAAGTCGGGCACGACGGTGAACGCGGGTTGTGGCTGGCAGGCGTCTTCGGTTGTCTTCGGCGAGACCTTGACCGTAAAGGGCGCGATTGGCGATGTGCTCGTCAGCGGCGTCACCACCGCTCCGACCGCGATTCCGGCACTCACCGACGTTACGGGTCAGCCGTCGATGACTCTCAAGTACGAGAACAACACGATTGTTCTCGCTCAGGCCGCAGCTTCGTTCAACGGCAAGGGCTATGCGACGCTCGCCGAGGCGATTACTGCTGCGAATGCGGCGACTGGCGATGAGGCGACGATTACGGTTTACACCTCGATTCCGGCTGAGGATGCGTTGACGATTAACGTTGATGAAGATAAGACCATTACGCTCGAAGGCGTCAATGGCGCTTGCGTCTGCAATGGAACTGTTACCAAGACTGGCGCGGGAACGCTCGTCCTCAATGGACCGATTAGCTATGTTGACGCATACAATAAATTCGAGCCGACTATTAGTGCTGGTACGTTGGTGCTGAAGGATGGTGCAATTGCGTCTAGCTACTTGACAGTGCACGAGGAGAATCTCACTATCGCCTCGGACGCAGTGCTCGAGTTCAATGTTGATGAAGATTTTACCCTGGTTGGCGGATTCGGCAATAGTGAAATTGCTCCTGGAACAGTGCGCAAGTCTGGAACTGGCAAGATGACGTTGTATATGGATGCTTTTGCGACATTTGAAGGTACGATTGACGTTGTTGGTGGTTACATTGATACCTTTGGCTACGATATGACAATCAACTGCATTCTTAAGGTCTCTGGAACGTCCTATTTGGATGTCACGAGCGATAATAATATCGTCATTCTCGGTGCCAACGCCATACTCGACCTCTCGAATATCGCTGACGAACGCGACGAAGCCGTTGTCAAGGGTAACTTGAAGATGGCGGAGGGAACGGCGATTGTGTTCGCGGAAAATCAAGAGGCGCTCCTTTGCAACGGCGCTTTGACGATTGGCGAAGAAGCGATTACTGGAGATACGACGGTTCAGGATATGTCGATCTTCGTTGATGGCCAGGAGTATATTGCCGACCTCGGAATTGCGGTTGCGGAGGGTGAGTCGGGCGCGAAGCTCTACACCGTCAGCTACTCCAATGCGACCCCGATTATCCGCATCACCACCGATGGTATGAGCGCGTCCGACCTCAACGCTGCGCTTGAAGCGGCGGGTGAAGGTACGAAGGTTTGCTTCGATGATGGTGCGACGCTGACGCTCGACGAGAATGTCGAAGACGTCGACCTCGTAATTCTCGGTACGGCCAATATCGACGGCGAGGGCACGATTTCGGCGGCGACGATTGCTGCGGCCGGAAAGACCATCGATCTCGGTGAGGACGTAACCTTCGTTCCGGCGACTCCGTCCGAGTTGTCGACCACGACGATTACCGGCGAAGGTACGATTGTCTACGATGGTGCGCTTCCGGGCAGCGAGAGCTCGAGTTATCAGGCGGCAGACTGGACTGGTACGGTGTGGCTCAAGAACTACAACTACCAAAGATTCGATTTTGGGGCTCTTGGTCATAGCGGTAGCAAGGTCAAGCTCACGCACATTTGGGGCTTTAGCCCGAACGATGCGACATCTGGCGCGAATCCGGAGATTGTCCTCGTCGACGATGAATCGAATGTGGCGCTTGAAATCAACGATGGCCACGGTGGCAGTAAGTACTTCTTCCGGAAACTTTCCGGCGATGGTACGTTCAAGACCAGTGGCAGTCAGGGAACGAACTCGCAGTATCGCTTCTATGATGTAAGCGGCTTCGAGGGAACGTTTGCGCTCAATGGCAACAACAAGCGTGTGGTCATCGGCACGGGCTCGACCGATGCTGGTAACGGTCAGATTTTGATCGACAATACTGCGACGGTTGCCATTCCAGCTGGCAAGACTTGGTCGGCCAATAACGGCATCAAGGTCGACGGTACGATTACTGGCGCGGGCATTCTCGGCAGCAACACGACCTTTGGCAATGGCGCGACGATTGACGCGAGCGCGGCCCAGCTCACGGTTGAGGCGAACAAGACCTTGACTTTCGGTAGTTCGCTCACCGTCAAGCTCGCTTCGGCTCCGACCGAGGATGCTCCGGTCAAGTTCTTGAACGGCTCCTTCACCGAGCAGACCTTCGACACCGCGCTTACGGTCGTAGTGAACGATCAGCCGGCTGAAGGCGACTTCGCCATCAAGCAAGACGCGGACGGCGTCTGGGCGATTGCCAACACGGAGGTTGTCTGGACTGGTGCGGGAGAGAACCGCAACTGGTCGAATCCCGCGAACTGGCAGGGTAGCGTTGTTCCGGCGGCGGGACGTAATGTTGTCATCGATGTCGGAGAGGCGACGGATTACTCGATTATCATCGATAGCGACACGGCGGCGATTGGCTCGCTCACTGTGACTGGCGCGGGCGTAGTCTTCTCCGGTACCGGCACGATCAACGGACCGATTACCTTCACCACGAAGAAGATTGCCGGCTCCTTGAAGGCGGTTGGCGATGTTACGTTCACGTCTGCACCTGGATTACAGCTTGATTTCTCGGCGGCAATGGAGGTTACTGGCAATCTTATGTTTGACCGGAACGAGCCGTTGAATTTCAACACCGGAACCGCAATTACCGTTTCGGGAGACATGACGATTACTTCTGCGGGCGGAAACAATAGTACCGTCTTTAAGGCGGGCACAATCACGGTTGCGGGAACACTCGCCACTAAAGGCGCGAGAAATATGTATTCGCGCTATTATTTTGGCGATGGAAGTTCGTCAAACGACACGATGATGATTATTGCCAATAAGATTGACGCCAACTCTAATGGTACGGCGATTGATGCGTATCAGCTCAAGAAAGGGGCGACAATTAAGGTTGGTGCTGGTGGATTCGATCTTTACGGTCGTCAGGAGCCCGCGGCAACGTTTAGCTTCGCTGGGGGAACGTATGTTGCAACGGCGACTTCGAGCTTCTCCGCTTCGGTGTACAATTCGACGGTCGATTCGACGATCGAGGTCGTTGACGGGGCGACTTTGACGATCAACAATTCGGGCAAGGACTTCGGTCAGGCGGGTAAGAAGATTACCAAGACTGGCACGGGTACGCTCAAGTTCGCGGGTAAGGTTCTTACCGCTATTGACGTCACTGCCGGTGCGGTTGAAATGACTGCGGGCGACGAAGCGGGCGTTACGGTTTCGGAAGGCGCGGATCTTTACCTCAAGGTAACGGCGGAGCAAAAGGAAGCCGGCTACACCTCGACGGCGACGATTCCGACCGGGACGAACATCTACTTCATCCTCCCCAATGGCACCGTGGTCGAGGGCGTGGGCAAGATTCTGCCGCCCAAGACCATCGTTTGGATCGGCGCCGATCAGGGTTCGTGGGATGAGCCTTCGAACTGGTCGCCGGCGGTCGTTCCTCTCGTAGACAGCAACGTGAGCTTCGCGGGCGAAGGCGAAGGTACGATCACGATCAAGATTAGCGATGGTACGCGCACGATCGAGGGCGTCAGCTTCAATTCTTCGAAGAACATTACGATTGACGGCGTCGTCAATGTCACGGGTGCGATTACGAAGGACGGAACGGGTACGCTTGCGATAAATCTCGGCGCTGATAACAGCAACGCCATTGCCGTCACTGCCGGTGCTCTCGAAGTGAATGTTCCGGCGAACACGACGCGCGTTCTTTCGGGCGCGATTACCGGCTCTGGTAAGATCGTGAAGTCCGGTGAAGGCGCACTTCATATCAATCGCGCCAACAACACCAGCTTTACGGGTAGCTGGGATGTTCAGGGCGGCGACCTCAAGGGCTTGGCCGAGAAGTGGTACGGCGCAGATAATAACAATACGCCGATTGTCCTTACGGTAAATGACGGCGCGACGCTTCACCTCGCCAATATGGGCGATTGCGCCTATAGTCTCGTCTGCAATGGCGGTACGGTCAATAACGACGGTACCGTCACGGGTAGTCGTTATACGATGGGTTGCCGTCAGGCGAAGAACATCACCATCAACGGGGATACGACCTTCACCGGCAATCAGTTCGGTCTTCTCGCCAGCAGCTATGGCGCGACGACGTTGACCTTCAATGACAATGCCACGCTCACCATCAATATGAATGCGAATAGCGCGTTCTTCATGACGTCGACGACGGTCTCCGGCACGGGTACGATTAAGGTCACTCAGGGTATCTTCTCGTCGGCGAATAATAATGGCACGGCTCCTGTCGTCAACGAGGGCGTCAAGGTCGTCGTCGATGGCGGCACGGTAAAGGCCGACAAGAACACCTTGACGATCCATACGCTTGAGTACGTGAGCGGTTCGTTCGCGAGCAACGCCAATGCGGCGATAAAGGTTACGGGTACGCTTTCGGGCTCGTCGACCATTCCTCGCCTCACTCTTGGCAATGGCGCGACGATTCCGGTGACGAGCGAGATTACCGTCTCGAGCGCGCTTACGCTTGACGGATCCATTGTAATTGATCTCGGTGCTACTGGCAGCGGCAACTTCCGCGTCATCACCGCGCCGACTGGCTACGTGTGGGAAACCTCCAATGTCACGCTGTCCGGTTCGGATATTACCGATTGGAATGTCAGCGCGGAAGGCACGACGCTCGTCGTCAGCAAGCTCCCGCTCGATGCGACAGTCGATGATGCCGACGGCTACAACTTCGGTGAGAAGATTATCGAAGTCGATGTCAAGAAGATTGACCCGACCCTTAAGGGTACGCAGATCAAGGTAGTGACGTCCGATAAGAGCGGCACTCAGGTCGGCGAAGCGACGCTCTTCCCGATTGATGGCAAGAAGGATAAATATCAGGTTGTGATTGGCGGACTCACCGCTGGTGAGACCTATAACTTCAAAGTCACCTTCGTGGATAGCAAGGGTGACCAGATCGATCAGTCTAAGGAGGCGAATCTTAAGAATATCGCCGTTGGTACGCTTATTGAAGGCGAGGATATCTTCTCGGCCGATGCGAGCAAGGAAGCGGGTCTACGTGAGGTTGGCGGCGAGTGGACGGCGGAGCAGACCATCACCGATGGCAAATATGTCATCGACGATGAAACGGCGAGTGTGTTCAATGTAACGGCGGATGATCCGGAAGGCAACTTCACGGTTGACCCCAGACCTATCGACTATAAGAACGTGAAATGCAATCCCATTGAAAAACTCGTTTTCAGCAAGATTATGTATTCACAACAAAAACGCTATGAAGAACAAATGACGGCAGTCGGTCTTAAAGATGCAAACGCATTCACCTGCACTTGCTATCTCCCCGAAGTCGGCAACACACCGAAGAAAGGCGACATCCTTTCTTGGGCAGAAAGTTCCGCAGTCGTATTTGCAAACTCTGTTCTTGGCGCAAGATGCAACAGAAATAGTGGAATTATTGATCTTATGGGTAGTGTTGTGGGCTTTGTTCCTTACTTTGGTCTTT
>CALCDB010000152.1 GCA_937901395.1 uncultured Verrucomicrobiota bacterium
ATGTCGGTATCAAAAAGCCCAAGTGTCCCTATAGTCCGCCCAATGTGTCGGTATTACTTTAGGGCGAGGTCTATTCCCTGCACTTCGCGTCTCTACGCGTTCCACCAAACTGCGAGGATGCCAGCAGCGACGCTGACTGCGATATAAACGGCAGCGACGATCCAATCGCCACTGCGCAACATCGCCACGCATTCATTCGAAAACGTCGAAAACGTCGTGAACCCTCCGCAGAGCCCCACCGCCAGAAAAAGCCGCATCTCCTCCGAAATCACGCCTCGTCCGGCAAACGAACCGACCAAGCCGATCAAGAATGAGCCAATTACATTAACCGCAAGCGTCCCCCATGGCCAGCCGTGTCCATTCAACAATAACGAGATTGCATATCGAACGATGCTACCCGCTCCGCCGCCACAAAACACCAATACGAACTTCAGCATTTGTCCGCTCAATTCTTGCTACGCGCGATGATATGGTCCTTGCCATCTGCGGATGCTACGCGATGATAGCGAAACTCCCCTTCCTCCGCCACCTCGACTACAACTTCATCGCCCGCGAAGGTCTCGGAACGGAACACCACTTCCATCTCGCTGGGCGTCGCTCCCTTGCATGGCTCGAACATCCAATTGATGTAATGCACATTATTGACGTGTCCATTCAAATCTATCTGCGAATTTTGCGCACGAAAGCGCAAAGGCGTCGCCATCTTCCCATCGTCCACGGGGAACTTGAAGCGCGAGAATGGCTCCACGCCCAATACCGGCACATCCTCCGCGCTCGCGCAGGCAAGCACCTTCTCCGGAACCGCCACGATCTTGCGCGTCGCCAAGTCAATCAGCATCCACTCGCTCGTGGCTACGCCCAATACCGCCCCGCTCTCATCCAGAATCGTGAAATCACGCCACGCCACTACCTTGCGTCCGCCTCGCGGAAAGGTCTCCACCGTCACCCGCTCCTTCCAATTCGGATAGCGCGTCATCTTCACCAAAAGATGCGTAAGCACCCAAGAGACATTCTCACCAACCGCCTCGAAGTCCGACTTCGAAAACCCCAAACTCTCCGCATTTATGCTCGCCGCCTCCTGCAAAAAATTGCATATCGTCGGCAATGTCGACTTCCCATCCCTTCCGCACTCGTATGAGCGAACCTGAAACTCGTATCTCCCCTTGCTCATGATTTTCTCCTCATTTAGGTGGGACATTATAGCGCAATTTGAGTCAAGTTGTCAATACAACTGGTGTTGCACGCGCGCGCGTAATAGAGTATAATACGCATATTTGGAGTAAGGAGTGTAGAATGCGAATAACGAAATTAGTCGAGAATCTTACCGCGTATACGCCGGGCGAGCAACCCAAGGCGATGGATGTAATTAAACTCAACACGAACGAAAACGCCTATCCGCCCTCTCCGCGCTGTGCCGAGGTGTTGAAAAATTTTGACTTGGAAAAGCTCAGAAGATACCCCGACTCCGTGTTTACGGAGCTGCGCGTTGCGCTCGCCAAGCTTCATCACACCACGATCGACCGCATCTTCGTTGGCAATGGCTCGGATGAGGTACTATCCCTATCCACCCGCGCCTTCGTAGAGGACGACGAGGCGATTTGGTCGCTCGACCCCTCATACACGCTCTACATCACGCTCGCCGATATTCGCGGAGTACCGTGGAATCGCGGCAATATTTCGCTGAAGCTATTAACCAACCCCAACGCTCCGACCGGCGAATTCATGGAGCGCAAGGACGTTGCGGCAGCCGCCCGCAAGTTCAAGGGCGTATTTATCATCGATGAAGCGTATGCGGATTTCTCGCGCACCAATATGATGGAACTGGCCACCGCGCGCAACAACCGCAACATCATCGTGATGCGCACCTTCTCGAAGAGCTATTCGCTCGCCGGGCTGCGCGTCGGCTACTGCATCGGCCCGAAGCCGCTCATCGACGCGCTCTACAAGGTGAAGGACTCGTACAACGTCGACGCCGTCGCCCAGGCGGTGGCGCTCGCGGCCGTCAGGGACCAGAAGTGGATGAAGGCCAACGTCGCCAAGGTCGTGAAGACCCGCGCCCGCACGGTCGCCGAGCTCGTCCGCCGCGGCTGGGACGTCCTGCCCTCCGAGTCGAACTTCGTCTTCGCGCGGCCCCCATG
>CALCDB010000153.1 GCA_937901395.1 uncultured Verrucomicrobiota bacterium
CTCCTGCTTGTAGCTCGCCTCGTGCTCCTCGTCGACGACGATGAGTCCGAGGTTCCGCACGGGCGCCCACACCGCGGAACGCGGGCCGATCACCACCCGCGCCTCGCCGGCGCGAATGCGATGCCACTCGTCATAGCGCTCGCCATCCGACAACGCCGAATGCAAAACCGCTACCTCCGCCCCAAAGCGCGAGGCGAAGCGCTGCACCGTCTGCGGCGTAAGCGAGATTTCGGGAACCATCACGATCGCCCCGCGTCCAGCCGAGAGTTCCGCCGCGATCGCCTGCAGATATACTTCGGTCTTGCCAGAGCCAGTTACCCCGAATAGCAGCACCGGGTTGCTGAATTCATCATCGGCGATCATCGCCAATGCCGCGCGCTGTTCCGCATTCAGCGGCAACGGGCGCGTGGGCAGAACGCGATGCCCCGCGAGCGGATCTCGACGCTTCTCGCGTATCGCCATGCGAACCAAGCCCAACGCGCCAAGCTGACGAATCGTGGTCGGCGTGGTCTGCAATTCGCGACATAGCTGACTCATCCAACCGCCGCCCAAGCGCACGATCTGATCATACAGCCAACTCTGTCGCTTCGTGAGCTTTACCGGCACCGGCGACATCGCGGGAGCGATGAACATCAATTCGCGCGGGTGGATGTTGCGCTTCAATACCGCCGCCGGCAACGCCGCCTTCAGCATGCTCTCGAGCGGCGACAACGTATAGGCGGAAAGGCGCCTCACCAACATCAATAACGCCGAACTGAAAAACGGCGCCTCGTCCACAATCTCGATTATCGGCTTTACCTTGACGCCGTCTGGCGCCGACTCGGTTAGCTCGATCGCGAAGCCACGCGCCTGACGATGACCAAATGGAACAGAAAGAAGCTGACCTATGGCCAGCTTCCTTTGGAGCGCTTCCGGAACTTCGTAGGTGAAGAGCCGATTCAGCGCGAGGTCAATAGCGACCTTTACAAACACCTTAGTTCGTCTTCGATGGCTCGATGTATTCGATTTCCGAATTCTCAGAGAACGTAATCGTCTGCTTCTCGTAGATATCCGAAAGCGTCGCGTAACGGCCCTTGTAAACCTTGCCCGCGCCGCCCTTGTGGATGATTACCGCCGCCTTGTTGCCGAATGGAGTGGAGAAATCCTTACCCATCGTAAGAACCTTGGTATCCGAAAGCGTTTCCGTGGTGCCGTTCTTCGCGAAGCGGCTGGTATCGAGGTTGCGGGTAACCAGAACCGGCAACACATCGGGCATATCGTCCGTAATATCGGTCGCTACCTTCCAAGCGATGCAGCCCTTGAGCGACTTGTTGCCCTTGTAGGTAGGAACGCCATTGCCCGAGAGGAACTTGATATCCACATCTACATACGGATTCCACTCCGCGGTTCCGTAGTTCTGCATATCGAACAGATCCTCGAAATACTTATCGGCGTCGGAATACTTCTGGTTGGCGATATCATCGCCCTGGGTTCCCGTAACATCGCCCTTGTTCTTCGGCCACACCGATTCACGCCCGTGATTCACGCGGTCGGTATTCGCCTGGGTGATTCCGGTGAAGAGATTCTTGCCGTTCATGGACATCGCCGAAGTCTGCGCGGCGAGCAAGGCGGATGCAATCGCCGGGAACAGAGCCGCCATCAACGTTCCAAGAATGCCAATTACCACGAGTAACTCTACGAGTGTAAAACCTTTGCTTTTCTTATTCATATATTTACCTCCCTTTATGTTAAGGTGATTGTATTATCTCATAAATTTCAGTTTCGTTCAAGTGCCTTTTTCAAATACGGCGAATACGCCTTGGTGTACGTAAACAAGCTCCAGAGGGTAAGCACCGTCAGTATCGCCTCCACGAAATAGCAGCTCCAAAGCCATGCCACCCGCCAATTCTCGGGCAGGGCGGAATGTGCGCAACAATAGAAATACACCCAACCCGCGCCGGGAAACGACAACGCCGTGCGCACCTTGCCGAGCCACATCGCCGCCACATCCGCCCCATACATCGCACCGACCGAACGGATGAACGTCACCCACGTATCCCGCAATAGATACAAGATCGTGAAAGATAGCATCACCAAAGCGTGAGCTTCGTTTTCACGTTGGTGAACCAATATCCATATCAACGCCGGAAACGCCACCAGATAGAATATCTTATCCATTAGCGGATCCGCCATCTTACCGAGCGTCGATACCACCTTCCACTTGCGCGCGAGGTAGCCATCGAATAAATCCGTGAAGCCAGAAAGCGACAACATCACGCACGCGAAAAACGCAAGCCAAAAGCCCCCCTTGTATTCCTGCACGACGGCCAATGCCAACCATGCAAGAATCAACGGAACCCGCGCAAATGTCAAAGCATTAACTAACCTTGATCTACCGCCATCCGTCACGACTTTACTCCAAACCCTCCGCAATGACGGATTGCATCACGCCAAGCGTCTCCTGCAACTGAACGAGCTTCGCCTTCAAGGAGGAAATCTGCAACTCGGCCTTCTGGAAATTGCGACGAGTGGCGAACAACTGCTTCAATATCTCGCCTGGATCCAAATCAAGATCGTTAAGCTGCATGCCATCGGGAATTGGAACCAATACCGTCGCTCCGCAATCAGTGCACGTGATCTGCAGTCCGGCGCCACGATAATCGATTACGAGACTCTTGCCGCATTTGGGACAATCAAAGACGATGTCGGTATCGCGAATTTCCTCTTCTTCGGAATTCATACGAACTTGAAGATCTTCGTTTTCCTGTGAATCTGCCATAGTGTTACCTCCTCTAAGTGGAAGTCATTATATCAAAAAAAAACGACCGCGACAACAAGTCGCGGCCATTTTCGGCAATTCGCCAGTTTCTTAGCTTACGCATTCTTGGCGATTTCCACAATCGTCTTGAAGCCCGCCGGATCGTTAATCGCGATCTCGGAGAGCATCTTGCGGTTGAGAATCACGCCCGCCTTGATGAGCCCGGCCGTCAACTTGGAATAGCTGATGCCTTCCTGACGAGCCGCGGCGTTGATACGCGCAATCCAAAGCTGACGAAAATCACGCTTCTTCAACTTGCGGTGCGCGGTAGAAAGCCGCATCGCGCGATCCACCGCCTCGGTGGCGGTACGGAACAATTTGGAACGAGCGCCATAAAAACCCTTGGCGAGTTCGAGACGCGCACGACGACGCGCGCGGGAAGCTGGAGCATTAGTAACACGCATGGAAATTCACTCCTTTTCTATTAGCGACCCTGAAGCGCACGCGCATAGGTCTTGTTGATTTTAAGCGAAGCCATCGCCGTACGTCCGCAAAGATCGTTCTTACGATTGCGCTTCTTACCATTGTTGAGGTGGGCATGACCACCCTGCGACCGCATCACCTTGCCGGTTGCGGATAACTTCATGCGCTTCGTGGCGCACTTCTTCGTCTTCATCTTAGGCATTTTACTTTCCTTTCTTTCCTTACCGTTCGGGCAGCCCATAGCCCGATCCAGATGGAATGTTTGCGTAGTATATCTAATTTACGCCCTTGAAGTCAAGGGGGTAAAGCGCTCGAATTCGCAATCCAATGCGTCCGCCGAATGCGCATCGGAACTTACGATGAACTTTACGCCCAGCGTCGTGAGTAGCTCGCGAAACTCCTTCGCCGGGTAAGCATCGTCAAGCCAGCCGCGCGAAATCGCGCCGGTATTGATCTCCACGATCTTGCCGGAATCGGCTATCGCCTGCGCCAAACGCGCTACCTCTTCGCGATACCAAGATGCGCCCTCGTCGAAATATGGCGCCTTCGCGTTGAACTTGCGAATTAGGTCGGGGTGGGCCATTATGTCGAAGTCGAAAGCTTTAAGCATCTCGCGCTCTGCGGCGAAATACGCCTTGATGAACCGCTCCGCGCTGCCGCCGAAATGAGCAGCAATCCCCTCGCGCAAAGATTCCGGCGACATATCCACCGCTACTCGTGCGCCATCTTCCGCCCGCACATAATGAACCGCGCCAATCACATATTCGTAGCCATCGCGACGAAAGCCCAGCGAATATTCCGCCTCCACTCCGCAACGAACCTCAAGCCGACCTGCGTACTTCGCCTTGAGCGCGTATATTTCGGCACGATACGCCGCTGGATCCTCGAGCATATCAGAATGAGAGGAGAATCCGAGAACGTCGAATCTCCTCTCAATCGCCGCCACGATCATCTCTTCGGGGGTATTCACCCCGTCACACCATGTCGTGTGCGTATGTAAATTCGCCTTCATACAAGGCGCAAGCGATATGTCAGGCGCCGAGCTGCATGCGGCAGAAGCGCTTCACCGTAATCGGCGCACCGACTTCCTTCGCAATGCCGTCGAGATACTTCTCGACGGTAATCTCGCCATCCGCAACATAGTCCTGCTTGGTAAGGCAAATCTGCGTGCAGAACTTCGCCGCCATTCCCTTCTTGATGCCGACGAGCGCCTGTTCCGGAGGAAGCTTGCCCTTCTGCTCCTTGAGCGCGTTGAGCTTGATCTCCAACTCCGCATCAATCTCGGCTTGCGGAACATCCTCCGGGTTGATGTACTTAGGCGCGTTCGCCGCTACTTGCAGACAAATCATGTGAGCCGCCTCGTCAAGCTTCTCGCCCTGCTTATCGCAAGCGAGCTCGACCAATACGCCAATCTTTCCGCCCATATGGATATAGCCCGAAAGCACACCCGCGCCCTCAAGCTGATAACGCTCGCTACGACGAATCTTCACGTTCTCACCGGTCTTTGTAAGCAACATGTGGTAATCGTCCGCCAACGTCGTTTCGATATCCTTGCCGTCAAGCGCGACCTTGGCCGCATCGGCGCAGAACTTCTTATACGCATCGGTATTGGCGACGAAATCGGTTTCGCAATTGACTTCCGCCAACGCCATCGCCTTCTTGTCCGCCGCCTCCGCAAGCGCCACGATGCCCTGCTTCGATTCCTTATCCACGCGCTTGGCCGCTACCGCCAAGCCCTTCTCGCGAAGATACTTGACCGCCTCATCCATATCGCCGTTCGTCGCGTTGAGCGCTTCCTTGCACGCCCCCATGCCGGCC
>CALCDB010000154.1 GCA_937901395.1 uncultured Verrucomicrobiota bacterium
GCTTCGGCGGCGAGTCCATCTTGCGGAGCGCGCCGTCGATGCGGTAGCGGATGCGAAACTCCTTCTCCATCGGCTCGATGTGGATATCGGACGCCTTCATCTTGATGGCCGTCGTGATGATCATGTTGGCCAGCTTGATCACGGCGCCATCATCGCCCCCCGCGTCATCACCAGCATCGAACTCATCGCGCGTCGACACCGAAGCATCCCCGTCGGCGGGATAGAGTTTCGCCATCGCTGTCTTCACTTCGGCCAACGGACACAGCACCGCCTGCACATCCTTACCGACCAGCACGTAACGCAGCGAGTCGATGGCGTCATAGCCCATGGGATCCGACAGCGCGACGGTGACAGAATCTTCGTTCGCCACGACCGGCACGACACCGTACTTGTGGGCCATCTCCGAATTGACCACCTGCGTGACATCGGGATTGATGGCTTCCGCGTCGATATGGCAGTACTTGAGGCCGAACTGGTCGGCAATCGTGCCGAGAACTTCGTCTTCACCCACCGATCCCCCGGCAACAAGCACGTCAAGCGTCGTCTCGTTCTCGGCTTTCATCGAGCTCGCAGCGGCTTCGATCTGCTCTTGTGTCAGATAACCGCATTCCGACATCAACTGCAATACATATTCATCATTGCTAGTCATCGCTACCGCACTCCACCATTACGTTTCGCCAGTCGTTTGAGCTTGACGGAATACGACAACCTCTCAACCGCTGACATGTGATCAATATACAAAACGCCATTAAGATGATCCACCTCATGTTGAATCGCGCGAGACAAAAAGCCGCGCGCGGTAATCACCTGCAAAGCGCCATCCTCATCCATATACTGACAGGTAACCTGCGCCGCTCTCGTAATCGAGCCCCCAACCTCCGGGAAACTCAAGCACCCCTCCTTATCATGTTGCCTGCCCTCTTGCGCTACAATCACCGGATTGAACATCTTGAGCGGCATCGCAATAGGAGCATTGAACGCCTCGTCTTCCGAATTATCGCAACCTTCGGGAATATCAATTACACACACGCTCTCAAGTCGCCCAACCTGTTCGGCCGCGAGCCCTACCCCCTTCATGGCGTGCATCGTATCGATCATATCATCCGCAAGACGACGCAACTTATCATCGACCACTGCAACGGGCGATGCTTTCTCGCGAAGTATCTTCTCGCCATACCTAAACACCCGTAGAGCCAAAGCCACCCTCTCCTCTATCAGTGCGGTCAATGAATTCGGTCTCGACGACTTGCGGTTGCGTTACCGGCGCAATCACCATCTGCGCTATCTTATCGCCTTTTTTCACCTTGAACTCCTCTTGCCCAAGGTTGACGAGAATTACGCCGACCTCCCCGCGATATCCGGAATCAATCGTGCCAGGAGTATTCAATACGGTAATCCCGAACTTCAAGGCGAGCCCCGATCTTGGGCGAACCTGCGCCTCGTACATCGGAGGCAATAGCACGACCAACCCCGTATGCACAAGCGCCCTCTCGCCAGGCGAGAGAGAAATATCCTCAATGCTTCTTATATCCATACCCGCGTCGCTCGGATGGGCATACGCGGGTAGGACTGCATCAGGATGGATGCGCTTGAACTGAAGAACCATTTTCCTTACTCTTCCGAATCAGTCGTTTCGGTGGACGTCGTAGCCGAGAAAATTCCAGTCTTGTAACCCATGTGTTCAAGATCCCACTTCATCCACTCATCTGGGAGCTGACGAAGTTGAACACCGGCCAACTCATCACGGACCTGCGAACGGCGAACCATCGCCTCGCCCGCATTGGCAGGGATACGATCCTCGCAGACGACCAATATCGCATGACCTGTCGATAAAAGCGTGAAATCGGAAACCTCCCCCTTGCTCAACCCCATCGCCGCCTTGGCGACTTGATAGGAATTTTCGAATGTCGCGTTGCCATCACGCACGTTCGCAACAGAAAATTCGATGTTGGTAGAAACGTTCTTCGAAGCGAGCACTTCGTTCGCACCCTTCGCTGCAATCGCCTCGACTTTCGCCTTGAACGCATCGGCCTTGGCGTCTCTAAGCACGCGCGGCTTGATGGCGAGTTTTGCCTCGTCGAATGTCGGCAGGTGCTTCGCGCTTATATCGGCGCGTTCTATCAGCCACACGGCATTGGCGGAAGAGACCACGCCATAACGCATATTGTCGCTGGAAGGATCCAACTGCGAAACCGCCGCCGTGAAATCACGCGCTCCCGGAAGGATGTTGGAGGCATATTTCATAAAGCCCTCAACATAACCACCGTCAACGGTAAACCAATCGCTCGTCATGACCTTGAGGCCATCTTCCTTCGCGATTTCATCAAGACGGGACGCCCCCTCCTTCGCGACGATACCATATACGCGATAGGTCAGGTTGGTCTCGTAATAATACACCGCTGCTCCCTTGCGCAATTCCTTATCGATCTCGCCCTTGACCTCATCGAACTTCTTCACCACTTCCACGCCATTGGTATCGGTAGATGTATACTTGTCGATCGTCGCATCATAATAATCGCGCATCTCATCTTCGGTAACCGACATCTTGTCCAGTATGTTCGTATTGCCGGCATCATACTTCACGTAGCGAATCTTGATGCGCTCCGGCAATGCGATGGAATTGGTGTTTGCGTCGTACCATTTGCGAATCGCCGCGTCATCAACGGCAACCGCATCTGCATCGGCCTTCTCCTGATCGAACTTTGCCACTCTTACCTTGAAGGTGTCGGTGTTATCGGCAAGCGCGCTATCAAGTTCCACCGGGGCCACCCAGCACGAACTCGTGATAAGCGACTTCGCCAGATGATCCAAAGTAATGGCGCGCCTGAGATACGCCTCGAATCTCTCGCACGAACCGATGCCCATCATTTGAATCCACTGCTGATAGCGCGAAGAGCTGAAGCCCCCATTTACCTGAAACATCTGATTGCCGCGAATGATGGCCTTAAGTTCGTCATCGGGAACCACAATGCCATTGTTTTCGGCTACCTTCAAGGCAGCATATCTACGCCACGCTTCGAGATGCACGTCTTCGTTGCTGCGCGTATAGTCCTGCTGACGACCCAAGCCGCGCACATCCTCGGCAATCGCCTGAAACAGCTTCAAGTCCACAACCTCGCCTGCGAGCGTGCCCGCAGTATCGGCTCCGTCTTCTTGTTGGTTCTCGTCCTTGCCAAAATCAGCAATCAGAAAATCAAAGGCAAAGAACAGCGAAATCGCAATCGCGAACGCACCCCAAAGCCACTTGTTACGAATGAGTTTATTGAATTGATGAATTACCATTTTATCTTACTCTTCTTCCGAATCGGAAACTTCTTCCTCTTCGGAGCTTTCATTTGTATTATCGTTATCCTGTGTTTCCTCGGATGATGTCTCGTCAACATCCGTCGCCGCGACGGTCTCCGTCGCCTCGGCGGCCTGTTCAACGAGCTGATCCCCGTCCGTCGTTTTCTCCTTAACTACCAGTTCGCCGGAATTTACTTCGGCGCGACCTTCGCAGAAGCTGCATTCGCTCTTGCATTCGCCGGCGGAATTGAACGCCATCGTATGAACGCTCATACGCTCGCCTATCGCCGGAACCGCGCGATTAATCACCACGCGCGTCGAAGGTGAAAGATGCCAATCGAGGCAGGATTTCACCGTCGAAAGTTTCTGATTTCCGTCATCGTCAATCCCCTGCTCGAAACGGATGCCCTGATCGAGCTTCACAATGTAGTTTCCGCTCTTGCCATACAGGAACGTCGAAAGATAATCATGGCTCGTACGAATCACGATCTCGTTGGCCGCATGCATCGCCGGAATGTTGAAATGCTTTCCTTCGATGCCAAGCGAACCCGTTACGCAACGTATCGTCGCCTTGTCAAGATCGGCATTATTGTCGTACTCGACATTGAACTCGCCTGCGGGATTCTTTATCAGGAAGCCTGGCGCAGTCACGAAGAACGCACCTTCCGGCATGTTGTCGTTCAACTTGAACGATAGCTTGCCATAATTGAGCACGACAGTACGCGACGCGCATCCAATTACCTGAGAGCGCGTGCCGAATTGAGTATCGCCACTGAGCGTAACCGAGGAACCCTTGCCAAAGGCAATCACCATGCGACTGCCAGTCTTCGTTCGGAAGGAACTGCCCAATGGATAGAACTTGCCCTCTTCGATTGGTGACCATTCACCATTCGGCTTCATTACTTCCGCTTCCCCCTCGACTACTCGGCAGAGCGGCAAGGTGGTAAAGAGTGCCTGTTGTGGCTTTTGCATAACGGCCGCATCTTCCTCGGAAAACGCAGGCATCGTTGAAAGCGCAGCGGCCAATATAATAGCGATTCTTTTCATATTTCTCCTAACTTATGAAACGCATCAAACGAGATGCGCTCCGTCAGATGGTTTAATTAGACTGCAAACTGGTTCATCACCAAACTTCGCCTTGTATTCCTTGGTGATTTGCGCGGCGATCTTATCCGCCGCAGTTGGATCGACCAACAAGCAGCAGCTGCCGCCGAAACCTCCACCGGACAATCTCGCCCCGTATACTTCGGGTATTGCTTTCGCTGCGTCCACGATGGCGTCAAGTTCCTCGCATGAATTCTCAAACCAATTGCGACTGGATTCATGCGAATCGTACATAAGCGCCCCGAAGCCAGTCAAATCGCCCTTCGACAACAATTCGGCACCCTGCAATACGCGCTCGTCTTCACCAATTGGATGCACCGCGCGCTTCGCGGTCGTCTCCGAAAGTCCGCCACGATAAAGCACCCACTCCGCCATCGTCACATCGCGCAAATGAGTAACGTTGCCCTTTTTGAGAACACCCGCGAAATACTTCGCTGCATCTTCGCATGCTTGACGACGGCTTGCGTATGCTCCATCGACAAGCGCATGCTTCGCATTCGACTTCACCATCATGAACGCAACCTTCGGCCCCATATCCACCGTCTCGAACTTACAATAACGGAAGTCGCTCTTCACCAGCGCGCCCGCCTTGCCGTAAAGCGATGATGCCTGATCGAGAAGCCCGCATGGACAACCCGCGAAAGTATGCTCCGCCTTTTGACCAATCTTGGCGATGGCGGTCTTGTCCTTCTCGATGCCGTAAAGCTTCATAAGCGCCAACAGCGTGCACATCTCCAATGCCGCCGAAGAAGAAAGCCCCGCACCCAATGGAATATTGCCGAGGAACATCGCCTTCCACCCATGCTTGGCATTCGCCGGGCACCCATCAAACAACCAATTGAAGGAGCCGGTAACGTAGTTCTGCCATGTCATTTCCTTCGCCGGCTTCACATCGTTTATCGAGAACTTGGCCGTCTCCATGAAATCACCGGCCGTCAGTTCGCAACTGTCGTCGGCGGTAGGAGCGACGGCGAAGAACGTTCCCTTGTCAATCGCAGCCGAAAAAACGTATCCCTCGTTGTAATCCGTATGATTGCCGAGAACTTCGATTCTCCCAGGCGCATACGATACCACTGTCGGCTTTATGCCGTAAAGTTTCTCGAACTTGGCAACCAACTCATCATAGACTTCTTTGTTTTGCATGATAGTCTCCTTAATAATAATTGAAAATTAGTCAACCTTGATATCCGTATTCACGTTCTTCGTGAAGCACGCTGCATAAATGAACAAATACGCGAGACACAATGCCGGGACGATAAATGAGATTGTGAAATTCACCTTATCGCAGATATAGCTCTGAACAAGAGGAAGTATTCCACCGCCAACTACCATCGTCATAAAAAGCCCGGAGGCCTGCTCAGTATACTTGCCAAGCCCTTCGGTCGAAAGATTGAAGATGACGCTCCACATGACCGACGTGCAAAAACCTATCGCTACGAAGCAAAACGCACCAACTGGAATGTTGATTGATTCCCCACCAATCTTCACTGGCATCGTGATACCAGAGGCGATGAGCGCAACCCCGGCGATTACCAACAGGAGACCAAGCCCCGCCGTGCTAAGCAACATCGCCCGCGGAGATACCTTACCTCCGAAAATGGCGCCCAGAAGACGTCCGCAAAGCATCGTGATAAACACCGCACCGGCCAATGTTCCCGCCACTTTAGCCGCAGTATCGCCAGAGCAGGAAAGCATTCCCTTCACTTGAAGCATCGCAGCAGGAATCCCCGCCTCGACCCCCATATAGAGAAAGATGCCTATCACGCCCAGAAGACAATGACGGAAAGCAAGCGCGCTACGCTCGTAAACGACACCTTTCGCACGCTCGACAGGATTCATAAGCGGCAAGAACGAAATCACGACCGTGGCGGCGATGAAGATAAGCGCCGCCGCCAAGAGCACTCCCGTCACCTCGCTGAACTTGGTGTCTTTCGTTACTTCGCCAACGATTGAACCAAGCACGATCGGTGCCGCGCCCTGGAATATCCCCTGAAACGCGCCGCCAGCCAAATTAAGTTGATTGCCCTTATTGCCGCCTCCAACGATCTGGTTGAGCATAGGGCAAATAACGCCATTCAACAAGCAATTCGAAGCACCAGAGATGAACGCACCAACGAGATAGATTATCCACGCGGAAGGAACCCCGCCGATGACACCCAAATCAACGTATCCGGAAGCCATTTGCACCAAAATGCCAAGCGCCCCCGACCCAGTGGCCAAAAGCGCCGTCATCTTGTAACCAAACTTCTGAAGAATCATTCCCAACGGATATCCCATAAAGAGATAAGCCGCGAAATTCATCATATTACCCATCATGCCCAGCGTCGTCGACCCCGCGATGCCTGGCGCGCCTTCCCAAATCCTACCCGCAGGAGCCGCCAAATACGTCACAAACCCACACATCGCATACAATGCGAACATCGTGGCAATTGCGATAAACTTTCCACTCTTACTCTGCTTGTTTTCCATAACAGTCGCTCCTATTTGATATTTATTGCTGTAGTATATCTAAATGCTGTGAATTAGTCAACCGTTTCAGGGTCATTAAATGACCCCGAAACGAAATTCCGTGGAAGTGGAATACTTCTCGCCCGCCTTGATAAAAACCGTAGGCCATTTCGGCTTGTTCGGCGAATCCGGGGCGTGCTGAGTTTCCAATGCGACTCCACAACGGAATGACAAATGCTCTCCGCCCTTTGCGGTCTGATCATAACTCGCCCAATTGGCGGTGTAGACCTGCATGCATGGTTCAGTCGTCCAAACTTCCACCTTGCGACCATTTAACGGACAACTCACTTCGCCAGCATAAATAAGCTTCTTCGCCTTCTTCCCAGTCGCCATCTCACCCTTGTCCAACACCCAGCAATGGTCATAGCCCTTGCCAATTTCAAGATCTTTATCAGCAGCGTTAATCTTTTCACCAATACGCATACCCTTGGTGAAATCGAACGGCGTTCCCTTGACCGCCTTTAATTTCCCCGTTGGAATCTGTCCTGCATCGGTAGGCAAATAGTTTTTGGCGGCAATCTTCATCACATGATCTTCGATGGTCCCGCCGGCTTCGCCCTTGAAGTTGAAATACACATGCTGAGTCATGTTGATTGGCGATTCCTTATCAGGAATCGCCTCGTAGTCGACTCGCCATACATTCTTTGCGCTGAGCGTATACGTGACCTTGATCTCGACATTACCCGGGAAGCCCTCTTCGCCATCCTTCGAGGTATGGGTGAATACGATTCCCACATCCGTTCCTTTGATGAATGGCTTTGCATCCCATACATACGCGTTCCACCCACGCGCCCCTCCGTGCAGATTGCACCCAATGCCGCCTGGAGCATTGTTAAGCGCCGGCAACTTGTAGGTCTTGCCGCGCATCTTGAATACGCCCTTCGCGATGCGATTGCCATATCGACCTATGATGCAACCCCAATAAGGATCGCCATTATCCCAGCCCGATGGATCATCGAACCCAACGACCACATCCCGTAATTTACCCCGCTTGTCCGGCGTGAAGAGCTTGACGATCTTACCGCCATAATCGGACACTTCCATCACGACACCACCGGCGCCATGCAAGGTGAACTTTTTCGCTTTTTCGCCGTACTTCGTCTTACCGAACGCGGCAACTTCAAATGTTGGCTTTTTCATGGCGATAATTATATCATAATCTCGCCCAATCTGCAAAGCCCTCCGCAATAGCTTTCGCCGTTTCCTTTCTGCGCGCTTTATCTAAAATCGCCTTTTCTCCCTCTGGCGACGAAATGAAATCAACTTCTATCAGGCAACTTGGAATCTCCGGGTTTCGCGTCACTGCGAAGTTCGCATGCTTCACTCCGCGACTCTCCGGCGCTCCTTTTAGTGCTTGCGCCAACTTGCGCTCTATCGCGCTCGCCAATCTCTCGCCTATCTCGTTCCACGCATACACCGTCTCGTAACGCACGGCATTGGGATCCACTCCCGGCGCCGTTGCATTGTGATGAATTGAAATGAACGCATCGGCCTCCACGAGGCATGCGACCTTGGGTCTATCCAACAATTCAATCTCCTCGTCTTCATCGCGCGTCATCACGACCTTGTAGCCTCGTAATATAATTTCATCACGAACATCCTTGGCCAATAGAAGATTCACGTCTTTCTCCAAAGTGCCGCTCGGCCCCTTCGCCCCCTCGTTCGCGCCGCCATGCCCAGCATCGATGACCACGATGCCCGTACGATTCGTACGCGGCTCGTCATCGGCATAATAAAGCTTATAATACGGCTCCTCGATCGCGCTCGTTCCAACCGCGGCCGCAAGAAATAGGGCACCGATCATCATCCGATCGCCAGCATGGCCTCGATTGCCCTACGCGCCTTCTCTGCAATCGCCTCCGGAACCCTTCCCTCGAACTCCAAAAATCGAAGCGAGTCACG
>CALCDB010000155.1 GCA_937901395.1 uncultured Verrucomicrobiota bacterium
GAAGAACCCGGGACGGATCTCCTTGCCGCGCGTCATCGCCGGGCACCCCATCTTGAAGCACGCCCCGCACGCCTTGCACTTTTTCTCGTCCACTTCGCAAAGCCCTTCCTTCGTCAGCTTCGCCGCTATCCTGCATGGTGCGTATGCGATGATCAAAGCCGGCTCTTCACCATCCATCGCGTCTTTGAGAACAACTTCCAATTCGCTCAAGTCATCTGCCGATACTCTCTTTACCTTCTTGTATCCGCACGCCTTGGCGATATCCGCGATATCCGTTACTGGCGCTTCGTCGCCCGCGAGCGTGCGCCCAGTACCAGGATTATCCTGATGGCCAGTCATTGCGGTTATGCGGTTATCCAACACTACGGTCGTTACTGGCGTACCATTATATAGCGCCGAAAGTATTCCCGTCATGCCGCTGTGGAAGAACGTCGAATCTCCCAAGACCGCGCATATCCGCCCCTTTAGTCCCGCCTTCTTCATTCCCGCCGCGTTGCCAATCGACGCGCCCATGCAGATCGTGGTATCCATCGCGTTGAGCGGATGAAACGCTCCCAATGTATAGCACCCGATATCCCCCGTTACCGTGGCGCCCAACTTGTGCAATACGTAGAATACTCCACGATGTCCGCACCCCGAACACAATACCGGCGGACGCGTAGGCAAATCTTTCTGAACCTTTACTGGCTTCGCCGGCGGAACATCCTTCAACAGCTCGTTGCGCAAATTCTGCAATCTATCCGCGTTCAATTCCAGCATATTCAATTCCGTCGTATGCGGAACTACCTTGATGCCAAGCGCCTTTACCTGATCCTCCAAAAATGGATCAAGCTCCTCTATTACCAGAACCTCCTTCACCGTCTTCGCGAAATCCTCGATCAGCTTCTTGGGCAATGGATTGGTCCACCCCAACTTGAGAATCGAGAATTCCGGGAATATCTCCTTCACGTATTGATATGCTACCGCCGAAGTTACGATTCCAAAGGTAGTGCGCCCCTTGAACACACGATTCAACTTCGATTTGCACGCCGCCTTCTCCATCGCCAACGTGCGCTTCTGCGCGGCCAATCGATGATTGCGCGCGAACATCGGAACCGGCAAGCGTTTCTTGAGATCGCGCTCATACGGAATCAATGGATGCGGAGCGGGCTTGAAATTGCCCAACTCCACCAATGAGCTGGAATGGCTCGTGCGCGTCGTCAGGCGAATGATTACCGGAACTTCGAATTTCTCCGAAAGCTCGAACGCCTTGATTGTGAAATCGTACGCCTCCTGACTATCGGAGGGTTCCAACAGCAACGCCCTCGCGAACTTGGCGAGATTTCGATTGTCCTGCTCGTTCTGCGAAGAGTGCATTCCCGGGTCGTCGGCGGAAATAATTACCATTCCGCCAGTCGCGCCAACGTATGTGAAGGTCATTAGCGGATCCATCGCCACATTAAGCCCCACGTGCTTCATCGCCGTGAGCGCCCTCGCGCCGGCCATCGAAGCGCCAATCGCCGTCTCCATCGCTACCTTCTCGTTTACCGCCCACTCGCAGCGTATCGTATCCTTGAACTTCGCGATGTTCTCGAGAATCTCCGTTGATGGCGTTCCTGGGTATGCCGATGCTACCACGCACCCCGCCTGAGCCGCCGCATGCGCTACCGCCTCGTTGGCGCTTAAGAATTTCTTCATCTTCCCTTCCCTCCTAAAATATTATCTTTCCGCATTGCGACGAATCAGTCCCTCGCGATACTTCGCGAGGTCCACGTCGATTCTCGCTACGCCTGTCTTTACCGCCGCTTCCGCGACCGCATACGATACTTCCACGAATAGCCGCCTATCAAACGGCTTTGGAATTATGTAGCTAACGCCGAATTCCAGCTTCTCGTTTGGATAGATGCTTTTTACTTCGTCGGTTACTGGTTCACGCGCAAGCTTCGCCAATGCATTCGCCGCCGCTACCTTCATCTCCGTGTTGATGGTAGATGCCCTTACATCCAACGCCCCACGGAACAAATATGGAAAACCGAGCACGTTGTTGATTTGGTTGGGATAATCCCTCCTACCCGTGACCATTACGTATTTGCGCCCCGCCAATGCTTTCTCCACTTCTTCTGGCGCGATTTCCGGATCGGGATTGGCCATCGCGAAGATCGCTGGGAATTGCGCCATCTTCTTCACATCCTCGCCATTGAGCACATTCGCCGCCGATACCCCGATGAACACATCCGCCCCAACTAACACATCCTTGAGCGTCTTTCCCGCCATTCCCTCGACCGCATGCTTCGCCTTGAATGGATTCAAGTCTGTGCGCTCCTTTGAGATCACCCCCTTCGTATCGCACATCGTTACATCCTTTACTCCCGCCGCCTTCATCATTTCGCAAATGCGTATGCCCGCAGCCCCGGCGCCGTTCATCACTACCTTAAGTTCAC
Organism: uncultured Verrucomicrobiota bacterium; assembly: GCA_937901395.1. Taxonomy (GTDB): domain Bacteria; phylum Verrucomicrobiota; class Kiritimatiellia; order RFP12; family UBA1067; genus UBA1067. The sequence goes on from CALCDB010000155.1 coordinate 2,421, forward strand.
TCAACTGCTTGCCCGCCAAGGTGGCGTAGTTCATCACCCCGGAAAGCGAAATCACCGCCGTTCCCCACTGATCATCATGAAACACGGGAATGTCCAAGACCTTATCCAAAGTATCCTCGATTTCGAAACATGCAGGCGAGGCGATATCCTCAAGATTGATCCCCCCATATTGCGGAGCGATGGCCATAACCGCCTCGATTACCCTCTTCGGATCGGTCTTGCCGGTGTTGAGCCCGCCTTGCCGACAACAATTTAGCGGCACTGGCCAAGCATCGACATCGCCAAACGATTTGAACAACACCGCCTTGCCTTCCATCACGGGGATGGACGCGCTCGCCCCCAAATCGCCAAGCCCGAGAATCGCCGTCCCATCCGATACGACCGCTACTAAGTTCGACTTCGCCGTTACCTCGTAAACGCTATCTGGCGTGGACGCAATCGCCTTCACCGCATGCGCTACGCCTGGCGTATACGCAAGGCACAAATCATCCTTCGTCTTCAATGCTTTTGGCAACCGCACCGCGACCTTCCCGCCGCGATGATACGCGAGCACTTCATCTATTCCGTATTTTGACATCGTCTTTACCTTTCAACTTTGCCTGCATATTATATCAAATTTCCCGATTGAATCGTAACGGGAATTATGATATACTTTCTCTCGTTCGTTTAGGAAGCGGGCGTAGCTCAATGGCAGAGCATGAGCCTTCCAAGCTCGAGACGAGGGTT
>CALCDB010000156.1 GCA_937901395.1 uncultured Verrucomicrobiota bacterium
GCGATGAGATCAAGAATCTTTACCACACTTTTTACCACACCTTTTCCCACACTCCTCTTCACGCCAACCAATGCATCACGTAGTGCAACAAGCATGAACTCAATGAACCTTCTGGCATCACCCGTACGATCAGCATTGGATATGGTGCTATAATAGGCGTCCTGCCGATCACGAACGATATCTTCGACCGGCACCCATGCCATTTGTGCTCGCCACGAGGAAAGTAGCGCCGTCTGCCAATAGCGCCCCATACGCCCGTTGCCATCAGTAAACGGATGGATATACTCAAGACCATAATGGAATACGCAGCTCGAAATCAGTGGATGGACACCCGCATTGCGAACCCACGACAAAAGCTCCCGCATCATTCCCGGCACCAGCTTGTGCGGCGTTCCGGCATGGACGAGTTTCTTTCCTGAATAGACGCCGACCTCAACAGTCCTAAATCGTCCCGCCTGAGCCGTCAATCCGCCGACCATCAGGCCATGCACCTTCAGTAAATCTTTCAACGAGTACGGATCTACCTTTTCAAGAAGTGCGTATGCGGCCTTCGCGTTCTTTACCTCCTCAATTTCCTTCGGTGGACCAAACACGCGCTTTCCGTCAATGATGTCAGTCACCTGCTGCAAGGTAAGCGTATTCTGCTCAATTGCAAGTGACGAATGAATGGTCTTAAGACGGTTCTTCTTCCGAAGAAGAGGATCGATTGTACTCTCGCGCATCTCAAGATGCGTGGCAATCTCAGTTATCTCGGCGACAAGCGAGATCATCTTGTCGCTCAAAGTATAACTAGGAACTATTCTCCTCGTCTCATTTTTCTTCATACTCCAACTCCCGCTCGTTCTCAATTGGCTTTCTTGGGTCTTTCATTCGCAATCTTCGATGAGATTATATCATTTCTATGCCCAAAAAACAACGGAACCCAATTCTTTCTAAGAAATAGCACGACAGCTACCAACTCCAACTATTCCTCTTCATCCTCCGTAGCTTGCGTAGGAGGACAACTCTCCCCAAACCCCTGATTTTTGTGTCCTTGGAATTACCCATCGAAATCAGCAACTTATACTGTGACCAATTCAATTGCGCATACAGTGTGTGCGCAATTGTACCAATAGGGTCAGACCCCACTGCGACCCCACCCTTCGCCCAAGTCTTCATCGCACTATTATCCGCAGCGCCTTTTGCACTGGTTTCGTCCACGCTGTAAAGTCGGCTGTGAGCTTATATGGGCCTACCGAACCATAAGCGGATTTCGCGCACCCTCTTACTTCGTGATACGTTCCCGAAACCCGAATATAATAGACCCCATCTTGCGGTAAAGCGTACTCAAGTTCGGCCTTGCGGAACTCTCCATCGTCAACATCTCCTTGCAATGGATTTTCCGAAGTGGCGAGAACATTTCCGCTCGCATCCAGCAACTCAACCTTAGCATCCAACGATGAGCCGTAACTTGACCCTTCATATTCTGGCGAGACCTTAATCGTTGCCTTTCCCGCTTTCGCTGAAAAGCTAAATACATCGACATCATCCGGCGAAATAAGCGCCATTCTCTTCCCGGTATAAGGCGTCGAGCTTAAAACCTCATTGCCCACATCATCCGGCAACAGTCTTATCTTCCAAAACCCTTCTTCCTTACCTTCTGGATAAAGCGACTCCGGAAATACGACGACATTCTCTTCACGCGCCCCAATCTCGCCAGTTATTACCGCGAAATCGTCTTCGTTGTTCGTGGCCGAATCATAATTGCCGTTCGAAAACTGATTAATATAGTCCGCACCATCGCTCGTCGGCACTCCGCCCATCACCGGATACCAAAAGCAATTAAGCGAAACCTTCTGCCCAGAATAATATTCACTCTTAATCGTGTATTCTTTTTCAACTACGACCATCTTTCCCGTATCAGGGTCATACACTTCGCTTCCAACCGGAATAATAACATCTCCTCCATCATGCACCAAGCCCAATGTGTGCGAAACTTCGTGAGTCGCTTGACAGGCGACGTTATCCGTCGTCTCGCCAAAGATAAATGCCGGACGATCCGCCCTAAAGCCGAATGCGCCCAAGCCCGAAACGCCGCCCGCGCCAACATACCACTTATCCTCACCAGTCCGCGGATCAAAAACGACGCGCTTACCGTATATCTCATCATCGGCACTACTTTTTATAAGTTGATCTATGGTTGGCTCTTCGGTCGTCACATCCACATCAAAGATTGCAAAATCCTCAGCAACCGAACGCCAAATCTTGCTAATCTCATCGCGCTTCGTGTATTTAGGTGTTTTAATATAGTTCAATTGGGCTGCAGCCGCATTTCCCTTATAATCATCAACATATCCATCAAAATCAAGATAGATCTTCTTATTGGATTCCGGACGCGAATGAAGAGCGCCTTTAGCTGCCGTCGCTACCTCAAATATCGATGACTCAAATGTTCCGTTTGCGGTAGTTGCAACGAGCTTGTAGTATGCCGTTTCGCCTGGCGTAGCATCAAGATAACGAATTGACTGCCACCCAATTTGGGTCGGCTCTGGCGAGGACTCATTGCGTCTTTCGAGTTTATCTTCGCTAATCGCTTCCCCCCACCTCTCGCCATCCGCCGACTTCTTAACCTCAACCGCCGTCACTCCCTTTAGCGTCGGAAAGCCAAAATAAACTTGGCGCTGAGAAGATGGAAGCGCAATCGTCGCCTCAGGAAACGCCGTTACATCTTCTTCTTCAACAATGGTCACCTTACCTGTATTATCAGCAATTTTAGTGAATGTTACTTTAGAAATAATAATTGATGCTTGATTTAAACTGGAAACCGCAAGTATCCCATTGATTATTGCAGGACCCGTCATATATATCTTAATTGCATGCTGATTGGAAATTTGAATAGGAGAACTCGTTGGCGTAATAGTTCCAGAAAACACAAGCTCAATATCAGTAGCGCTACTATTAGCAGAAGAAAATGCAGATGTCAACTCTCCTGCAGTCGTAACATTAATCGTTGTAATAGCATACGAAACATTCGCCAGCATGGCTACCACCCCAAAAACTGCAAACATTATCTTTTTCATCTCTCTTCTCCTTTCAAAATGGATGCAACTATTATATCAAAATTCCTCTCCCCCTCCAACCTCCCTCTTCCCCAACCCTTGATTTTATTGACTTTTTGAGGTGTTGTCCCTCGAATTACCCTTCAGAATCATCAATAGTGCTTCCTTTGCTTGCTCATCGCCTTGCTCAGCCGCCTTGCGATACCACTTCGCCGCCTCGCCCAAATCCTTCGTTACTCCTTTACCATTGTAATAACAAACCCCAAGATTATACTGCGCATCCACCACTCCTTGCTTAGCCGCCTTACGATACCACTTCACTGCCTCGCTATTATCTTCCGCAACCCCTTCGCCACGCTCATAACAAACCCCAAGATTAAATTGCGCCTCCGCAATTCGCTGTTCCGCCGCCTTACGATACCACTTCGCCGCTTCCTGCTTATCTTTTGCAACTCCTTCGCCCAAATCATAACAAACCCCAAGATTAAATTGCGCTTTCCCATTCCCATTCCATTGCTCTGCTGCCTTGCGAAACCACTTCACCGCCTCGCCTTTATCCACCTTAACCCCATCGCCATTATAATAACAAACTCCCATCCTATATTGCGCCTCCGCTTCCCCCTGCTCCGCCGCCTTGCGCGTTTCCGCAATATCCCCATTGCCAACAAACGCACAAAATACTATACCAATTACTAATAATAACTTTTTCATTTCCTTTTATCCTTTCATTTTTATTACTTCTTTCCCTTCTTTCGCCAATCATACGGATTGATGGGGTTGGGGTATTTCCAAAGCCCGACTTTCGCCTCTCTCGCATGCTTTTCGGCTTCCGCATATTCGGCGGTTTTATCGAAATGCGAATAATGCCACGCCGCACCCTTGCGAATCATTTCAAGGTTTACTTCCTTCTCGCCATCGAACACGACCCCAAGAACCCTACCATATTGGTCGCGCTTCTTCCATTCGACCCGAACTTCCTTGCCATTGATCATAT
>CALCDB010000157.1 GCA_937901395.1 uncultured Verrucomicrobiota bacterium
CCTCACCTTGCCGAAATGCTCGCCGATGAGAATCGCATCGCCTACCTTGAGCGTTCCGCCAGTTACGAGCAATGTCGCACAAGGCCCAAGACCTTGTTGCAATTCCGACTCGATCACGAATCCGTTCGCCCGACGATTTGGGTTCGCCTGCAACTCCAACACCTCGGCCTGAACGAGTATGTTCTCCAATAGCGAATCGACGCCCATCCCCGTAAGACCGGAAACTGGACAGCATATGATATCGCCGCCCCAATCTTCAGGCGTAAGCCCCGCCTTCTGCAACTGCTGCTTGACGCGATCCACGTTCGCCGTTGGCTTGTCCGCCTTGGTGATGGCTACCATTATTTGCACGCCCGTCTGCCGCGCGACCCGTATGCACTCCTCGGTCTGCGGCATAATGCCATCATCTGCCGCGATAATCAATATCGCGATATCGGTGATCTGCGCGCCACGAGCGCGCATTGCGCTGAACGCCGCGTGGCCAGGCGTATCCAAGAAGGTGATCTTCTTGCCCGCGATCTCAACTTGATAAGCCGAAATCTGCTGGGTGATTCCGCCCGCTTCCCCTTGCGCGACATGCTCCTTGCGAATCCAATCCATCAACGTCGTCTTGCCGTGGTCGACATGCCCGAGGAATGTTATCACCGGCGCGCGTGGCTTCAATGTCTCCGGCGGATCCTCTGGTATCAGATCATCGGCGTCAATCGCCTTTAGCACGGGCTTCGCCGCCGCCTTATCGCGCGTATGCTCAATTACGACCTTGAAGCCGTATTTCTCCGCTACCTTCGTGGCGACATCTGGCTCGATGCGCTGATTGATGGAGGCCAATATCTTAAGCCCCATTAAATCCGCAATAAGTCGATTCGGCTTGATGTTCAGCTTGGCCGCGAAATCCTTTACCACTACCGAACCGCGAAGCGAAATCTCCTTGTTCGTCTCATCGACGGAAATCCGCGACCCCTGTTGCGGAACCGATGGCGCTATCCGAGGAGGAACGCGCTGCTTTTCAAAGCTCTTCTGCCCCTCGCGCCCCTTCTTGCTCTTGCGACTGCCACGCTCCTCGTCCTCATAATCATCCACTGGCTTGGGTGGACGCGGCTTTGGAACCGCCGCTACGGAAATTGAAATCGTCGCTTGCGGCCGTGCGTGCTGAAGCGGCTTGAAGCCCGAACGCGCGGTAAGCCCCGTCTTCGCCGCCGAAATTGATGGCGTTGCCGCTTTCGGCTTGTAGCCGGGCGCCATGCGAATTACCGGCTTGGTCGATGCGCTCTCTGTTTTCGCCGAAGTCGTTGACTTCGCAGCCACCGCCGCCGAACTCGCCTTTGCGGATGGTGCAGTCTTGTCCTTTTCCGCCGCCGCCTTGGCGATCTTGAGATGCTCCTCGAGTTTCGCCTTCTGCTCCGCGAAGAACTTCGCATTAAGTTCCGAGGCCTTGTTGAGCTTGGCCGCGAGCTTCTCCTTGATGCCGGAAGCGTTAGCGCCCTTGAGCGCCTCTTTTATTCGCTCCGCCTCGCCATCGTCAATAGGACTAATCGCGCTCGTTGCCTTTACACCAACGCCCTCTGCGGCTCGCAACACTTCCACGCTGCTCGCACCGACCGATTTGGCAATTTCATAAATTCTCATAATCTCGTAACCCCGTCCAAATTACTCTCACTCGATTTCATCTCCGCCGGAAGTGAACTGGGCAACCGCCTTCGCCGCCGCATATACTCCCTTCGCGGTAACTTCATCAAGCCCGGTCGCCGCGATGAAGCTCGCCTCATCCTCTTCCACGATTCCGTCAACCGTAAGATAGCCGGCATCCGCCATTTGCGTCGCCACCGCCGTGGAAATCGAAAACATCTCCGCCAATTCCTTGATCGCCTCGGCCTTCTGATCTTCAAACGAAGCAGTCGCCATCGACTTCTTTACCTCGACATGCCAACCCGTGAGCTTCGTGGCCAACCTTACGTTCTGCCCACGCTTGCCAATTGCCAATGAATATTGATCTGCCGCCGCCACGATATGCACGGTATTCGGCAACACCGGATCGACCTCGATGGATTCCAACTTCGCCGGTGCCAATGCCTGCGCAACATATTGGCGGATATCTTCATTCCATCTCACGATATCAATCTTCTCGCCTGAAAGCTCGTTGACGATTGAGCGAACCCTGCTGCCGCGTTGCCCAACGCACGCGCCCACTGGATCCACGCTCTCATTCGAGGTTCTCACCGCAAGCTTCGCACGATAACCGGGATCGCGGCTTACCCCCATGATCTCCACGACGCCATCCGCGATCTCGCTCACCTCAAGACGGAATAGCGCCTCCACGAACTTACCGTCCGCACGCGAAAGTATGACGCTCGGCCCCTTGGCGTCTTGATCGACTCTCAGGATAATCGCCCTGATTGGATCGCCAACTTGATATTCTTCGGTGGGGATGCGCTCCTTGCCCGGCAGAATCATCTCGGTCTTACCTACCGTTACGTATGTATCGCGATGTGAAATCGCGCTTACCGTACCGGAAACGATATCGCCGATTCGATCCTTGTATTCGGAAAATGTATTGGTGCGCTCGGCTTCGCGAATCTTCTGCATAATCATCTGCCGCGAGGTCTGCGCCGCAATACGCCCCAAACGAGAAGCCGGCATCTCAATCTCGATCGTATCGCCCTCCTTTACGGGGTTGCCGTGATTGAACCGCTCTGCGCGAGATAAGGAGATGAATCCAGGCCCCGTCTCATCGTCCGTAGCCACCAAAGTATCATATACATGGAGCGAGAGATCTTTACGATCAATGGAAACGCGCAAATCATTAGTTACATTCTGATTCCTGCGCGCCGCCTGACATATAGCCTGCTCAATCGCAGTCAATACGATTTCGCGACTCACGCCACGCTCACTTTCAATATGCTGAACCACTGCCAGCAACTGACTATTCATTGCCATATCTCGCTCCTTTTATTGTCAAAAATCAAACACATCTCCAAACTAAACCTACTAAGTATAGCCGAAGAATGTGTGTATGATACCCTTTTTCCCGATAACTGTCAACCGAGAATATAAAAAAAAAAGCCGGAACGATTGCTCGCGATTCGAGCGAGCAATAGCCGGGAGTCTCTGTTTTGTTCGAAGAACAAAAAAAGAGCCGGCAGCGTCCTACTCTCGCACGGGCGAGTCCCGCACTACCC
>CALCDB010000158.1 GCA_937901395.1 uncultured Verrucomicrobiota bacterium
ACGGGGGACATCGGACGCATCGATGAGGACGGGTACGTGTGGATCACAGGCCGTGCTTCGCGGACGATCATCCTTTCCTCCGGCAAGAAGATCGCCCCCGAGGAACTCGAGGAGAAGCTCTTGTCGATTCCTGGGATCCGCGAGGCGGTCGTCTCGGGCGAGGGTGAGACGCGCGAAATCCGCGCCGAGGTCTTCGCCTCGATTCGGGAAAGCTCCGTCCGCAAGGCGATTGCCGACCTCAACATCCTCATGCCGGTCTACAAGCGCATCGGGACGGTCATCGTCCGCAAGGAGCCATTCCCACGGACCTCCTCGGGCAAGATCCGCGTGTGAGGCCGTGGACCCTACTTGCTCTTTGCCTGAAATAACGATATAATCTTTAATTATCAAATTGGGATAACCGCAAGGGAGAAAAGGATCATGACGGACAAGAACGAATTCCTCGCGCCGATGGCGGCGCTGTGGCAGGTTTATGATGGGATCGGCTCGAAGGCCGACGTGGTCGCGGTTGCGTGGGAGCGCGAGAACGGAAATGTCTTCCGCTACGACTTCCCGATTCCGCAGCGGCTCGATCCGAAGGCCGCGAAGTTCGTCAGCCGTGTCGTGGAGCGCATCGCGAAGTTCGCGCTCTGGGCCGCCGGCGGCTGGAAGCTCTATCTCGCCGGTCCCGACGCGGTCGTGCAGCCCGTCGCCAAGGCCTACACGAAGAAGGGCCTCCGGAAGTTCGACTACGACTTCTTCTCGTCCATCTACGGCCGTCCGGTCGAGGCGGTTCAGGTGCCGCTGAAGAAGATGCCGGAGTTCTCGGAGAAGCTGCAGCAGGTGAAGACGGTGGCGGACGGCTGCCGGATCGGCTTCGACCTCGGCGCGAGCGACTTCAAGATCTCGGCGCTCAAGAACGGCAAGGTCGTCTTCTCGAAGGAGTTCCCGTGGGATCCGCGCAACAACGCCGACCCCGAGTACCACTACTCGAAGCTCACGGCCGGCCTCAAGGAGGCGGCGAAGGCGCTTCCGCGCGTCGACGCGATCGGCGGCTCGACGGCGGGCGTCCTCGTCGGACAGAAGCTCGGCCTCGCCTCGCTCCTCCGCACGGTGAAGGCGAAGAACCCCTCGAAGTTCCCCGAGGCGCAGAACATGTTCTACCGCATCGAGAAGGACTGGGGCGTTCCGTTCGCCGTCTACAACGACGGTGACGTGACGGCCCTCGCCGGCATGCTCTCGATGAACAAGAACGGCATCCTCGGCGTCGCGATGGGCTCGTCGGAGGCCGTCGGCTACGTCGATCCGAAGCGCCGCATGACGGGCCGCATCTGCGAGCTCGCGTTCGCGCCGGTCGACTTCAACCCGTGCGCGCCGAAGGACGAGTGGTCGGGCGACTACGGCGTCGGCGCGATGGCGTTCTCGCAGCAGGCCGCGAACTGGCTCGCCGAGAAGTACGGCTTCAAGTTCCCGAAGTCGATGAAGCTCCCGGAGCGCCTCAAGGTCGTGCAGGCGGCGATGGAGAAGGGCGACGACAAGGCCGTCAAGGTCTACCTTGAGATCGGACGTTTCCTCGCGCACGCGATTCCGTGGTACAATGAATTCTACGATTACGAGAACATGATGATTCTTGGGCGCGTTACATCGGGTCTCGGTGGCGAAGTTATTCTTGAAACCGCTAAGGCCGCGCTTAAGGATCTTTATCCCGAGTGGGCGGAGAAGATTGATATCTTCATGCCAGATGAAAAGGCGCGTCGCTTGGGCCAGTCGGTTGCGGCGGCTCAAATTCCGGTAATCAAGAGGAAATAAGCAATGTCCAATCGTACGTATTCACAGGACGAGCTCAATAGCGTGCTTGCATCATTCGGCATTAACGATGCCACTGATGTAAGCCGTTATGGATCTGGTCATATCAACGATACATTCAAGGTTGAAACCTCGAAGGGTACGCGCTTTATTTTGCAGCGCGTGACCGATGCGTTTGATAAGGAAATTCTCAAGGCGAACATCATCAGGGTTACGAATCACCTCAAGGCGAAAGGTGTGAAGACGCTTGAAGTTGTCGGTTATGAGAATCCATGGCGAGTCTACAAGTTTCTCGAGGGCTATTCCAGCGTAGATGTAATCAGCGATCCTTCCCAAGCCGAGCTTGCGGCGGGGGCGTTTGCGGCGTTTCAAAATGCGCTTGCCGATCTGCCCGAGCCGAAGTTGTTGCCGGTGATTCCGCGTTTTCATGATACGGTGGATCGCATTCGCCTGCTCGATGAGGCGGCGGCCGCTGATATCAAGGGGCGCAAGGCCAAGGTAGCAGCCGAGTTGGCGTTCGTTGATAAGCGGCGTGAAGAGGCGGCGCGTATCGTCACGATGATGGCGAAGGGAGAGATTCCCGAGCGCATTACTCATAACGACACGAAGATCAACAATGTCATGCTTGCGCCAGACGGCTCAAATGTGGTCATTGATTTGGATACGACGATGCCCGGTTCTGCGCTTTATGACTTCGGTGATATGGTAAGAACCTCATCGGCGGCGGCAGCCGAAGACGAGAAGGATCTTTCCAAGGTCTATTCCAAGAAGGAATATTTTGAGGCATTGGTAAAGGGCTATCTCGCGCAGGCGAAATTCCTTACGCCCGCCGAGAAGGCGAACTTGGCCTTTTCGGGTAGGCTAATCACGCTCACCATCGGAATCCGTTTTTTAACTGATTATCTGGCTGGCGATACCTACTTCCATACGGCTTATGACGACCACAATCTCGTGCGTTGTCATACGCAATTCAAGATGGTTGAATCCATGGAAGCGCAGGCGGATGAATATGAGGCGATTGTCCGCAAGTATTCGTGAGATTGGATAATGAGTTAGTATAACTTATTGCGATGTTGTTGGCGGCTTTTGCTTCAGCCGCCAACACATTGTTTATCAGCATATTATCATAGATAAGGGAAAGAAAAGGACGATGAAAAGCAAGAAGTTGTGGTTGTTTGCGATTGTAATGATTGCCATTGGAGCGTTTGGCGCCGAAAATTATCCGGCGCAATCGGTTGATTGGCCTGCTAAACTTACGATGACGACCAAGATGGTATTTTTGGTTTTGCAGATAGGCATAATTCTCTTCGTGGCCAAGTTGGGCGGAATGTTCGCGCGTCTACTGAGGCTACCATCTGTTCTTGGCGAGCTTGCTGCGGGTATTGCGATTGGTCCGTGGGCGCTTGGCGGAATTCCAATTCCCGGTTTTGATGGATTATTCCGCGAGGGCTTGTTCTATGGTCATGCGCTTCGTGCGCAGATGCAGGCGGGAGCGAATCCATTCGCCGCAACTCCAGAGCTTTACGGCATTTGCACAATCGCTTCGGTAGTATTGTTGTTTCTTTCCGGAATCGAGACCGACCTCAAAATGTTTCTCAAGTATGCCTTTGCCGGTTCGTTAGTTGGAATAGGCGGGGTAGTATTCTCATTCTTGCTTGGCGATTTGGCTGCGGTCTACGCCACGAAACTGTTTCCCGATGCGCTTGGCGGAATAAAGTGCCTTGCGGAATTGGGCGCGCTTGTTGATGCTGGGCAGATCACCAAGGCGATTCTCTCGCCGGCCGCGCTCTTCATGGGTATCATGTCCACTGCGACATCGGTTGGCATTACGGCTCGCATTCTTTCGGAGAAGAAGAAGATGGATAGCGAAGAGGGCGTTACCATCATGGCGGGTGCGGTTATCGACGATGTACTTGGGATAATCGTGCTTGCTATTGGCATGGGGATAATCACCTCGCAGAGGGAGGCGGGAGCAGGCGCGATGATAAAATGGGGCTCGATTGGCGAGACGGCAGCGAGCGCATTTGGCGTGTGGTTGGGCGGAACGTTAATCGGCATCTTGCTCGCCCGAAAGATCTCGTGGCTGTTGAAGCATTTTAAGACGCCAGTCGCCATCGCCATTTTGGCGTTCGGGCTTTCGCTCATCATCGCCGGCGTATTTGAGGCGTTCGGGCTCACGCTTATCATCGGCGCGTATGTGATGGGGCTTTCGCTTTCGCGTACCGATATCAAGCATCTCGTTCAGGATAATCTTCAACCGCTCTATACTTTCTTCGTACCCATCTTCTTCTGCGTAATGGGAATGATGGTGGATGTATCGGCATTGTGCTCGAAGCCAGTGCTTATCTTTGGTGCGATTTACACGGTGCTTGCGATTGTGGCGAAGATCATTGGTTGCGCGATACCCTCGCTATTTTGTGGCTTCAATATGGTGGGCTCGCTGCGCGTGGGCGCGGGGATGATTCCGCGTGGCGAGGTAGCGCTCATCATTGCCGGCATTGGCCTTTCCAATGGCTTTCTTACTCAAGAGATTTTCGGCATCGGCATCTTGATGACGCTCGTGACCACGATCGTGGCTCCGCCGGCGTTGGTAGGGCTTTTCAACATCAAGGGACTTGGGGTGCGCCATCCGAAACCGGTCGTGGATCGTTCGCGTTCGGTATCGTTTGAATTGGGCTCCGGCGATGTGGCTGAGCTGATGTTGCAGCGGCTGGTGAACAAGTTCCACGAGGAGGGCTTTTTCGCTTCGTTGCTTTCTTCGGATGAATCGATTTGGGAAGTCGTAATGGACAACATGGAAATCTCCATGCGTCGCGAAGGTAATCAGATCAGGGTCGATTGCACTCCTCAAGAAGAGGCGATGGTGATGACGGCGTGGATGGATGTAGCATCGGAAATGAACGATCTCGCGCGGCAGATATCCAAACCAATTCGCAGAGAGGATGTTAGCAAGTTGCTCGGCGAGACCAAGAACATTCGCGTTGGGCGCAGCGGAATCGGCCGTTATCTGCAGGGCTTCGTAATGCTCCCGAAGTTCCGAGCGAGTTCCAAGCGCGAAGCGATCGAATTGATGGTAAAGGAAATCGCGAAGAAGTGTCCTAATCACATAGGTAATGTGGATGCGGTAATCGAGGCGGTGCTTCGGCGCGAGGCGTCGATGTCAACCGGGCTTGATCGTGGTATCGCGGTTCCGCATGGTCGCACGCCGGAAATAACTGGCATCGCTGGAGCGGTGGCGATTCTTGATAATGAAGGCACGGCCAATGGTTGCATTCCGGATTATGAGATGATCGATAATTCGCAATTGCAGATCATCGTGCTGACGCTTGCCAATTCTGAAAAGCAGACGCCGTATCTGCAGCTTATGAGCTTCATCTCGCGTTCGTTGCGCACTAATGATAATTACAAGAAGTTGCTTACTTGCACTACGGCGGAGCAGATGAAGAAGTTCTTCCGCACTACGAAATAATGTTGTTTGGCGAAACGATAACCGCGATTGCAACGCCGCCGGGAATGGGTGGCGTTGCTGTCATAAGGGTTAGCGGACCCGATGCGTTCGACATCGTTCGCAAGCTCGTCGATCGCGATATCAAGCCCGGGCGAATTGCGTTTCGGCGAATAAGTTCGGCGAATGGAGAGCTTCTCGACGAGGCGGTAGTTCTCGCCTTCAAGGCGCCGCGCTCCTATACTGGCGAGGATGTGGTCGAGGTGCAATGTCATGGCGGCGAGATTACTTCGCGGCGTATTCTCGCCGCGCTCATCGCGGCTGGTGCGCGTCAGGCGAGACGCGGCGAATTTACCTGCCGCGCACTGCTTAACGGTAAGCTTGATTACAGTCAGGCCGAGAGCGTGTTGGATCTAATCAACGCCAAGACCGTCCGCGCGGCCGATATGGCGTTGGAGACATTAAGCGGCGCGAAGCGCGAATATGAAACTGCGCTTTACGAGGAGGCGCTTGATATCTCAACTACTCTGGAACATTCCTTGGATATCGATGAGGAAGAACTCGGCGAAGATTTTCTCAAGAATATCGAAGCGCGCATAAGCACATTGCGCGAGAAATTGGAGCAGGCGATTCGCCATAGTCGCGAAGGGCACATCCTTCGTAATGGGGCGTTGGTGGTATTGGCGGGTCCGCCGAATGCGGGTAAGTCGTCGCTCATGAATGCGCTACTTAAGAGCAATCGTGCGATCGTGAGCGATCAGCCGGGAACCACGCGCGATACGATTGAGGAGTGGCTGGATCTCGATGGCTGGCCGATTCGTCTCGTGGATACGGCGGGCTTGCGCACGGCGGAAGATGTAATTGAGAGCGAGGGTGTGAGCCGCGCGAAGGCGATGATCGCGCAGGCGGATATCGTGATCGCGCTGGGAAAGATGGAGAGTTCCGAGAAGATAATAGCGGTTCATGCGAAGTGCGATATCGATAAAGGCGAGGGACTAAACATCTCGTCCAAGACCGGCGAGGGCTTGGCTACGCTCAAGCGGGAGATCGTTTCGCGCTTGGCGAAGTTAAGTATGGAAGCGCCTACTATTCAGGCGGAGCCGATAATCGCGGCGCTATCGTATATGCCGAAGAAGTTCGACGATCCCGTATTGATGGCGAATGCGATGCGCGATGTGGCGATGAAGTTGGGCGAGCTCATCGGCGCCACGTATTCGGAAGATCTACTTGATCGCCTGTTCTCGCGCTTCTGCGTGGGCAAATAATGGATTGGGAATAAACCATGAAGGGACCGCTTCGCATAGGTGTGATAGGTTTGGGTCAGCGCGGATCTGACGCGGTGAGAGTGCTTTCGCTACTCAAGGGCGTGGAGGTAACGGCGCTTTGCGATATCCACCCGGAACGCGTCGCCTTGCGTCAACGCTGGTTGAGGGAAAATCGAAAGTTCACTTCGCCATTGGAGTTTTCTGGCGCCGAGGGATGGAAGGCGCTTTGCGAAGCCGATGTCGATCTCGTCTATAGCGCCACGCCTTGGTCGCTTCATGTGCCAATCGCGCTATATGCGATGGAATGCGGCAAGCATGTGGCGAGTGAAGTTCCGGCTGCATTCACCATTGATGATTGTTGGCGCCTCGTGGAAACTTCGGAGCGAACGAAGCGCCAATGCATACAATTGGAGAATTGCGTTTATGGTGAAGTGGAACTGCTTACGGAACGGATGATTCGCGAAGGGCTCTTCGGCGAACTCAAGCACGCGGAATGCGCATATATCCACGATCTCCGCGAATGGTGCTATCAAGATTTCAAGATGTCCGAAACCGATTATTGCAAGACTGGATATTGGAACGATTGGCGACTTAAGTGGGATGCCGCGCACAAGGGCAACCAATATCCGACGCATGGGCTAATGCCGGTATGTCGTTACCTGAATGTGAATCGTGGGGATAGATTGGATTATCTCGTTTCACTGGAATGCGATCAGTTCGGCTTTGAGGAGTATGGCAGCTTGCGCGATAAGAACCGCAAGCGAGCGCGCACCAAGGTAGCGATGGGCGATATGAACACGACGCTCGTGAGAACGGTGAAAGGCAGGAGCATTCTCATTCAACACGATGTATCGAGTCCACGCCCATATTCGCGCATCAATCTACTCTCGGGTACACGCGGAACGCTTAAGGATTATCCGCTTGAGATCGCCTTGGCGAAAGCGCCTGGCGCCCCCGCGCACAAGTGGATGGACAAGGCGGAAACCGAACGCATCAAGAAGCGTTATATGCATCCGCTTTGGAAAGAAGCCGGCAAGTATGCGAAGTTGGTTGGCGGACATGGCGGAATGGACTTCTTGATGATCCTTCGGCTTTGCCGGGCATTGAAGCGTGGCGAGCTGTTCGATCAGGATGTGTATGATTTGGCCACTACCTGTTCCATCTGCGAATTGAGCGAGCGTTCGGTTCGCAATCATTCCGCACCGCAGGATATCCCCGATTGGACGCGTGGGAAGTGGAAGCGACGCACGCCGAACGAGATTGGGCTTGCGGACATTAAAAATTTTTGTCAGCTTTAGTTCGTTAATTCACCTAACTTATTGTGGGCGTCAATGGTGATGCCCAACAACATAAAAGAAAGTGAAGGTGAAACTATGAACAAGATGATTAAAGTAATTGCGGTGATGTTCGTTTGTGCGCTCATGGGCGGCAATGTACTGGCGGCCGGTAATAAGGCAGCGGTGCGCCACGATAGGCAACATCAAGTTCAGCAACAAAAGGCAAGGCAACAAAAGGTAGTGCATAAAGCCGTGAACAATAGGCGAGTTCAGCAACATCATAAGGCAAAGCAGGTAATTCACCATAATGTAGTGAATCACAATATCGTGCATCGTGATGTGGTTGAAGTTCACCATATTGATGATCATGATGATGAGGTTGGCTATTGGGCTTTGTTTGCGGCGATTCTCGGTTTGGCGATAAACTGATGGTGCAGTTTAATTCCATAGGGGTGGGCGCGATGCCCACCCCCTTAAAGCAATACCGACACATTGGGCGGACTATAGGGACACTTGGGCTTTTTGATAC
>CALCDB010000159.1 GCA_937901395.1 uncultured Verrucomicrobiota bacterium
CCCGCGGGATTGCAGATCGAGCGGAGGGCATCGCCGAAGTCGACGTGGATCAGGCCCGGACTCACCGTGTCGAGGTCGATGACGGCCGTGCCCTTGCCGGTCACATCATCGATCATGATGTTGTTGACCTTCGGGTCGCCATGGAACATCCGCTTCTTGAGCTCTCCGCGCTTCTGCGCCTTCTCCAACGATAACGCCAAGTCCCTGCGCTCCGCGATGAACTTGGCCAATCGCTTCGCTTCCATCGAGGAGCCCAATAACTGCTTCGCCTCCTTCGTCTTCAAGATATCGTCGTATTGTTTCAGATACTTTGAGGTAATGTGAAAGCCCGGCAATGGATCCGTAATCGCCTTCGTGCTCATATCCGAAATCAGGTAATGGAAATGCCCCAATGCCGCTCCGCATTCCATCGCATGTTCCGGACCTTGCGCCACGTCGAAGGCGTGGGCGGACATGATTCGGGTGATAACTCTCCACATTTCTCCATTGTCGTCCAGCACGTAGTCCTTGGAATCTTTCGCCTTGATTATGCGCGGCATCTGCCAAACCCGATCGTCGCGCCCCGCGTTCGCATCGGCTTCGAGCTTCTCGTGACAATGCTTGGTAATCTCGTGCAAGTTCGCCATTATCTTCTCCGGCTTCGGAAATACCTTGCTGTTCACGCGCTGCAATATTACCTGGCTCTCGGTGAAGGTGTTGCGATAGATCGCGAGATATGTATCGTTGATGTTGCCCCCGCCAAACGGCTGTAGGGCGACCAACCTTCCCTTGATGTTGAATTTGTTGATGAGAATCGAAAGTTCCATCACTTCGCTCCTTCCTTGCCCGCCTGCATCCAAATCGCAGTGTCGGTTTCGCCATTCGTGGTCGTCGAATTCATCACGCGGTTGAGCAACTTCTGATCCACATGATACAAGCGGAAGTCCGCGCCCTTGAGCTTTCCCCCGTCTGCCGTTATCTTAAGCGCCACGTTCTTCGCGATCGCCGGCTCTCCCAACACCCTGATGCGCTTGATGCCAATCGACTTGCCCGAAAGCAACGTCTTGCCATCCGCCGAAAATTCCCAGCCGTCGATCTGCTCGCCATTCGAGAGCTTCTCGCGCATCACCACTACATTGAACGGCTTCTTCGAATTCTTCGCCACGCTATTCGCGAAGAATTCCTTGCGTATTTCCCCAAAGCGCGCCAATGCCTTCGCATCCTCGTCGCTCAATACCCCATCCTTGTTGGGAGCGATGCCAATATCCATTACTCCCCCATTGCCAACCGAAGATAGATATAGCTTCATCAGGAACTCCCCGCAGCGCGAGCGCCCATCCTGTCCCTTGTGATAAAACCATCCCTGACGAAGCGGAAAATCCGCCTCCGCTACTTGAAACACGTTGCCTTCGCTCTTGCCGGAATTGAGTAGCCCCCTTACCCCGGCGTCCGTCGTCGCCCGCGAATCTTCATTCAATAGCCCGCGCTCATTGCCGGGCCAGCGAAATTCTCCACCATCCCCGAATATGCATACTTTCGGCTGTAGCTTTCTCACCAGCTCGAACGTCTCGCCATCGTAACGATAATACCCATGCGGAATGTTCCGCCGCTCCCTCGCGCCCCCGTAATACCCATCGCCACCATTCGCGCCATCGAACCACATCTCGAATATCTCGCCATAATCCCCGTTCAACAATTCGCGAATCTGTCCCTGAAATACTTCAGTTACATATTCTGGCGAACCGTACTTCGCGCTGTTGCGATCCCACGGCGAAATGTACACCCCGAAGCGAAGCCCGTGTTTTCTGCACGCCTGCTCCATCTCCTTCACGTAATTCCCCTTGCCCCCGCGAAATGGCGCCTTCGTTATGTTGTGCTCCGTCGTCTTCGTCGGCCACAAGCAAAAGCCATCGTGATGCTTCGCTACCACTACCAAGCCGCCCAAGCCGCCATCCTTGCACGCTTTCACGATCTGATCCGCATTGAAGCCCGATGGATTCAACATCGTCGGGTCCTCGTCCCCATATCCCCATTCCCGATCCGTATAGGTATTCAAGCCCCAATGGACGATTCCAAACACTTCCGTTGAAGAATCCTTGATTCTCGCCTTAAGCGCCTCATTCGGCACTGGCCGCGCGATTGCCACGCCAGCCATTAAACTCGCGATGCCAATAATGCAAATGACATTTTTCATAATGCGAATATTATACCAAACCCGCCCCCCGAAATCAACTCCATCCCCTCCATCCCACTCGCTACCATCGTTGCAACTTCGATTTAACCTTCAACTTTCCGCACCAATAAAATCGCACCTCCCGCCTGAAAATTTGAGCGAGATTGATTCGTGACCAATGAGTTAGCCCCACTGCAACCATCATCTATCCAACTCAATGACTCAAACACTCACCACAACTACTTCTTCCCTCTTTTTCACCAATTATGGGTGGTCGATATAACATCGACCACCCATAATGCAATGTTTCGGAGTTTCTCTCCAATACGATTGCTCACTATATCACTTTATAACCACATTTATGACAAACCCCATTTTTCAGCGCAATCCCGCACCAAGGACAGCGCCTCATCGTCTGCCTCGATGGAAAGCACGCCGTAGCCGCATTCGCCCCACTAGTAAACGTAAGCTTAACGATATTGAGTTTATCCTTCAACAGCTCATACGCCATCTTTATGAATCCCTCAACCGTCATCGTTTCCTTCGTTACCACGAGTCGACAGTCCGGATACGCCGTGCAAAGCTCTGTCTTGAACGCTACTCCCTTCATTGTATTAGTAGGCGCGCCGTTGCGTATTCCCTGCTTTTCGTATGCATCTAAAATCGCAGGCAGAAGTGGATCATCCTCGCGAAGCACCAACGCATGGTCGAAATTCTTCAAAACCGCCCAAGCAGTCTTTTGAATCTCATTGCACGGAAACACCATATTGACTCCAGTATTGATGGTATCTTCTACCTCAATCGTCAAGCCGCCAGTATGCCCATGCAAGTATTGCGCTTCGCCCTTGAAGCCGTAGAACCGATGAGCGTATTGTATATCAAGGTGTGCAATCGACCGAATCGTCTTGCACTCACACTTATTCTCGTTATTCATCGTCATAATTTCTTTCCTTGAATTTAGCGGATTCCTCCTCCCGCGCCGGCGCTCACCCCATGGTTGCCGATATTAGCATCGCCGCCCACGTGAAGTCCGTCAGTGCCAACCCCGAGCGTCATCGAAGTATTCACTCCGCTCGTCTTCTTGTTGCCGCACTGTTCCTTACAGCAACAT
>CALCDB010000160.1 GCA_937901395.1 uncultured Verrucomicrobiota bacterium
GTGCAACGGCAACGACGGCGAACTCGGCCGGAACGTGACGATGCTGATGTCGGCCACGGTTTGGCTTATGCGCTCGAAGCGTAAGTTATGCGCGCTGGTTACGCTCCTGCCAGGCGTATTCATGTGCATGGTGGTCGCTACCTTCATCCTCTGGGCATCGCCGAAAAAGGGACAAGTTTGGGGATGCGCACTATCCTATAATCTCTCGCTTTGCATTTCGGCGGTGATTACCGTGCTCTTCGTGTTGTTCGTAATCAAGCGCGGGCTTGGGAAGGGAGAAGAGGAATGATCGCATTATCGGCTTTTCTCGCTACGCTCGTCATCGCCTCTCCGCACGATCAGGAGCAAGTAGTGCTTTTGCGGAATGCGCAACAAGCCTATCTGCAATCTCCACGCGAGATCAGATGGCGGCAATTGGATAATAAGGATGATCGCAACCAGCTATTTTTATCTGGAGCCTCGCAAGCACCCGTGAAGCTCGCGTGGGAGAGCGATGCCGCCGATGATGCGGTCTATACCATTACCATATCGCCGGAAGACGGCGTAGCCGACAGCTTCTCGGTAACCAACCGCAAGGATGTATACATCACCAACCTCGAGTTGGGGCGGCGTTACGATTGGAAAGTGACGGATGGCAAGGCGGCGGTATCATCCAGTTTCGTAACGGCGAGCGATGCCCCGCGAATGCTGAGAGCGGATGGCGTTGGAAACTTTCGCGACCTCGGGGGATGGGAAACTGCGGACGGCAAGAAGGTTCGTCAGAATCTCATCTTTCGTTCGGCGGGTCTGCGTTTCAGTTCGCAGACGAGCGGTAGCTTCTTAAAGCGCAAGGTGATGATGGGGCCGCGTCGCATTACTCCGGAAGGCGTCGCCACGCTACGGGACGATTTCAAGATCAAGACCGATTTGGAGCTACGCACGGCGCAGGAGACGGCTGGTATGGTAGGCAGCGTGTTGGGGGACGACGTGAAGTGGGTGAAGATATCGTTCGCAGCGTATGAATACATCGACAACGTGATTCGCGGCAAGGAGCCCTTCGCGAAGATATTCAAGGTTTTCGCGGACGAGAAGAACTATCCTATTCTCATGCACTGTTCCGGCGGACGCGACCGCACGGGGACGCTTGCGTTCTTGCTCAACGGCTTGTTGGGCGTGAAGGAAGAAGACCTTTGTCGCGATTGGGAAACTTCCATATTTTCTGATCAGGGGCTAAACTTCAATTCTTCCCGAATCGCGGGTCTCATCGCCTACCTTAATTCACTACCCGGCGAGACCTTGAAGGATCGCATTGAGAATTATGTGCGTTCCTGTGGCGTTACCGATGAGGAGATCGCGGCCTTTCGTGCCATGATGTTGGATGAATCAATCGGCGTTGAGCTTAATGTTCTCAAGGGCAACAATATGCCGCTTGTCGAAGCCGAGTTGGATGGCGTAAAATGTACCTTGATACTCGATACTGGCGCTTCGCATACTACCTTCGATAGCGCATTCGTAACGAACGCGTTCCCAAGCGCGGTATTGGAGCCAGTTGCCTTAATGGGTAGAACTAATCTCAAGGAAGGCGCGCCATCGCTATTTGGTGCGAAGAAGCTTAAAGTTGGTGCGATGGAGATTCCCGCGGAAGATGCGATGGCCTTGCCGTTATCGCAATTAAGCGCGATGGTCGGGCGCAGGATTGACGGCATTCTCGGTATGAATCATCTCGCGGTGGCGCCATTCGTCCTCTCGTTGTCGGAAGCACGGCTTACTTGGCGGCCAATCGCGGAGATGGTCGCGGGCTTCGATAAAGTCGAGACCGCTCCGCATGGGGGGCGTTATGATTTGGTGATTACTTTGCCAGATGGCAAGAAGGTTCCGCTATTGATAGATTCGGGCTCGTCTTGGACGTTCGTGGAAGCGACGCATTGGCCAGTTGCGCCTTCCGCCGCCGAGCAGCTGAAGGCGGCAGATGTGAATGGCGAGGCGAAGGAGCAGATCAGGCGCGGGGTTCCTCAGCGGGTGAATTGCGGCATTGATATGGAGCTTTCTCCGATTATCGCTCCGCAGCCAGGGCTCAACCAGATTGGGGCTTCCGATCTCAAGAGATATGATATATTCTTCAATTTCGGGGAAATAAGAATGAAGGAGGTCAAATGAAAAGAGTGCTGTTATTCCTTTTTACCAACATCCTGGTAATGATCACGCTATCGCTGGTGGCGAGCGTGGTTCTGATGTTCCTGGGCGAGCCGCTGGATAAGTACTTCGGCGTATATTCGCATCTAATCGTTTATGCGTTCGTCTATGGTATCGGCGCGGCGTTGATTTCGCTGTTGCTCTCGAAGCCGATTGCGAAGTTCTCGTGCGGGGCGACGGTAATCAATGGCAGCGAGGGGGAGGCGGAGCGTTGGTTGGTGCAGACGGTAGGCGAGCTCGCCCGCGCCGCCAATATCGCCATGCCGGAAGTGGCGATCTATCCTGGCGCCGCCAATGCATTCGCCACGGGCGCATTCAAGAACCATGCCTTGGTGGCGGTATCCACCGATATCATGCAGCAGATGACGAAAGAAGAGCTTCGCGCCGTCTTGGGACACGAGATTAGTCACGTAGCCAATGGCGATATGGTTACCTTGTGCTTATTGCAGGGCGTATTGAACGCTTTCGTGATTATCTTCTCGCGGGTTCTTGCGAATATCGCGGCCAATGCCGGCAATGGCGATCGGCGGAGCCGTTCGGGTAATTCGGGCGTTTACATTTTGGTGGCGATTGCCACGGAAATCGTCTTCTCCATTCTCGCTTCATTGGTCGTGTTTTGGTTCAGTCGCAAGCGGGAATATGCGGCGGACGCGGGGTCGGCGCGACTATTGGGCTCGCCATCTTCGATGATAGCCGCCTTGCGACGCTTGGGGAATCTCCAGCCTGGCGTTTTGCCAGATTCGCTCAAGGCGATGGGCATAGCGGAAGGGAAACGGACTACCTCGATTTGGTCGACCCATCCTTCGATCGAAGATCGCATTTCCGCTTTGCAATCGCTCACGCGCGGCTGAAGGGCGAGAAGAATAGTTGGAGAAAATAGAGTTGAAGTCGGGTGAAGCATGAATAACGTAAAGGCACTCTTTCGCAAAGTGTTTTCGCGTAATCTTTGGCGGAAGATGTCGGACGTCAAGTGGCATTGCATCGTTGTCTTTACTCGGTTTTATCATTGGCGGAATCGCAACCGGGTTCGGCGGAAAATCGCACGAGGCGAGAAACTTAGAGTCGCTTTTGTAGAGTCGGAGATCGCGAAGTGGAAGACGCAATCGTTATTTGATTTGATGAAGGCCGACGAACATTACGAGCCATTCATGTTGATTTGTCGGCGAGATATAGACGAGCTGAAGGGCGAAGGAGAAATCAGAAAAGGGGTAGATGAGGCGCTTGAATACTTCAGGGATAAAGGCAATGAATGCATCGACGCTTTGGATATGAATGATTTGGATTTATGCGATCTGCGTAAATATAAGCCCGACATGGTTTTCTATCAACAACCTTGGTATGCCAAGGGCGCTGCGAATGTCGCGAAGTATGCGTTGCCATGCTATGTTCCGTATTACGTGGCGAATTATGGCTCTATAGAGTTGGATGCAAGCCAGCGCATGCATCGGTTTCTCGCATATTATATCATGCAAAATGAAGCTTGGGTGCACGCTTTAACCGATTGGGCGCCTTGGTATTATTATAGTGGAAAGCATTTGCCATTGGGGCATACGATGCTTGATTATGCATATATGAAGCCGCCCGAAGAGTTCGAAGGACAGTGCGTAATTTATGCGCCGCATTTCTCGATTCGAACGGCGACGGTCGATAATATAATCGGCATTTCGACGTTTTTGCATAATGGTATTCAGATTCTCGAATATGCGAAGCGACATCCTGAGATGAATTGGGTCTTTAAGCCGCATCCTCGCCTTTACAACACCTTGATTAATAATGCGCTCATGAATAAAGAGCAGGTAGATCGTTACTATTCGGAATGGGATGAACTTGGCATCAAGTGCACGGATGATAATTACATAAACCTCTTTAATCGCGCTACGGTTATGATTACCGATTGCGCATCGTTCTTAACGGAGTTCGGCGTAACTGGCAAGCCGATAATCCACCTGATTTCTTCGATGGCACGCATAAGCCCAATGAAGCCGTCGCAAGATTTGTTTTCAACATATTATCAAGTGCACAATCTTGATGAGATGTATAAAATGTTTGAAATGGTCCTTGAGAGAAAAGAGGATCCGAATAAAAAACTGCGCCAGCTCGCGGTTGGCAAAGCTGGATTGCGTGGACAATATGCGGCGAAGAATATTATGGACTTCTTCGACAAGGAGTTTAGGATAAGACGCTGATGGCTGAATCGCTTAAGAGCAAGACCTTGCATGGCGCATTTTGGACGCTATTGGAGCGGCTTGGAACGCAATTGGTTGGGGTCGTGGTTTCGATTCTACTCGCGCGGATATTAGCTCCATCCGATTATGGCGTCATTGGGCTACTTAGCGTATTTTTAAGCGTTTCGCAAATGTTCATCGATTGCGGTTTTGGCGCGGCGTTAATACGCAAGAAAGATTGTTCGGATATAGAGTTTTCAACGGTGTTTTGGTTTAATCTCATCGCGGCGATGTTTTTCTATGCGGTTCTATTTTTCGTCGCACCATTTATCGCCAACTATTATCACATGCCAATTCTGGTAAATGTTTTGCGGGTAATTGGGCTTACGTTAATAATTCAAGCGCTATATGCGATTCAGGTTACATGGCATACGGTGGCGGTCAATTTTAAGTTACAGGCGAAAGTCTCGGTTTTGTCGTGCATCTTTAGCGGGATAGTGGGGATTTCGCTTGCTTGTTGCGGCTTTGGCGTATGGGCGCTTGTGGGGCAATCGCTTTCGATGGCGACATTTTCGGGGCTGCTATATTGGCTACTTTCGGGGTGGCGGCCGCAAGCTGTGTTTTCAAGATTTGCATTTAAGGAACTTTTTGGCTTTAGCTCGAAGATTGTCGCCTCAAGCTTATTGCACACGATTTACGTAAACATATCGCCCCTCGTTATCGGCCGCAAATATACCACGGTGGATTTGGGGTTCTACTCGCGTGCGGATAGTCTTGCGGCACTCCCTGGCGGCATTTTCCAAGGCACGCTTGGAAGAGTTATCTTCCCAGTGCTTTCGTCGATCCAAGATGATGATGATCGCCTCAAGGCGGCGTATAATAAGTATCTCCGATTGATGACATCGCTGGTCGCGCCCTCGATGTTATTATTGGCTGCATGCGCAAAGCCATTGATATTGCTTCTTGTTGGCGAGAAGTGGCTGCCGTGCGTACCATATTTACAGCTCTTGGCAATGGGGTGGATGATCGATCCAATCGTTTTGGTGAATCTCAATGTGCTTTATGTCAAGGGCAGGTCGGATATTGTGCTTAGACTTGAGATTATCAAGAAAATAATTGCGATTGCAATTGTGGTAGTGGCGCTGCAGTATGGAGTGCTTTGGCTTTGCGTAGGCAGAGTAGTTTATGGGTATATCGCGCTTGCGCTTAATTTGAGGGCGTGTGGACCATTCTTGGGGATGAGCTTTTGGCGGCAGATGCGCGAAGTGGCGCCAATTTATGTTTGTGCGTTTATGGCTGCGGGGTGCGCGTATGCTCTCGCCAGTTTGCCGGTGTATTCATTCTTCGCATTGATAATCGCCGGGTTCGCGGGATTAGTAATATATTTGTTCTTAGCATGGATATTGAAATTCGATCTAATCAAAGAGTTGCGTAATATTGACTTTTCCCTGCCCCGAAAGTAATACCGAGACATTGGGCTCACTATAGGGACACTTTGCCTTTTTGATACCGTTACATCACCTTCCCCATACCGTTGCATGGTTCATTCCATACCGTTGCATGATTCGTTGCTCCCCGATGCATGAGGCGTTGCATATAGTTGCACGGGTGAGAAATGGCGCCATTTCCGGGTAGAAATGCCGCCATTTGTGTGGTGAAATGGCGCCATTTCCGGGGTGAAATGCCGCCATTTCTGAGTTGTGCACTTGCTCAATATGAAAAGTGCATGTTTTTAGCATTATTTCCTCATATTTGAACTATCCATTCAACATACGGTCAAGGTAGCCGATTGGGGGTTGAAGAGTGAGATTTAGACAGGATTAACACGATTTACGGGATTGGAGATGTGGGAGAAGAGTTATCCTCCTACGCCAAGGCTACGGAGGATAAAGAAGTTGAAGAGGATAGCCGTGTAGAGGTGGAGAAAGGGAAAAGAGTAACTGGAGCGGTGAATAGATTGTGTGAAAAGATGCGGTTGATTTTGAGATGGTGGGTGTGGTATAATAATCTTCCAACGAGGAAGAGAGGATGGAAAAATTAGTTGAGTGTATCACGAACCATGTTGCAGCCAATTTCATTGCGAATTGTTTGCTATCTTGCGGGTATCGTCCGGCAATGGTAGAGGAGCCATCGGATGCGGAGGAGTTGGTGAAATATGCCGGGGCGGTGTTAATCAATTTGGGGACGGTGGACGAGCGGCAGGCAGAGGCGATGCGTAGGGCGGCGAAGGCGGCGAGAGCGGCGAAGGTTCCGTGGGTATTGGATCCAGTCGGAGTGCAGTATCTTTCTTATCGACGCGAATTGGCGAAGGAGTTGCTCAAATACAAGCCGGCAATCATTCATGGAAATGCGCGAGAAATCGCCACGTTGCGTCCAAGAGGAATGGTAGTTCTGACGAGTGGGAAGGTGGATAGGATACGAGGAGCGAAAGGGGAGTTGGTTGAGGTTCGCGGAGGCAGCGAGTCGTTGCAGTCGGTTACTGCCACGGGGTGCGTATTGGGGGCGTTATGCGCGGCGTTGTTGGCGGATGGGATTTCCCCGATGGTCGCGGCGGAGCGTGCATCACGGGCGATGAAGACGGCGGGGAGCGAGGCCGCCAAGGTGGCGAAGGGAATTGGCAGCTTCAAGGTGGAGTTGGTGAATGAGTTGGAGAGGGGATGGAGAGAATAGGTGGAGATTGATTATAGAGTATATTTGGTTACGGATGAGCCCTCGCGGTATCGTGGGGATTGGTTGGATAATGTTCGCGCGGCGGTCGAGGGCGGGGTAACATGCGTTCAATACAGGGATACGGAAAGTGAATTTAGCAGGCAATACGAGAGGATTCTCGCGTTGCGCGATGCGATTGGCGGCGTTCCGATAATCGTAAACAACGATGCGGAATTGGCCAAGGCGGTCAAGGCGCAAGGGGTGCATGTGGGGCAGCGTGATATGTCGCCAAAGGCGGTGCGGGGCATCGTTGGGGAGGTTTGCGAGATTGGTCTTTCGATAACCGAGCTGTCGCAAGTGGCGGCGATAGATAGGGGAGTGGTTGATGTGGTGGGGATAGGACCGGTGTTCGATGCGCGCAAGACGAAGGCGGATGCGGCGGAGGCGATGGGGCTTATGGGCTTGAGGGAGATCGTGAGCGCGACTCAGGGGATAAGGAACTGCGCGATTGGGGGCATCACATTGGAGAATGCAGAGGAGATAATAGCGCAGGGAGCGCAGGGGCTGGCGCTGGTAAGTGAATTTTCGCAAGCGGAGGATGCGTATGGAGTTGCAAAGAAGTTGCGGATGTTGTTTGACAATCGCGGGCAGTGATAGCGGCGGCAATGCGGGCGTGCAGGCGGACTTGCGCGTATTCCATGATTATCGTCTCCATGGCTGCACGGTATTCGCGGCGTTGACCGCGCAAAATCCATTCGGGGTAGCGGCGATTCACGAGTTGCCCAGTAGTTTCGTAGGGGAGCAATTGAGGGCGGTTTTGGGAACTTATGATATCAAGGCGATGAAGACGGGGATGTTGGCGAATGCGGAGACGATCGAGAGGGTAGCGCAAGAGCTTAGGGGGTATGGAGCGATTAAGAAGGTGATCGATCCAGTGATGGTGGCGACGAGTGGCGCGAGATTGATTTCGGAGGCGGCGATCGAGACCCTAAAGCGCGAACTGTTACCAATCGCCACGATAATAACGCCGAATCTTCCCGAGGCGAGGGCGCTATGCGGGAAAGAATCGGGCGAGGCGCGGGAGTTGTCGGAGGAATTATCGCAGCGTTTCGGTACGGCGGTATTGGTAAAGGGCGGGCATAGTCAGGGAGCGAGCGCGGTGGATGTGCTATACGATGGCAACGAGGCGCATGAATTCGCGTTGGAGTGGATCGGGAAGCCGATTTCCACGCACGGCACCGGTTGTTCGCTCGCAGCGGCGATAACGGCGGAATTGGCGCAGGGACGAGCGTTGGCGGAGGCGATTGCGGGGGCGAAGAATTACGTGCATAGGGCGATTGCCAATTCATATTACGTCGGAAAGGATTGCGGGGTATTGGGGTGGGGAGGGGAGAGAGAAGGTTGAGGTTTAAGGATGGATGCTGGAGGTTGTAATGCGCGAAGAAAATATGATATACTATTTCACGGACAGTTTGGAGGAAAATTTATGGAATTAAAAATTACCTGTATCCCCGGTGACGGTATTGGACCGGAAGTCGTTGAGCAGGCAGTCATAGTTGTAGAAGTTCTCGACGAGTGCCTCGCCACCAGCAGTGTTGAGCACGAGGGTCGTGCCGCTGCCCTTGGTAGGAACTGCCTGGAACATGAAGGAAACCTCAGCACCTGTCTCCTCATCGACCGTGATGCCTGTGGCAGGAATAGTCACGTCACCATAGGTAATTGACTTGACCTGCATAAGCTCTGTACCTGTGATGGTTACGCACTCACCAATCTCAGGCATATCAGAAGAGATGAAGCTGATGACAGGCTTGGCCAGGTTCGAAGCGTAGGCAAAGTAGCGTGTGCCGGCAGCGCACTCCAGGACGATGGTGCCTGACTTGTAAGGCAGTTCTGGTACGGTGACATCAACGATCGAGCTGACCTCGTAGCGCATATTCTTGGTGTCAAGGTAGCGCTCGGTCTTGCTGATGTTGAATGTTCTGTTGCAATCATAAAGAATGTTACCAGCCGTAAAATGGGTAAAAAGGACATTATCAAAATCGAATGTCCAATTGAGACACTTGACCTTGATATTCTTGGATTTATTGATCACAATATTACTGTTAATGTAATTAAGGATGGCGAGATAGTTGCAAAGAAGGAACTTAAGCTTCCTAAAGAAATAGAAAAGAATCTTGTGGAATATCAAAGT
>CALCDB010000161.1 GCA_937901395.1 uncultured Verrucomicrobiota bacterium
CTCCCGAACCTACCGCTACCTCTACTCTATGCGCCGCCTCCTGCAACTCCTGCCAATTCGCAACCGTCCCCGTGTCCGGCAAATTGCTCTTAACCCGAACCGCCGTCTCCGAATAATGCGTCAATCCCTTGATTGATGTGGTGCCAACCCGATACTGCACTCCCTCGTCGATGCGAAACGATATCTTTACCTCGCCCTCGCCGGTTGTCACCATTTCCGGACCATGAACCTTTACGTCCAAATACCCATGGTTCATATACACTTCCGCGATCTTGCCGCAACACTGCGCCTGCTGATCCTTCGTTACCGGACTTTCCGTGAACCACCCTATCGGGTTCCACCACGGCAAATCATTGATTGCGTTATGCAACTCGCGGCGATCGAACTCGCTATCGTCCATTCGATAATTCGGCAACATCGACTTCCAATACGCCACATCCACCGCATGCGTCGCCCCAACGAACTCATACGCGCAAATCTTCTGCAACGCCCCTTCCTCGATCTTGAACAATACGTTCACATTATTCCCGCCAACGTTCTTCGTACACACATCTACCTTCGCGCTCTGATATCCAGCCCGCTGATACGCCTTCTTTACCTTGTTCGCCGCCTCCGAGAAATCACCCTCGCTGTACAAATATCCGTCCTTGAGCTCCGCCTCCTTCGCGATCTTCGATTCACCGAACTCCTCGTTCCCCTCCAACTGCAACGGCCCCACGTACCGCATCTTGCGCTTGATTACGAATGTTACCTCGATCCCGCCATCCGTCTGCGTCGCCCCCGCGGAAATCGACTCAAATTCCTTCGAATCCCTCAGCGTCGTCACATCCCGCGTCACCACTACCGGATCGTACTCCTTCCCCTCCTTGGTCTGACATCGGCTCAACACTGACGACGTATCCCCGCCAAACCCATCCAAGGTTTGCACCTTTACCGTTTTGACCTGCGCCGCCATCGCCGTGATGGCTCCCGCCGCTACAATAATTGCTATTATGTTTTTCATGTTGTGTATTTTACCAAATTTTACTCCGTTATGGTAGACTGTTGTAAATTTTTCAATCTCTTCCCTCAAACCTTAACACACTTCGTCAACGCAACCAATTTCGCAATTACCGCACGATAAACCTCCTTGTCATCTTTCTCGATCTCCTGCTGCACCTTGACTTTCCCGATTCCATGCGGCAATTCTATGCCCGGCTTCTCCGCGCACAAATTCCATGCTGATATCCCCGCCATCAGAAACTCCCCGGCTAACAACACCTTGCGCGCATACGAAAAGCCGTCCAACGCTCCCCCCTCCTTCAATATCCTCATTACCTCGTCGCACTCCTCCGACTTCATCATTCCCTTCTCGACTGCATACGCCATATCAATGCAAGTGCCAACGACCATCGCGTACCCATACGGCATCTTATATCCGCCGCTCATCGCCTGCATGCGCTTCGCTGCCCACATCCCGATCGTCGTCGCCCCCTTCTTTACCCTCACCGCCTGCGCCGCGCCGATTACCGCCTTCATCGCTTCCACATCACGCTTACGATACGGCTCCGCCATCTCTCCCAATTTCTTCATCAGCCCCGCATCATGCGCCAACGCTATCCGAACCGCCTCGCCGAACCCGGCTCGCCATACTCCGTCTAATACCATCGTCGCGAAATTGCAATCCGTAATGACCGCGTCTGGTACGCTCTTTACCTGCATCGCGTCCTTTACCATCGGTGTATTTATCGCCGCATTGTTCACGAATGCCGCGTCCAGCATCGCGCTCGGCGTGGTCGGCATCCTGATTATCCTGACTCCCCCGCGAACCTGCGCCGCCGCATAGCCCGCAACGTCCAACAGCGATCCCCCGCCGATTGTCAATACTACGTCGTCGTGACGCATCTTCGCTTGAATGATCGCATTCGCGATTACCATCACGCTATTGAAATTATCCGTCTTGATCATCTCGCCCGAAGTCATTACCACCGGGTGCCCGACAAGCTCGATCTCATGCTCCTGCACATACTTGCCAATCTTCTTCCCCAGCGAACCTATGCGCTCCACCACATTCGCATCCGCCACGATCAACACTCGCGGCTTTACCCCGTCTACCGCCAAACCCTCGATTACGTCCTTGAGCGTCGACGATTCCCCAAACACGTCTTCCGTCCATTCAATTGGACACTTTAAGTAATTCTTCTGCATGTTTCCTTACTACTCCCGTGGATTTTTCCCCTCCGAACATTCGGACTATTTCAGCGATTCTTTCTTCGCCCCCTACTTCTGAAATTTTCGTTTTCGTTCGCCCTTCCGTAACGGCCTTCGCAACCACCCAATGCTTATCGCCGTATGCCGCCGATTGCGGCAGGTGCGTAATCGCAATTACCTGATGGTGCTTCGCTAAGTATCTCAACTTCTCTCCTACGATCCTACCTACTTCACCGCCGATGTTCGCATCGATTTCGTCGAACACCAACGTTCCCGTCTCATCCTGCGTTGCCAATACGCTCTTAACCGCCAGCATTACTCTCGCTATTTCCCCCGAACTGGCGATCTCCGAAAGCGCCCTCGCCGACTCCCCTGGGTTCGGCTCGAACATGAATACTACCCTATCGCAACCATGCGCCTGCGCCGGCGCTTCCTCTAGCTGCGTAAAGAACTTCGCCTGCAAGAACCCCAGATCCCGCAAGTTCTCGGTAATCGCCGCATCCAACTTCTTCGCCGCCTTCGCCCGTGCTTCGCTCAGCGCCGCGCCCTCCCTCTTGAGCGTCGCCTCCGCCGCCTTGAGTTCCTTCTCGAGCTTTTCCAGCTCGACGTCTCTATCCTCCAAACGCGCGAGCTTCGTCTTCTTCGCCTCGAACTTCTTCAAGAACTCCTGATACTCGGGGTCGTCCTCGTCAAGTTCGCCCTTCGCCATCTTCTCCTCAAACTCCTTCTTCTTGCGTTCAATGGCTTCATCCTCCGACTCTGCCACCGCGTTAGGCACCAAAGGTTCCAACCCTGCCAACTGCTTTGCATCAAAGCCCCAATCGGAAGTGTCGAAATTCTCCACCTCCGTATTGACATGCTCCAACTCTATCTCATCCCATGCAAGGTTGACTTGCGTGGTGAGGTTGTCGGCATACGCCATCTCACGACCTTCCTTGCTGTCGAGCGAGAGGTCGGTGCGCTTTACTGCGATAAGTTCATCGCCAGTGGTCTCAATCACTCGCACCTTCTGGATGCCGGCAGCGATTGCCGCCAGCATACTGGAGGAAAGCGCCGTGATATTGCTGACATAGGTGGTGTTCAGCTCCAGATATTCCAGCTTCGGGCACTCCGCCAGCACGGAGAAGTCGTCAATGTTGATCATGGCGAGGATGGCATCGTAATGCTTGTAGGTACCTGAACCGAAGAATCCGTCAGCAGGATAAGGACCGAAACACTGGATGCCCTGTCCGGCCAGTTCCTGTATAGCAGGAATAATCTTATCGTGTTCCTCCATACC
>CALCDB010000162.1 GCA_937901395.1 uncultured Verrucomicrobiota bacterium
CTGACTATGGCGAATCACGCCCATTCCGCCCGCCAGCATAATCGGCTTGTGATAACCGCGCAACTCGCCCGCTACCTCGCCCTCATACGTGCGGAAAAAGCCGCAAAGCTGCGGACGACCAAACTCGTTGCCGAACGCTGCGCCGCCAATCGGCCCTTCCGTCATAATCTGCAACGGCGTCGCCAGACGCGTCGGGAAATCCGCATAGAGCCGCTCCCATGGCTGAGGATAGCCGGGAATGCGCAAGTTCGAGACCATGAAGCCGCAGATGCCCGCCACCGTGCGCGAACCCTGACCCGTCGCCGCCTCATCGCGAATCTCGCCGCCTACGCCAGTAGCCGCGCCAGGAAACGGCGAAATCGCCGTCGGATGATTGTGCGTCTCCACCTTCATCAACTGATCCAACTTATCCGCCTTGAAGGAATATTCATTCGTCTTTGGATCAATCGCGAAGATATCCGTCTTGAAGCCGGCGACTACCGCGGAATTATCCTTATACGCCGAAAGCGTATCTTGCGGACGCTTCTTGTGGGTGTTCTTAATCATCTCGAATAGCGACTTCGCCTGCTTCTTGCCGTTGATGATGAACTCCGCGCCGAATATCTTATGCCGGCAATGCTCCGAATTCACCTGCCCGAACATCACCAATTCCGTATCAGTTGGGTTTCGTCCCGCCTTCTTGAAGCTCTCCGCCAGATACTTCATCTCGGGTTCGGAAATGGCGAGGCCGATCTCCTCATTGGCTTCGCGAATCGCCTCCACGCCCTTGCCCAGCACATCGTACACTCGCCCGGGACGCGGCTCATCGACATCAAAAAGATCGTCGATGTTCTCGTATACTCCTTCCGTCATCTTATCGTAAAGCGCCGCGTAACAAGACGACGAAAGCTCTGGCGTTACCAAGTAACGAATGCCACGCTCTACGCGAATGATGGAACCAAGCCCGCAATTACGAAAGATATCCGTCGCCTTCGAGCTCCAAGGCGAAATCGTCCCCTTGCGCGGCATCACGAAGAAATCCGCCTTGTCGCAATTATCCACCGCGTTGAGCATGCTCGCCGCACGACGCAACTCCTCGACGTCTACCGCCTCGTCCTTGAGTTGTATCGCGTATACCCACTTCGCATCTATCTCAACATGCCCCAACGAAGGATCAAGCCGCGACACTGCGGCCTTAATCGCATCAAGCCGAAACGGCGAATATGCATCTGAACCAAGCAAAAGAATCATTTTATTTCTACTCCTTAAATTAAAATGCGGTGTATATTATAACAAAAAGTGAGAGATCGTGCTTACCGCGAAGATCGCCGCCGTCTCCGCCCTGAGGATCGTGGGGCCGAACGATACGGGCGTGGCGATGCGCATCAATGCCGATAATTCCTCCGGCGAGAAGTCCCCTTCCGGACCGATGAAGACCGCCACTTCGCGGCCATCGCGGCTTGCGAAGGCATCACGCAAGAGCGGCGAGGGCGGCGTGGTAAGCGCGCCAATGAAGCATTGCGACTTCTCAACCAATGGCAAGGCATCGTCAAAATCAAGCGCCTCGATAATCTCTGGCACCCACTTCGCATCGGATTGCCGCGCGGCATCTTCGGCGATTCGAAGCCAGCGCTCCCGCTTCATCGCCCGCTCTTCCTTGCGGAGCCGCACTATCGTGCGCGCAGATATCACGGGAACGATTCGCGTCACGCCGAGTTCTGTCGCCTTCTCGATCGTCCAATCCCAGCGAGAGCCCTTGGTTACGCAGGCGAATAAGGTCAGCGGTTTGGGAGCGACCATCATCATCCGCGAAGGGTCGCGCGCGACCAATGCGCCAGTTCGCCATTCGTAGACACGATAGCCGCCCTTGCCATCAAAAAGCTCGACCTCTTCACCATCTTCAATTCGCAATACCTTAAGGTGATGCAACGCCTCCTTGGGGAGCGCGGGAGAGGATTCGTCCAATCGCTTAATATCAACGAGCAACCTATGCATACTCATGACTTTCCGAATATCCAAGCGCTGATTATCGCGGTGAACGGCGCCACCAACACCAAGCCGAAACTACCGACCAAAGTCTTAACCAATTCCGCCGAGACCAAGGTTGAATTGAGAAAGTCAATTGGCGAAGTGCCCTGCGCCGCAAATACCATCAATAGCGTAAGATATCCGCCAGAATACGCCAAGAGCAAGGTAGTCGTCATCGTGCCAACTACCGAGCGCCCCATGCGTAGCCCCGAACGAACCAACTCGCCAAAGCCAAGCGATGGATTATGCAGCCGCACTTCCGCCACTCCTGCGGAAATGTCCATCGCCAAGTCCATCACCGCTCCGGACGACGCCAAGATGATCGCGCCAATGAACACATCGAATATCGAAAGGTTGGCGAACCCGGAGTTGACCAGAGTCTGAACGTATGGCATCGTCGCCCCATTTACGTGCATGACCGACGAGAAGAAGCCAGCACAAGCAAGCGAAACCACGATTCCGAGCATCGCCCCGAGAAATGCGGCATACGCCTTCTTGGTCCAACCCGCCACCAAATACATGATCACCGCCGTCAGAAACATTACCGTGATGAACGATATCCAAATCGGCGAATATCCCCTGAGGCATAGCGGTATCAATAACTTCCATATCGCCACGCAACTGAATACGAAACTCAACAACGCCTTCAGCCCCGTCCATCCGCCGAAGATCGCCAACAGCAAAGAGAACATGCCAAACAACACCATCGCCCACCCCAATCGCCAATGGTCACGAGCGATTAGCGGTTCCTCGCCCAATACTACTTGCACCGTATCGCCAACCTTGAACTTCTTATCCAACTCCATCTGCCCCCTCAAGGTGTTGTTGGCGGCCTTGCGCGAACCATCTGAAAACTCCACTTCCAAACTTTGATAGCCATACTCCACAACGCCAAGTAGTTCTATCCCCGAATCGTCGACCTTGACCACCTTCGCCAATTCCGTCTCGCCCGAGGCGCCGTCCAAGAGACGAGGTGATGGCATCAGAAACATCAATGCCGATGCTATTATGAGAATGACGATTGGAGATATGCGACGTATCATTTGCCGAAGAACGCCTTGATGTTCTTGGATATATCCGTATTATCCAAAAAGCCAGTAAACTTCTCCGCGCCTGGACCAATCGAGGTCGTCAATACCGGCAGTGCAGTATGGGTATTCGAGGTCCACCCGATGCCGCTCTTACGCGACATTATATTCTTCAACGTCGCCGGAAGACGCGAAATCTTCTGCGCATCATACGCCTCCGCATCCTTCTTGCCCGACTTCGCCATCTGCAGATCGTGGTTGAAGGCGCTTTCCAATTCATGCCGCTGCGAATCGCTTAGCGCCATAGCGCCCGACCCGGAGAATTCGAAACCGAAATTCTCCGTGAAGAATGGCTTCAGCTCCTCGAAGGTGGAGATGTGATTCTTGGCGATATAGTCCTTTACCGCATCAGCGGAACATTTCTGATTGGCGAGGAGATCCATGTAAAACGAATAGCCGGTATTGGCGATGCCCATCGACATCCCGCCGGTCTCATGATCGCCGGTCACGATGATCAGAGTGTCGGAATGCTTCTTTTGGTACTTGAGCGCTTCTTTCACCGCATCGTCAAGCGCCAAAACTTCGCGCAAATTGGCCGCCGCATCATTCGCGTGCCCAGCATAGTCGATCTTGCCGGCTTCCACCATCAGGAAGAAACCCTTGGGATTCTCCAACATCTTCATCGCCTTCGCGGTCATCTCCGCAAGCGTGGGCGTATTGCTCCACTGTTCCGCGTCAATGGAATATGGCAGGGTCGAGTGCGCCCCGACGTACCACACCTTCCCGGCGCTCGGCTTGAGCGCCTCAAACGCCTTCTTATCCTCTCGTATTACCTTGTAGCCATGCTGCGCGGCAAGCTCGTAAATATCGCCCTTGTATTCCTTATGCCCCTTGTTGTCATGTCCATCGCATCCGCCTCCGGCGAAGAAGTCGAAGTTTGAGGATAACAAATCAAGGCCTAAACCATAACCATCGCCGCGATCATTACGATGGCCGTAGAATCCACTCGGCGTCGCATGATTGATGGTAACGGTGGTAACGATGCCGACCTTGCGACCATTCGCTTTCGCAACCTCGGCGCACGAAACCAACTTCTTGTGTTTGGGGTCAACGCCAATGCCGTGATTATAGGTCTTCTCTCCGCAAGCGATCGCGGTCGCCGCCGCCGCCGAATCGGTAACGAGGTGATCCGCCGAGCAGGTTCGCGTCGTCGCTTGATTGGGAAGACGATTTATGTAAAGATACTGGCGGTCCGCACCAGACTTGCGCGCAAATTCCTCCGCCGTCATCCGCTGTGGAGTCGACATCCCATCCCCAATGAACAATATCACATTCTTCGGCGTCGCCGCGAACAAGGAAGCGGAAACAAGAATAAATGCAACCATCAAATAATTTGAACTTTTCATAACGGAAGTAAAGTATACCACAAAAAGCACAGTTTGTGGTATAATATCCGTCAGTTTTTAGGAGAAAAGAAAATGCATCCTTATCGTACACATAATTGTAATGAGCTTCGCGCCGCTGACGCGGGCAAAACCGTAAGAATTTCCGGCTGGATGTTCCGCCTGCGGGATCATGGCGGAATCCTATTCGTGGATCTTCGCGATCACTATGGTCTTACGCAGGTTGTCGTGCACCCCTCTCGCAGTTTCTTCGGTCAGGTCGAAAAGGCGCACCTCGAAAGCGTCATCACCGTCACTGGCGAAGTGAAACTCCGAACCGCCGATACCATCAACCCCGACCTGCCTACCGGCGAAATCGAGATCGAGGCGAATGAATTGATTATGGAGTCCGCCTCCGAGGTGACTCCCATATATATCCCCGATGAAAAGGCCGACGAAAGCGAAGATGTGCGCCTTAAGTATCGCTTCCTCGACCTTCGCCGCGAAAAGCTTCACAAGAACCTCATCCTCCGTAGCCAAGTGATCAAATTCTTGCGCGAACAGATGTGGGCAAAGGGCTTTAACGAATTTCAGACACCAATTCTTACGGCATCGTCGCCAGAAGGCGCGCGCGACTACCTCGTGCCGAGCCGCCTCCATCGCGGCATGTTCTACGCCTTGCCACAAGCGCCTCAGATGTTCAAGCAACTGTTGATGGTCTCTGGCTTCGATAAGTATTTTCAGATCGCTCCCTGCTTCCGCGACGAAGCCGCTCGCGCCGACCGCTCCCCAGGCGAGTTCTACCAGATGGATATTGAAATGAGCTACGTTACCCAAGACGAAATCTTCGCAGTCGTTGAAGATGTAGTCGGCAAGACCTTCAAGAAATTCTCCACTTGGTCTTGCAACGACGCGCCTTGGCCACGCATCAAATATCGTGACGCAATGATGATCTACGGCAGCGATAAGCCCGATCTCAGGAATCCGCTTAAATGGTTCGACATGAGCGACTTCTTCGCCAAGGCCGACTTCAAGGCATTCGCTGCTTGCGTTGCCAATGGAGGTCTCGTCAAGGGATTGCTGGTCAAGGGCATCGTTGGCGTCGAAACCAGAACTTGGTTCGACAAGCGCGAGGCCTTCGTAAAGGAAAATGGCGGCAAGGGGCTGGGCTATATCAGCTGGACCAAGGAAGGCGAGCTTAAAGGACCTATCGCGAAATTCCTTTCCGCCGAACAGCTTGAGGAGATGAAGAAGCTCTCGAACATGGAAAAAGGCGACGCGTTGTTCTTTATGGCGGCGGATGTCGACGAATGCAATCGCCTGTCGGGATTGGTGAGAAACGATATCGCCGACCACATGACCAACGACATTAGAGAACATAATTGCTACAAATTCTGCTGGATCATCGACTTCCCATTCTATGAGAAGGATCCTGATACCGGCAAGATCATCTTCTCTCACAACCCATTCTCCATGCCGCAAGGCGGTCTTGAGGCGCTCACGACCAAGAAACCATTGGAAATCGAGGCCTATCAATACGATGTCGTTTGCAATGGCATTGAGCTCAGCTCTGGCGCTATTCGCAACCATCGTATCGACATCATGGAAAAGGCCTTTGAAATCGCGGGCTATCCGAAGGAAACCGTTCAACAGAAATTCGGTTGCCTCTACAATGCATTCCAGTTCGGCGCCCCGCCGCACGGCGGCATCGCCCCTGGCGTCGATCGCATGGTGATGCTTCTCACCGATACGCCAAACATCCGCGAAGTAATCGCCTTCCCGATGAACCAAAAGGCGCAAGATCTGATGATGAATGCGCCTAACTACGTAACCGAACAGCAGTTGCGCGAATTGCATATTAAGATTCGCGGAACCGAAGGCGTTAGCGAAGACGAGATGAAGGCGTGAAAAGTAAACTGAAGTTCACGCTCATTACCTGGCTGGTGGTCACTACCCTGACCATCGGCCTTTGTTTCATCACCAACCTCTTTGCGGAATTATTCAATATCGACATTCCCAAGCAAGCCAATATCGAAACGGTTCGTCAACTTGGCGTGTATACTTGGGATGCCATCGTAAATGGCGGAGTCATCAATGCTCTCGGAGATCGCAATGTGCTCTCCTTCCTGCTCAACCTCGTGATTGCACTGATCATCGCCCCAGTGTTCGAGGAATTCATATTCCGCTACTTGCTGTGGAAACTACCGAATCCACGCCGAATGTGGATTGGCGCCATGTTTTCCTCAATCCTATTCTCTGCCGCCCATTATATCGCTCAACCCTTCCCCGATAACGCCATCTTCGCATTGTTCTTCTTTGGAATGGCGCAATGTTGGCTCTATCATAAGACTGACCGCATCTGGTGCCCGATGCTGAACCATTGCCTATTTAATCTTGCGAATGTCGTATTGCTATTTGCTTTCCCGAATATGGCATGAGAGTTTATTTTGATACATTTGGCTGCAGACTAAACAAAGCCGAAGCATTGCAACAAGAAGCCGAATATCTGGCAAAGGGTTGGTCTCTCGCCAAAAGCCACGCGGAAGCCGACTTGATCATTGTGCGAGGTTGTAGCGTTACTTCAAGAGCGCAACGCGAATGCGAGCACTTGATCGAGCACCTTAAGCGCCATTACCCAACCGCACAAATACGCACCGAGGGTTGCCTTAGGAAGAGCGACAAGAACATTCTAATTCGCAACCTCGCAAAAAAGATAAAAGCCGAACAGACGCCAGTCGATCCTGCGATTATACCGACTCGAACGGCGCGCGCATATTTAAAGGTACAGGATGGTTGCAACGGGAAATGCTCCTTTTGCATCGTTCCAAAATTTAGAGGCGAATCAGTATCTACTCCATTCGACGATTTGCTTGATCGTAGCAAGCGCTTCATCGATGCTGGCTACCACGAAATCGTAGTCACTGGTTGCAACCTCTCGCTCTATGCTTCAGCCGGTAAGCGTCTTCCGGAGTTGTTGGATGCACTCGCAAAGCTCTCCTCGGATTGCAGAATCCGACTGGGCTCCTTGGAGCCTGGTGCTTGTGCGAATGACACGATAAGCGTAATGGCCGAAAATGCCAACATTTGTCGGTTCTTGCATCTTTCGGTGCAATCTGGCTCAAACCGCATTTTGGTCGCCATGCGTAGAAACTATTCAGTTAACGATGTCGATCGCCTAGTCGAAACGGCCATAAAACAGATGCCAGACATCGGTATCGGCTGCGATATCATTACCGGCTTCCCCGCCGAATCGGAGATGGATTTTACCGCCACTAAGGGCTTGCTCAATCGACTCCCCTTTTCAAACGCCCACATATTCCCATTCTCCGAACGCCCTGGGACTATTGCCGCCACTATGAACGGAACAATTGCCAAGAATGTCCGCTCCGCCCGCGCTCATGAACTTTCTCATATAATCAAAGATAAGCGATATGCTTTCGCGCAAAAGTTCCTCGGCAAAACCGTGGATGTGGTAATTGAGAGTGAAAAAGATTATTCCGGATGGACTTCCCAATACCTTTTATGCGCTGTCATCGGCGTTGCCAAACGAAAATCATTGGTAAAGGCATTTATCAATAAAGTGCATCATGATGGCTCAATGTCCGGGAGACTCGTAAAATAAACGAAACGCTTGAGTCGTTCAACTCAAGCGTTCCATTCCTCTCGCAAAAGAGAACTAAAACATTAAGCTTCAGGTTTCGTCTTCTTCAGACCAAGACCACGGCTGCCTTCCTTCCACTCCCCGCGTTTCTGCAGAAGATTGACGCGCTCAAAACGCTTCAAAACGTTGCGCTTAGAAGTAATCTTACCGGATCCTTTTAGAGATGCATGCTGGCTCATTGTATTCTATTCCTTTCAACATTTGTGTAGTATATCATTTTTTATCGGTAGTTTCAACCGGGGGCAGAAGATGCTGAAACTCTTCTGACGCCTCAATCTTCGCCGCTTTGACTTGATTAATCACAAATTCCTGCATAAACGTCACCTTGTCACGATTCTTCATTATTTTAACGATGTCCTCCAACTTTGGAACATCCTGCGCCTTCAATAAGATGTGGCTCGCGCGAACTTTCTCTGGCTGTGCTGGCTGGCCATCTTTCGCCTCTACCGCAGGAATCTTCTTCGTCACCAATATGAGATGATAACCGAATTGCGTCTTCACTGGATCCGAAAGCTTGCCAACTGGCAAACTGAATGCCGCGTCTTCAAACGCCTTATCCATCATCCCACGAGGGAACTCATCAAGGTCCCCGCCCTGCTCAGCCGATGGACATTCCGACTTCGCCTTCGCGAGCTCCGCAAACTTCTCGGCCAATTTCGCCGGCTCCACCTTGTCCAATTCCGCCTTGATGTTCTTTATGCTTGCAGCTGCCGCCAGATTGTTGGAAGTAATGCCATCGACTATCGTCTTTGCCTCTCCATCATAATCCTTCTTCGGCAACTTGGCCTGCTCCGCCTCCATTAACTTGTCAATCAGCAAGATGCTCTCAAACTCCTTACGAGCACGCTCCTCGCCAAGCGGATTCTTCTGGAAAAGCTCCTTTAGGCTTTTCGGCGCTTCGGGATTATCGGCAGTTCTTTTCTTAAGCTCATTCTCGCGCTCTTGATAATCGGCATCCGTAACCACATACCCTTGTGCCTTTGCGCGCTCAACCAACACATTCTCAACAATAAAGCTCTGCACTAACTGATTGCCAATCATTTGCTTGGCATACTCGATCTGATCAGCATTGATCCTATCTCCTTCCGCCTTGATGATATTTGCCACATCGGCATCTATTTGGCTCTTCATCAATGTCGAGCCATTGACACTTATTGCGACGGCATCCTCTACCGTAGCATTATCCGCTTGGTTGCACCCAACAAGTACCGCGCCGATCATCATCGCCGCACTGATATTCTTCATTGTCATTTCAAATTACCTCCGTTACTTTTCATAATCATTCCAAGAACCGTCCTCCGAACATCGGAGGCACAATCCAAATGGAACTGATAGAATACACCAATTACCCTTGCCGCGTCAAGGGGTATTTGTAAATTTTTTACATCGTTCGGTAAATCCCGCAGATACATTGATACCTCTTCCGATATCGGAATACGCCGTTCTCCACACAAAGAAAATCCACCATCTTTCCCCGCCTCTATCTCTGGC
Organism: uncultured Verrucomicrobiota bacterium; assembly: GCA_937901395.1. GTDB lineage: Bacteria > Verrucomicrobiota > Kiritimatiellia > RFP12 > UBA1067 > UBA1067. Next base: position 9,570 of record CALCDB010000162.1, read on the forward strand.
GATAGTCCCATCAAACGCAATACCTCCAATTCAAAAAACAGCATAGCCCTGATATTCACCGTATTCGATAGCCCATCAAGGCTCTTCGATAGTAGATTGAACCATTCAATGCATTCATCTCCTTGTGGCGCAAATTCCATCACCAACCAACGAAAATACCCAGCCATTACCAACCCTTCATAATTGCCTCGAAGACTTTCGCGCAATTCAACCGGTGAACACTCCCGCAATGCATGCACATCCCCATGTGCACGCGCATAATATAGAATATCACACGTATAATTTAAATCGTATTGCCCCAGCAAAAAACTCTTGGGCCGGGCTGCGCCCTTAGCGACTGTAGCTATCCTTCCCTCCGGCAGTAGCCATGTGACAACATGGCTCGTTCTGGACCATGGAACGATTGACAAACAGATTGCCTCGCTTCTTATTAATTCACCCGCCATCAAAACCCAGGCAAATTAACTTGTCCGAAAACACAGACCTTACGTCCCTTCGAAAGCGTTCGATCGGATGTATCGTAGACAACGAACTTGATACCATCAAAGCGCCTTGAAAGTTCTGAACGAATATAGCTTGAGACCGATTTCACATTGCCAACATCATCATCCGAAAAGCCGATTGAAACCGCTCTATCCAACCTCCCCGACCTTCTCAGCATATGGAATATATGCTCCACGAAATCTCGTATTGCGAACTCCTTGGCCAATTCCGGATGCGATGCATTCGGTACGCACGCCAACTTTTCCCTGTAAATCGGGTCGCTTGCCATGCGATTCAAAAAGCCATCATAGGTAACTGCGGAATATCTGCACATGCTTAGATAATAGTCGAGCTCCTCTGCATCCGTACCAAACTCGTCATCACCTATGCCATCTATCCATTTCCGATATCCACGCAAATTCGACATCATCTCAATTCGCTCTTCTTCCGTAAGCGCATATCTAATGAATACTCTCACCGCCTTTTCGATAGTCGATGGCGAATGTCCCCTCGCCGTGACTATCGCGAACAATCTGCCTTCCCGTAACGTCTTCTTTAACGCATTATAGCTTGGTCCAGGTCGCTCACCATGTGCGATTTTCTCCAATGCAATAATCGTATCTTCAATAAAATTATTACACCCGGGGCGATCCTCAAAATTTTCAAATGCCGTCGCCCATCCTCCATTCGATGGCGCTCGATAATGCTCGCGATCGTTCCTCACTATGGTATATGTCGCGGTTGATACTTCAACCATGCGCCATTGCCCGTCATCATCCCGATGCTCTAATTTTATCTTCGTTGGCATGTGCAAGATATTGTCATCCCAATCAAAAATATAATACTTGAAATCACGCGAAGAGACTGATTCGTTTACGTATGGAATCGATTTCTTCATACAATCTCTCCGTCAAAATCAAAGCCACAAACCCGAACTAATTTAATCTTCACGAATTCACCAACCATCGCCTTCCCATTGATTCTCACCACTCCATCAACATCTGGAGCCTGAGACTCCATTCGCGCTATCCCAGGCGCCACTACTAGCGCCTTATATACATTGCCAAGCATTCTTTTCGCCTTGAGCTTCCATATCCGTGCTTGTAATTGCATCACCTTCCGCTCTCGTTCCTCCGCAACCGCTCGCGATGGTCTACCGCTTAATGCCGAGCCCTTCGTCCCCGCCTCGGGAGAATAGGCAAAGGCTCCAAGATGATCGAATTGCATACGCCTAAGATCCGATAGCAACGCCTTGAACCGAAGCTCTGTCTCGCCTGGGAATCCCGTCATAATCGTCGTTCGAATAGTAATCTCGGGCACGATTTCCCTAAGCACTTCCGTCGCTGCGCGCGATGGCACTATCGCCGCCTTACGGTTCATCCGCTCTAATATCGCAGGAACAGTATGTTGAATTGGAATATCCACATATTTTACCGCATGCTTGGCTCTCAACAGCCAATCAATGAAATCCTCGGTAATCTCGCTTGGATACGAATATAATACGCGAATCCAGAAATCCCCTTCTAAACGATCCAATTTCCAAAGAAGATCGGATAGAACGCTCGTCTTCTCCCGCCAGAGCATTGGATCTTGCGCAACGATATTGAGCTCTCTGCAACCGCTTTTAATTAACGCTTTTGCCTCTCGCAGGATTGATGCCATTGATCGAGAGCGATACTTTCCGCGAATCAAAGGTATCGCACAATATGCACAACGATGCGCGCACCCCTCTGCAATTTTCAAGTATGCGAATGCTCTACCAGTGAATCTGAGAGCTGGCAACTTCGGTTCAATCCATTTATCCGGAACGCCGATCCACTCATCTACCCCCGGAAATTCCCTTACCCTCTTTGGATAGCGCTGTGGGTAGCATCCAGTTATTACCACACGTTTGAAATTGCCACGCTTCTTAAGTTCCAATGCCCTACGAATCTCATACTCGGCTTCTTCGCGTGCACTTTCTATGAAAGCGCATGTGTTTACGATTACCATATCCGCACGATCAGGATCAGGCGATAACTTATACCCTTTGCTGAGCAGATTGCCGACCGATACTTGTAGATCAACCGCGTTCTTAGCGCACCCAAGCGATACCAATGCTATGGAACCATTCATTTTCATTGTGTATAATTATATCATACCTTGAGCAATTCCGCCATATCAAAGCGACTCGCTTGCCATGGATATCCGCCTAATCTTACTAATGCCTCTCCCGCTAAGAACAGCGATCCGCAAATTAATGTGGGCATATCACCAGATAGACTTATCGCCTCTGATAAGGATGCTACGCTTCTTGCATCAATTCCATGATCACACATCTTCTTCGCCGTATCTTCCGCGCTCAACGAACGTTGATTGTTCGTTTTTACCGCGAATGCCTGATTTATCAGCGGTGACAATATGGTCAATACGGCATCCACATCTTTATCTCCACAAAACCCCGCGATCAAATTATATTTTCTTCCTTGCAATGCATCGTAAAGCGCGCTTGCCGCTGGTGGATTGTGCGCACCATCAATTATGAAATTCCCTACTCGCTGAAGTCGTCCTGGCCAAACCACCGATTTCAGACTACTCGTCCTTACGCCCAAAACTTTCAAAGCCGCCAATGCCGTCATTGCATTCTCACGATTAAACTTTCCATCAAGAGCAAAGTCACTTGGTATTTCACTCTCGTCCGTCATCTCGGGTGCATAATAAAATGGTGCGCCAACTTCGCGCGCTCGCGCTTCTATAAGCTCACGTACCGAAGTTGCATTATTCCCCAATACGATTGAAACTCCGCTCTTAATGATCCCTGCCTTTTCCATCGCGACTTTCTCGACTGTATCGCCAAGCCATTCGCAATGATCTAACCCTATCTTTGTGATAATACATATCTCTGGCTTGCAAACGTTGGTGGCGTCCAACCTACCACCTAAGCCACATTCTAATATCACCCTATCCATGTCCATTTCCGAATACAATAAAAAAGCTATCGCAGTAAGCGCTTCAAAAAACGTTACCTCGCAATCCAATTCTACGATCGCCTCATTCACCTTATTGGCGAACACCTCTAGTGTTGCATCGTCAACAATTCTACCATTGACAAAATACCGCTCGTTCAAGCTTACTAAATGCGGCGATGTATATCTACCGATTCTCTCTCCAACCTCCCGTAACGCCGCGTCAAGAATGGCGCATACCGCCCCCTTGCCATTCGTTCCCGCCACATGAATCGCTCGAAGCTTTCGTTCCGGACTCCCCAATCGCGTCAATAGCTCATGAATCGTATCAAGCCCAAGCTTCATACCAAAACGCCTACGCGCTGCGAGCTGTTCAATCAATTTGAGATCCATACCGCCAACACTGCCGAAACAGCATAACCGCATATGATCAGCCAAAGCCAATGATCGGTAAGCAATACCCGCTCCGGCCTACCAACATCCGCCTTACGCCATGTTAAATACGCATACCGAGAAAGCCCTGCCAATACGAATATTGAAGTTATCCATAAATATGAAAAATGTTCGCCCGTCTTGGATATTATGGTATAGCAGAAATATTCTCCAAATGAGGCGATTGCCGCGACCCCAATCAGTATGATTAGAACATTTTGATGGTAATGCCGCAATACTGCGCGCGATGCGACCGAGGTCTCCAACTCGCTCTTACGTTTGCAAAACGCCAAGAACATCGCCAATGTAAATGTGCACGTGAACAACCATGGCGAAATATACGCCCCAATGATGGCCGCTCCCGCAATCGCCCGCAACACAAATCCCGTCGCCAATATAACTACATCAAGATAAGGCACATGCTTCAATAAACCAGTATATAAGCATTGCATCACCGTATAAGCCAACATCGTGGCAAATGCGATTGTTCTTGACGGCATTAAAATCACCACTAATGCAGGATATGCGAACCCTACCGCAAACAACAACAATGCAACGCGAATAGCACTCAATTGTGAAATCTTGCCAGCCGCGATCGGCCTTAGCCGCTTTGTCGGATGCAATCTATCCGCATCATAGTCAGAAATATCATTTAATAAGTAAAACGCAGATGATACCAATGAAAATGCTCCAGCCATCGCAAAGGCCATTATGAACGATTTCCAACTCAGCACAATCTCTCTTTGCGATGGATCAGCAACAGAAAAAAACCAGGCCATCATCACTACACCGTTCTTGGTCCACTGATCAACACGTAAGGCCAATGCCCAGTTTTTCAAACGCTCAATCATTATCAGTGCTCCACCTGATCAAACCCCAAAATAATGAATGCCTGGTTTCAGACCCAGCCGACTCTGTCTCATATAATGTCCAAAACTTAGACCAATTACGATTTACAGAATCCACCCAACGAATCGGAAATAAAGATAGGAACCTCCCATGCCAAACTCCGTTCTCATCGGTATTCGATTCCCAAAGTGGCCATAAGCGAAAATAATCATCTCCATTTACGTAGAATGGAAACACTCTTGTTTCATTTGGCAATATTTCGACCAACCTCCAGCCAAATCTAGTAATGCTTCCTACTTCCTCGCCGTCGACATACGAAAAGTTCTCAATATGTTCATAGAACGGAAATACACTTGTCCGATTGCGTAAACGCATACGCTCAATTTCAACTATCGGCAATGGGAACCTTCCTCGCCACCCATCATTGGTCTCCGCATATGAGAAGAAAGGCGGCAAGAACAACCATTGTTGCTCACGCTCCCGATTTACCCGTCCGCAAAGCGGCCAAAGCATCCACGAGTACCCTTCACCTCCGGTATCGCGATCTGGAAAACATGTTTTCCAATTCCAAAGCGGCCACAATGCATAAAAATGATCATCCTCACGATTATGACTGACGCCACAAAGAGGAAATAGCCCCCAAGAACCATCATCTCGCCAATGAAATAATGGAAATAAAATCGCATTGGTTGTCATCCAAGTCGCATCCTTCGGCCTCGGCATCTTATATTGCATCCAAATCGGCCAAAGACAAAACTTAAAATCATACATCAAAAGGAAATGCGGATGATACCCAGCAATTGGGAACAACCCCATGTAATCTTCACCCAGTTGCGTTTCGCCATTCCACCAAAGCGGAAGAATCTCAAATTGGTATCCACCCTCTGCCGCCGTCTGATAATGCGTAAAATAACAGAATCGCCACCAATCCTTGTGCGCGGTGAAGACCGGCCACAATACATCAGTAGTGTCTCCCTCATGTGACCAAATAGGTCGCAAAGCGGTATAATCAGGCTTTTGCTGGTAAAATGGCAAAACCTCAAACGAAGCGGCCAGAATGACCAGACTACCTAGCATTTTTCTTTACGCTTTCGAATTCCTGCCGCTCAAAGTCTGAAAGCTCACCAATTCTGGACTGTATTTTACGAATTGTTATCTTCGCGTTCTTCTTGTCATTATTACGCAATTGTACGCGCGCAAGCGAAATAAGCATTCGAACATCGGCTTCAACTCCATCCTTGGCCTTCGACAATTCACACGCCTTACGAATACAAGATTCCGCCTCGTCAAGATTCTTATTCGCATCCATCAGCACCGATCCCAACGTCTCATAAACAACGAACCTATTCGGCGCCACCTCGACCGCCTTGCGAGCATAACTTTCCGCCTCTGCATAACGCTTTTGACGCCTAAGCGTTTCCGCCATATCGTTCAGCGCCATGAAGATCGGCTGAGGAGCATCTGCCGCTTTGCTGAGGTACGATTCCGCCTCCGAAAGCTGCCCCTTCTCCAATGCCAGAGATCCCATGATGTAATTCGCCAAAGGCGCATTACGATTCCGCCTCAGAACATCCTTCGCATGTATAGCTGCGGATTCCTTGTCGTTAAGCTGAATATCTAAGCCGAGAACTAAATCGCGCGTGGTTGCAACATCAGGACGCGTCTTGGTCGCTTGCAAGAATGCATCTCGTGCTTCCTTGCGCTTTTCAACTCCTTTGTTCATCATCACGAAGCCCTTGGTCGCATGCAAGAAATAGTCATGCGAATCTCCAGACGCGCGCTCCATCGCTGGAATTATCTGCTGCTCCAATTCCTTCTGCAACTTTTCCTTAACCCGTTTATCCTTCGTTGAATTAATCTGCTGAATTACTACCGTAGCCAGCATCGACCACGCCTGCATATCGTTTGAATTCGCATCTGTAAGTTTCTTGATTATTTCTCTCGCTCCAGCCTGATTGTCCTTCATCATAAGCGCCATCGCCGCCTCAAGTTTTCCGCTACGCGCATCTGGAGCTACCCGCGAAGCCCGTTGTAGATAATCCAATGCCTTGGCGGTATCACCACGCAACAGTTCCAATCGCATGAGACCAATCAAGGCGTTGTGATCCTTCTCGTTCTTGGCAAGAATCTCTTCATACAATTCTCTCGACTTCTTCTGCTCATTCTCGCTAGCATATAACGCCGCCATCATATTGAGCAAGACCGAACGCTTGTCTGTTGGCACGAAATCCATCGCGCGCCGAATCTGGTTCAAGGCATCTCGCGGCCGCCCAGACTTCGCCCACATGTTTCCATTGCGCATATACACGTCAGGATTGCGAAGATACCCGTAATATGTCCCCAATTGCCACAATATATAACGCCGATTAGTATCATCCGCAGCCGACTTTAATAACCGATCAAGTTCACGCTGACGCGCCATCGCCGCCGAATACTTCGCCCCAGCCATTGAAATCTCGTTTAACAACGCGCAAATATTGTCACGATCAATTTCATTCAACACCATCTCATACATCGCGAAGGCCTCGTCATCGCGTTTTTGATCTTGTAGCCATACACCACGATTATTTGCAACGAAGCCCAAATGACGCCTCAATGCCAAACGCATGCGCTTTGATGGATTGGACTCAGTGCGATTATGATAACTCCCCCAATTCTTCGGCGCTTCCAAGATCTCATTAAACTCATGCCAATCTTTATTCCAATCCAAGGTGCGTTTTGGATCCGCTCCAAAGAAGAAGAATTCTGGAACCGGTGTTACGTTGGCGGAATACCAAAGATCCGGAACGCCAAGAATCGCTACATCCTTTGCCGCAGTAGGATCGGCTTCAAACCAATCTTGTAAAAACGGCATCACTCCTAATGAAAGCGAAAGTCTAAGTTGTCCATTCTTCGACCCACCGACATTTTCCTCGGTAACGATATCTCCGACTCTCGCAAGATACTCTTCATCGTCTTCGCGCAAAATCGAAATGATGTGAATCTGTTTACCTTCGTCTGCAGCCGCGAGCTTAAGGTGGCTATCAAGTTTGATATCACGATCAAGTTCGCATCCCGTTACCAGCCAATGCCTGTCTCCCATGTCCGAAAGAATCTTTTTCGCTACCTTGTCTGCGAAAATTCCGTTATCGCCATCAAAGGTGAAAAGATTCCAGATGGAACTTACCACCATCACGAATAACAGTATTCCGCCAGCGATCATACTGACGACGTTAATTCTGAGCAACCACCAATATGCTAACAAATATCCCGCCACGGCGGCTACATACGCGCTTGTGACAACCGGTAGAACGCCGAATGGCTCCATCAACGATGATGGCGCAAGCGGCGTTGCCATTGCCAGAATCGCTACAAATGACATTGCGCAATGAAATATCCACTGCACCAACCCGACCATCTCATTGTATGAACGATAACAGGAGAATATTGAAATGATGAATGGAATCGTCGCGAATATGAACACGAACAACCAGCCAGGAACACTGACATACCTATGTAGCTCCACCGACATCGCCTTGAGGAATTCCTTGAACTCTAATCCGAAACAGTTCAATGCGACCAGTAATACTACAAAGAACACAATTAAATATAATAGCATCGCCAAATATGGTTTGCGTTCGCGTGCCAACGCCACATAAGCGATGAGCACAAGATATGCCGGCGCGAATAATCCGAAAATTATTGAATCGCACATTCCAAGCGCCGTCATCACGCCCATCACCAGCGCCAATAATAATGTCGGTAGCTTCGTATTTCTAAAGAATGGTAATGCAATTGCCACTATTGCCAACGCCCATGTAAACTCGAAAAGCCGAGGCTCCAAATGTGTCGCCGCTGCCCTTACCGAAGGCGTTAGCATAAAGATTATTGTGGCCGAAATCGCCGCAATCCTTGATAGTTCATTCTTGCGATCGATGATATTACGCCCGCGAATACACCAGCCGACGTATGCAGCTACGATATGGAAAAACATCATCACCGCGCAAACTCCACATATAGGCGCGATTAAGTTGCCGGCGCCTAATGCTTTCGCGAAAATCGCCATAAACGGAAATGCCGGCACGCTCGTATAGTCCAACCCGCGCCAGCATACCATCAAGTTCGCCCCGATTCCCGGATATGCGTAAGTTGCCATTGATGAAAAATACAGTATCGCCGCCACCAAGCCAAGCGCACCAGATATCATCCAATTCTTTTTCATGTGCTCCCTCCTTGATTGTTTATGGGATTAAACCCTCTTCAATGCCTGTTTAATATCTTCGATGAGATCATCGGGATCTTCCAGCCCAACCGATAAGCGAATTAAATCTGGCGGAATGCCAGCCTCTTTCAACTGCTCGTCGGATAATTGACGATGCGTATGCGAAGCCGGGTGCAATACGCAACTCCACGAATCCGCAACGTGCGTAACGATGCCGATGAGCTTTAGTGAATCCATAAACTTAATTGATGCATTGCGACCGCCCTTGATGCCAAAGGTCATTACCCCGCACGGCGACTCTCCGCTAAACTGCTTCTTAACGAGTTTATGGTATTTGTTGTCTGCAAGACCCGCGAAGTTTACCCACGCTACCTTCTTTTGCGTCTTCAACCATTTGGCGATCTTAAGCGCCGATTCCGCATGTCTACGAATCCTAACATGCAGAGATTCCAACCCAAGATTCACCAAAAACGCGTTGAATGGCGAAGGTATGGAACCGAAATCACGCATTAGATGCGCCGTCGCCTTCGTGATATATGCCAGCTTGCCGAATTTCTTCGCGTATGATAGCCCGTGATATGATGGATCTGGCTTAACTAGCCCAGAGAACTTATCCGCATGCTTGAGCCAGTCGAAATTACCTGAATCAACGATGCACCCGCCGACTTGCGAAGAGTGCCCGTCCATATATTTCGTCGTGGCATGCGTAACAATATCCGCGCCAAACTTTATCGGATTGCACAACACCGGCGTCGGAAAAGTATTGTCCACAATTAACGGAACCCCGTTCTTATGCGCTACTTTCGCGAACTTGGCAATATCCAACACGCACCCCGATGGATTCGCCACCGTCTCCCCGAATACGCATTTCGTATTCGGCTTGAACGCCTTCTGGATTGTCTTCACATCCGCATCGGGATCGACGAAGGTAAAGTCAATGCCAAGCTTCTTTAGCGAGACTGCAAACAGATTGAATGTCCCCCCGTAAATCTGCGCCGAAGCGACCACATGATCGCCCGCCCCACAAATGTTCAACACCGAAAATGTACTCGCTGCCTGCCCCGATGATGTGAGAATCGCCGCGACTCCGCCTTCCATCGCCGCTATCTTCTTCGCCACCAAATCATTCGTCGGGTTCGCCAATCGCGTATAAAAATATCCAGACTCCTTTAGGTCAAACAAGTCCGCCATGTGTTGCGACGTATCGTACTTGAATGTGGTCGTCGCGTAAATCGGAACTTGACGCGGCTCCCCGCACTTTGGCTGATATCCGCCCTGAACGCACAATGTATCAATCTTCATTCTTGTTCTCCTAATTAAATTAGTATGATGTAGAGTCAATCTCCGACATTTGCAATTCCTTTATTTGCCTCGCCTGCGAAATGGCCACCACCCCCAACACAATCAATGCTATCGACAATACGATATATCCAGCCGATATCGCCCATGGACGCCAATTCCATGGATCATCCCCTATTACGCGAAATGGACGTATCTTTCGCTTTCTCAGAATCGTATACACTTCCGCTCGATTACGCGCGGATATCTCTTCCTCATGAGTAACGTTCTCATGATCTTGATATAGGTATTTATATTTCACGAGTAGTATTATACCAAATATTCATCCGTAAAACCACCCTATCTCTTGCCCATTCCGAATAGTTTCAACGCCGCCCTAAAGTCGGCTGGCAATGGTGAATGAATGTTAAGCTCCTCTTTCAAATTAAGCGGGTTCGGCAAGGTCAATGTTGATGCATGTAACATCTGCCGCGGAACTTGCATCAGCCGCGGATCGCGAGCGCTCTTCAACCCGAAGACCCTATCCCCAACGATTGGATGTCTCACCGAGGCCAAATGCCTGCGAATCTGATTGGTCCTTCCGGTTTCTATGCGAACTCGTAAAAACGATGCGTCATCGCCAGTGGCTTCTCGTGTCACATTCGAAACCGCGCTCTGTCCATCCAATGGAGCGTCTATTCGCTGATGCGCGTATGCGAATTTTCCTGCGACAACCGCGTTATACACCTTACTTACCTTATGCGTCTTGAATATCGCAATCGCGGCCTCTAACGCACGATGCGATTTCGCGAACATCAAACACCCCGTCGTATCTTTATCAAGACGATGCACTGCTTCCAGATTCGGCAACTTCTCCTGTTCGCGCAATCTCGCCTCTACGCTCTTCGCATCATCACAGCTTACCATTCCCGCAGGTTTATCACACACCAGATAATTATCATCGCTCCATAATACTCTTATGTGAAACTTTACTGGCGCCTTGGGTATCGCACTCGAAACCTCAACCACATCTCCGGTCTTAAGCGCAAACCTCGCCATCCACACGCATTTCCTATTCACCCACGCCCGCCGGGCGTCAATGATCTCCTTGGAACCACGACGAGAAAGTTTCAATTTTGCAGCCAGATAATCCTGCAATATTTTCGGCTCGGTCGCTAATACTTTCATCTCTTAGAGCTTTTGTATGCTCCCAACTACCCCTACTATCTTATGCCCATGCACATTCGGCGCCAATACGATTTCAAGCTCCTCTTGATCGCCATCGTCTCCATCTGCCACAATGCCGGTAAGCGTCCGCTCGCCTTGCAATGCCTTCTTGAAATTATCTAACAAGATACTCTCGCCCATGAACTCATTGAATAAATGCGATGATGGCTCTTCATCCGCCGCAATATCAAATAGCTCTCGAAAAGCTCCGTTGAGTTCCATGAAACGCCCATCTTGGTCACAGGCGAAAAGCGCTACCTGCGCAATCTCGAACGCATTCGCCTTCGCCCTAAATGCATTCATATACGCGCGCCGCCGCTCGACATTGCGAATCGTGAAAATCAAATCCCCCGGATTCATCAAATCGATGCTGCTTACCGCTACCTCGCAAGCGATCTTATTCCCCTCCTTCGCTACGCCATTCGCATCGATTACTACATGCCGATTACCATCCAACCCCTTGCGAATACGCTGAACTACTTCCTGCTTAAGACCCGGAATAATCATTGATACCGGCTTGTCGATAAATTCTTCCGCCTCATAACCGAAATACTCTATCGTCCTCGGATTCACTTCGATAATGTATCCGTTGGGGTCGGTAATCACTACCGAATCATACATCCCCGACAAGAACTGCCGGAATAGTGAACGACGATCTTTTGGAACGAATAATGCCATAGTGCTGATATTATATCACATTATACTATGAGCATGCAATCGCCATACGAGAAAAACCGATAATTCTTTTGCACCGCCAAAGCATAAGCGCATAATACCCGCTCCCTTCCCGCCAAGGCGGAAATCATCATCAACAATGTCGATTGCGGCAAATGAAAGTTCGTAAGCATGCAATCGCATACCCTAAACCTGAATGGTGGATATATGAAGATGTTCGATGCCCCGCTTCCAGCAACTACGACCTTTTCCGAATCCTCCCCTAAATTAGCCGCCACGCTTTCCAATGTCCGCACTGTCGTGGAGCCCGTGCAAAACACCCTTCCTCCCCGCGCCTTGCATTCATTGATCGCCTTCGCTGTCTCTTCACTTATCGTAAATGCCTCAAAATCCATCTGATGGTCTTCTATATTCTCGGCCTTTACCGGACGAAACGTTCCCGGTCCCACATGCAATGTAATCGCTACTCTCTTTACGCCTTTCGCCTCCAGCGCCGCAAAAATCTCTTCCGTAAAATGCAACCCTGCGGTCGGCGCCGCCACGCTACCTACCTCGCGCGCATATATGGTTTGATACCGTTCGCGATCTTCCTTCTCTTCCTCGGCAGTGCCCTCTCGCTTGACGTACGGAGGAACTGGCGTATGCCCAAACTCATCCAACAACTCCATCAATGGACGCTCACAAATGAATTCGACCTTCCACATGCCTATCCCCGAAAGCGACTTGATGAGTTTGACTCTAAGTTCTCCATTGGGTCCAAATTCGGCGATTTGTCCTTCGCGACACTTCCTTCCCGAGCCTAAAATGCAATTCCAAACCAAGCCGCTTACTTGCATTGACGGCAATTCACCATCTACCGGCGCTGCGCTTACCATTAATACCTCCACCGCGCCAGCTGAATCAATCCATCTGCCGATTAAACGCGCGGGGAACACCTTGGTGTCATTTACCACCAAAAGATCATTGGCGGTAATGTATTCAACAATGTCCGCGATGTGACGATGCTCCACGATACCTGTATCACGATGAAGCACCATCATCTTTTCTTCGCCACGCTTCTCGGTTGGATGCTGCGCAATCAACCGCTCGGGCAACGGATACCAAAATTGTCTTGTCTTCATTTGTATAAAATATAAGAGCCGGAACAAAAGAGCCGGAACGATTGCTCGCGATTCGAGCGAGCAATAGCCGGGAGTCTCTTTTTTTGTTCGAAGAGCAAAAAAAGAGCCGGCAGCGTCCTACTCTCGCACGGGCGAGTCCCGCACTACCC
>CALCDB010000163.1 GCA_937901395.1 uncultured Verrucomicrobiota bacterium
GGATATGATGACGGAAGTGCAAATTGGCGGCGGACGGACGATGGATTTTGAAGTAGTAGGGGATGATGGGGTTCCGCGAATTGTGAAGATTCAGCCAGAGCACGAGGAGATTACCGGTGGTTGGTACATAAAGGCATTAAGTTGCGCATCTGAAAATGGAAGAGTGCATAATTGGCTGCCGCATCGCAACCCAATTAAGCAAGTGATGTGGGACGCGGGATCGATATTCCGCGTGCTTAAGGCGTTGGTTACGCCAAGGGATGCGAAAGCAACCAGCAAGGCATTGGGAGGACCGGTTATGATTGCTGAGGGGTTGTATCGGCAAGTCCGGCGAGATCCATGGGATGGCATTGGATTCTTGCGCTTTTTAAATGTCAATCTGGCGGTATTTAACTTGTTGCCGATTCCGGTGCTGGACGGAGGGTTGATTTTGTTCGCGCTGTTCGCGCTAATTTTCAAGAGGCGTGTTCCCGCTACCGTTATCAAGGGCTTATCAATGACCTTCATGATTTTACTATTGGCATTGATGGGAATACTCATTTACCGCGATAGTTTTCGCAGTTATCGACTTCACACCTACAAGCCAACAAGCACCGAAAATGCACAATCGAACACAGACACGAGCGCTGAAAGCCGGTAAACTCGCCATTGGCGGGGGAGCGCCGATAAGTGTGCAGACGATGGGGAACGTCGATCCGCACAATTTCAAGGCGTGTATTGATCAGCTCTTGAGTTGCGCAGAGCGAGGTTGTGATATCTTTCGCATGACGGTTCCAGATATTGAAGCGGCGAAAGTGTTGGGCGAGGTAAGGCGGAATTCTCCAATTCCGATCGTTGCGGATATTCACTTCGATTACAAGTGCGCATTGGCGGCGATTGATGCGGGTGTGGATGCGCTTAGGATTAATCCTGGCAACATCGGTTCGCGTGATCGCGTACAGGCGGTAGCGAGGGCGGCGAAGGCGAAGGGCGTGCCGATTCGCATAGGGGTGAATGGTGGCTCATTAGAGAAGGGCGAGACCTTGGTGAGTTCGGCATTAAAGCATCTTAAGTTATTGGAGGATGAGGGCTTTTACGATGTAGTGATTTCCGCAAAGGCATCGAATACCCAAAAGACGATTGATACTTATCGTGAACTTGCGGAGCGCACGGATTGTCCATTACATCTTGGCGTAACCGAAGCGGGTACGTTGATTCCGGGGACGGTGAGAAGTTCGGTGGCGTTGGGTATTTTGCTCAACGATGGCATTGGAGATACGCTTCGTGTATCGCTTACCAGTAAGCCGGAAAAAGAAGTGAAAGTCGGGTTGGAGATATTACGTGCGCTTGGTTTGCGCCCAATGGGACCATCAATCACGAGTTGTCCAACTTGCGGACGCACGAAGGTTGATTTAATGCGCATAGCCTCGCAAGTCGAGGATGCGTTAGAATGCTTGGCAACCGACAAGGCGAATGTCGGCAAGAAGTTCCCCAAGGTGGCGGTCATGGGATGCGCGGTAAATGGCCCCGGAGAGGCGAAAGACGCCGATATTGCGCTTTGTGGCGGCGATGGGGAGTTTTTACTTTACGTTCGCGGTGAGTTCGTGGAAAGAGTGTCTGAGGACGATGCGGTGAGAAAGGTTCTAGAATATGTCGTTTCTTTTTAGCAATTTAGCTCCAATAATGGTCGCGTTAGTCGCATCGGTTTTGGTGTGGACCTTTGGAGGTACGCGAGGTGAATTGTTAATACCTATCGTTCCATGGTTGTTTGTGTTGCTGATTGAGGTAATGATTTGTTTTCCGCAACGTCGCATGGGCGAGACCTCGTATAGCGCGCGCGATCGGGCATGGAAGAGTTTAAAGCGAGATCCGTTGGTTTGGGTTTCGTTCGCGTTGTTCGTTTTGTTGCTGATACCATTTGTGAATAATGGATTGTGTCCGATTTGCGATTATGCGAAAATAGCAGAAGGGCTTTCGGCTGATCCGCCAGTGCCATTTTTACCATATTGCGTTAATAGGATCGATCATCTTAACGTGGTCTTATGGTTCGCGATTGCGTTGTCTTCGATGATTGTGGCGAAGCACTCTCTTTCGAGGAGCGGCAAGCGCTTGGTGTTGGAGTTAATTATGTGGAATGGCGTAGCGGTTGCGGCGCTTGGCTTTTTGCAGAGCGCGGTTGGGGCGCCAGGGCCATTGTGGAACACGATGAGCGGCACGCAAAGCGTGGGAGATTTCTTCGCGACATTCGGTTATCCTAACATGGGTGGAGATTACTTTACCACATTGTGCGGTATCTCTGTTGCGTTATGGCGTTATCACTACGAGGAAATACGTGCTCAATATGTGCAGAAGGACATCTCTCATACTGCTGACAAGCAGCCATATAGATTTTGGAGTAAGCATTATTTTCTAATTCCGGCCATAATCTTTTTCTATGCGGCGATAAATACGCTTTCTCGCGCAGCCATCATCTTGGTTACGGTGACGGCTTCAATATATTTTCTACATGCATTCGTTACCTTCCTTTCGCGAATGCATCGTGCTCGGCGGATGAAGATTGGGGTGATCAGTTTACTGGCGTTGGGGCTCTTGATCTTTTTCTCGGTTTTGTTCATGCCAGACGATTTGCAGCGTGAAGTAGATACATTGAATACCGATGCAATTTTGCAACGCGTAACGGGCAAGGGACAATATCATGTAAGCGTTGCCACGCAGGTGTGGAAGGATAATAAGATGTTTGGTTGTGGTGGCTGGGGGTATAAGCACCTTTGCATTCCAAAGATGTTGGAGACGGCGACTCCTGACGAGGTTCGAAGTAAGTTGCAGATGGTAGGCGGTATCAATGTGCACAACGATTATTTGCAGTTTATGGCCGAGCATGGGTTGGTAGGTTTCGGGCTTATGGTCGCGATTGTGGTATTGTTGATTATGCCGATTGCGCGAGCTTGGTACAGGATGGCTAAGGATACGCGCTTTATGAAGCGACGCGACTTGCCACCCAAGCCTGTGCAGATTTTCATTCTGCCAGCCCCGGTATTTTGCATCTTGATATCGGCAATCGCCACGCTCATACATAGCTTTGGCGATTGTCCACTGCGCTCGCCTGCGGTATTGATGCTGTTTTTTGTGTCGCTCGCGGCGTTACCGGGTTTTATGCCTAAGAAGGGATAAGGATTATGCTACATGTAAATGAAAACTACGCCAAGATAAAGCCGACTTATTTGTTCGCGGAGATTGCGCATCGAGTTTCGGCGCATCAGGCCGCCAATCCAAAGTCAAAGATAATACGACTTGGGATTGGCGATGTTACCGAGCCATTGTCAGATGCGGTGATAAAGGCGATGCATCAAGCGGTGGACGACGAAGGCGGCCGCGTGGCTTTTCATGGATATGGCCCCGAACAGGGATATGCCTTCTTGCGTGAAAAGATTGCGGAGGTCGATTTCAAGGCGCGCGGAATCAATGTTTCTGCGGATGAGATTCTTGTTTCTGATGGCGCGAAATGTGATTGTGGCAATATTCAAGAGCTCTTTGGGGCGGATGTAAAGATCGCAGTTGGAGATCCTGTATACCCTGTGTATGTGGACACTAATACTATGGATGGTCGCAATATAAAATATATAAGTGCCAATGCTGAAAATAATTTTCTTCCT
>CALCDB010000164.1 GCA_937901395.1 uncultured Verrucomicrobiota bacterium
GTACAGGTTCATCCCCGATGTCAGCAGCAACAAGGTCAACAATGCATGGACGAAAACGGCCCCGTCCGCTTCGGCGACAGGTCGCTCCGGATAGACTTTGATCTTCGCAATATAAGCGGCACGGAGGCCGCGAGCATCGGCTTTGACAGGGACATCACCCTTGACGGCGATCCGAGCGGCATCGGCCTGTGGGTCTACGCTCCCGAGGGCACGCCCAATCTCCGGCTGCGCATCCGCGTCACGGACGCGACGGGACTGAACCACACTCTCGACCTGACGCAGGGCGGCATAAACTGGGCAGGCTGGCGCTATCTCGAGGCTGACCTCAGCTCGGTCCTGGGCCCCGTTACGCTCAAGCGCGGCGAGACGATGACGATTCCGCTCGGTTGCGAAAAGGTCGATATAAAACGAATCGTAGAATGGGCCGACTCGGGCGTATGTTGGGATGCGGTCAAGTTTAAGAATCCATTTAAGTTCCCGATGACATTTGCGAAGATGGAAGTAACGGAAGCGGGACGCATTTTGGGGATGCCAAAAGTAGAGTGGACCAATCCCGGGGCGGAGACATTCGTCAAGATCGCGGAGGCGAGTAGCATAAAGAGTTCTTATGAGGAAGTTCGCGAGTCGAAATCGAGCTTCAGCAGCAAGGTTGGTTCATTCGGCGGTGAGACGACTAAGATCAATGGTCGGCTATACGGCAAGGCGAAGATTTCGGGCGTATTCAAGCTAACGAATTTCCGTTCGGAGAAGGCGCTATTGAACGTGAAGCGCATCTTCAGGGGAGAGATAATCGAGTCTTCCTTCGAGCCGACCAAGACCAAGGATTTGCCATCGCAAGATTTTGGAATCAATCCGGAACATGAGCTTACTTGGGAGTTCGAGTTGTCGCCGAATGAGACGCGCGAATTCACGGTAACGTATGCGCATTGGGTATCGCTGTAAACGAAAGGATACATCATGATTAAGAAGGGTTGCTTGAGTTTATTGACCGTATTAATGGCGAGTTGCGCTTTCGCGGATTGCTTGGATGAGCTTATGCCGCGTCCGCAAATAGTCGATCGACGAGCCGATTTTTGTCCGAAGATGCCAACCGGTTCGATGTATGGCGGATATACATTGCGAATCAAGAATGGCAAGCCGAAGATTTCCGCCACCACGAGCGAAGGCAAGCATAATGCGGAAGTGACGCTTTGGCAATTGAAGAAATTGTCCGGAGGAAAGAAGTTGCCCGACTGCACCATCGTCGATTGGTCGCGCTTCAAGTATCGGGGATTGTTACTCGATTGCGGGCGCAATTATCAGACGATTGATTCGCTTAAGGATGCAATCAACCATATTTCAAAATACAAGTACAATGTCTTTCACTGGCACATCGTAGATAATTATGGTTGGCGGTTGGAGTCGAAGAAGTATCCGCAATTGCAAAGCGCGAAGGCGTTTTCTCGTGACGTCGGGAAGTTCTATACGCAAGCGGAGTTCAAGGAGTTGGTTCAATACGCAAAGAAGCGAGGAGTTACGATTATTCCGGAGTTGGATATGCCGGGTCATACGCTCGCTTTTCGCAAGGGCATGGGATTCGATACGCTCGCTACCGAAGAAGCGAAAATCGTGTTGGGCGAGTTGATCGATGAACTCTGCTCGCTGGTCGCGAAAGAAGATATGCCAATCATCCACCTCGGCACCGACGAAGCACGAGAGAAAGGCGAGAAAGTTCCGCAGAGTCATCTTGATTATTGGGCGAGCAAGGTAAAGGCGAATGGACGTGAATTGATGGGGTGGTCGCCGGGGTTGCGCTTACCGGGGCAAAATATAAAACACTTGTGGATGGGCGCAGTGGATCCGCGTGGAGACAAGTGCGCATATATTGATTCACAGCGTAGCTATTACATCAATCATGTGGATG
This sequence comes from uncultured Verrucomicrobiota bacterium, assembly GCA_937901395.1. Lineage (GTDB taxonomy): Bacteria > Verrucomicrobiota > Kiritimatiellia > RFP12 > UBA1067 > UBA1067. The sequence goes on from CALCDB010000164.1 coordinate 1,904, forward strand.
CGGAAGAGTTATTGCCAATCGCTTGCTATCAGAAGCCATGCCGCTGGGGCGGCGATGAGGAACAGCTTGGCGCGTTCGTTTGTTGTTGGCATGATGATCGCATTGGGGATAATGAAGACATGGTGAGAATGAGTTCGGTCTATCCTGCCGTCGTCTTGCTGTCGGATGCACTATGGCAAGGGAGGGAGAAGGATCGTATTGAATATATTGCGCGTCTGCCTTTCCCCAATGAACCGGAATTCGCGCTTGCGGAAGATTTGGAACGCAGGACGCTCGCCCAACGTGATAAGGTGTTGACCGATTTGAAACATCCATTCACCTATGTGGCGCAAACGAAGATGCGCTGGAAGATGACGGATGGCGAGGGCAAGCTCATCGCAAAGGATATCGCGCATGCAACCATCTATCCCAAGCACTTTTGGTTTGATTCCGGATATGTGAAGGCGAATCAGGGAAAGGTCGTTCTGGAAACTTGGATAACCTCGCCTAAGGATATGGATTGCGGAGCGTGGATTGGGATGACTGGTTTCTCGCGTTCAGATGGTCGTAGCCGCGATGCGCCCACGCCAAAGCTCGGGCAATGGAACAAGCATGGCGCAACGATTGAACTCAACGGCAAGGCGATTGATCCGCCGACTTGGGCTCATCCGGGGGTAGGCGGGAACCCAAAGGAACAGCCGCTCGTAGACGAGGATTACTGGTATCGGGCACCGACCAAAATTCATCTTAAGAAGGGTGTAAACCATGTGAAGATTACGCTCCCTAAACAAGGCGGATGGAAGTGGATTGGAACGTTCATTCCCATGCAAGGCGAAAGCGATCATCCGCACGAGGTAGATGCGCTTACATATTCGAGCGAAGAGCCATAAAATACATTGAGCACGCTTGATTGATGATGGCGTGGAATTTCCGTATTGA
>CALCDB010000165.1 GCA_937901395.1 uncultured Verrucomicrobiota bacterium
CTTTGGTTAAAATTCATAGATTTAACATGCTAATATTGCAGTTGCAGAGCTGAAATTTATGTTTTATACTATATTTACCGAAAACTGATTAAAAATCTCTGTTTTTAATCGGAAATGAGTATCAGAGATCTGTGTTGTTTCTCAGCGTTTCTATATCCAGTGAGCCAAGGCTGTTCGCGATCTGGATCAGTTCAAGCTGCCCGACAGCAACCTGCGTCGGGGTGGATATTCTGTCGGTGATTACATCCAGGGCTATAATGATGGAGACCGCCTCCATCGGCACACCGAAATTCATGAAACGGCCATCCTCGATCGAATACGGGCCGAAGTCGACGACGTTCTTGCCGTTCAGGGCGTTCGCGCGCAGGAGAGGACGGTCCTCCGCCGTCTGCTGGAAGACGTAGTTGCGGAAATCCTGCCCGTACCAGTAGGCGACGCGGTCGTTGCCCTCGCCGTCCTTCACGCACGATGTGCACTTGAAGATGCACGCCCCGCGAAGGCGAACTTCCTGACCAATCGCCATCCGGAAGAACTTCTTCTCCGCTACTTCCATGAAATCCGCCCGCTCGATCCATATCTCCTTGCCGAACGGAATCTTGCGCATCCCCGCCTTCTCGTCCAATGGATTGTTCGGCAGCTCCACTTCCCTCGTCCCCTCCGTCCAATTGTCGATTACTACCTTTACCGGATCGAGAACCGCCATCCTGCGCGTCGCCGTCTGATTAAGCTCTTCCCTCACGCACCACTCCAACAAGGCCGGATCGCTCTCGCTCTCGACCTTCGATACTCCTATGCGCTCGCAAAATTCGCGAATCGCTCCCGGCGTATACCCGCGCCGCCGCATCCCGCAGACGGTAGGCATGCGTGGATCATCCCACCCCGAGACCCTGCGCTCCTGCACCATCTGCAACAGCAACCGCTTCGACATTACCGTATACGTGAGATTGAGGCGCGCGAATTCCCGCTGTTGCGTGCGAATCTTCACCCCGTTGCGAATCGGCAATAGCCCCTGCTCGTCCATCCGCGAAACTACCCAATCGTAGAGCGGACGATGCACTTCGAATTCCAAAGTGCACATCGAATGGGTCACTCCCTCGAGCGCATCCTCGATCGGATGCGCGAAATCGTACATCGGGTAGATGCACCACTTATCACCGAGATGATAGTGCGCCACATGCCGAATGCGATAGATTACCGGATCGCGAAAATGGATGTTCGGCGAAGCCATGTCGATCTTCGCCCTTAGGCACCATTCCCCATCCGCATACTTGCCATCGCGCATTTCGTGGAAGATCTTGAGATTGCGCTCTGGGTCGGTATCGCGCGAAGGCGAAGGCGTGCCCGGCTTCTCCGGAACCCCGCGATACCGCTTCCACTCGTCCTGCGTCAAGTTGCAGCAATACGCCTGCCCGCGCCGTATCAGCTCTTCCGCTATCTGATACATCGTATCGAACATGTTCGACGCATTGTAAAACCCCATCTCGCCCGCGTCGCCCTCGCCCGACCACTGAAAGCCCAGCCACTTGATGTCCTTCTTGATGTTTTCCGCGTACTCATCCGACTCCTTGGTCGGGTTCGTATCGTCCAAGCGCAAATGGCACTCTCCGCCGAAGAGTTCCGCCATGCCGAAATCGACGCATACCGCCTTGGCGTGGCCAATGTGGATATACCCATTCGGTTCCGGAGGAAACCGCGTTACTACCTTGCCGCCTGTCTTGCCATCGGCGACATCCTTTTCAATCCACTGACGAAGGAAATGACGAGAAGTATCTGATTCGTTCATAAGTATCGTATATTATATCAAATTTTCTTCGCTCCAACTTGCTCTTCCGTTGGCAACTTCTCCACCGCGCCTATCCCCATCTCCTTTAGGTCCGTAAGTTTCTTGATTATGCTCCCGTTGCCATCCGAAAGCCGCTTCACCGATTCGTTGAATGCGTTTATCGCCGTCGCCAATCCCTCGCCAATCGCATAGAACCCATTCTTCTTGCCGCCTTCGAGAAACACCCTGAACTTCTCCACCAGCGCTTCCGCCGCCTGCTTGATCTGCGATACCTTCTTCTCCGAACGATCCCGCGCCCACAATTCCGCCAACATCCTCACGATCGGTATAAGCCCGGATGCATTCACGAAAACCACATCATTCTGCCATGCCCATTCGCGCAATGGAATCTTGCCGTTCGTTCCGCCGATCTCCGCTTTCATCGCAATCAAATAGACCTCCTCGAACGGAATGAACATCAGCATCGTCTTCAGGACGCTCTTGCCCGTTACTTCGCCGATCTTCCTGTGGTATTCCGCCGTCTTCATCTCCTTGATATGCGAAATTATCGAAGCGATGATTCTCTCGATTGCCTCGGAATTGCGCTTGCCCTCCGCGCCCACGTAATCGACGTATGCCGCCATCGTCGTCTTCGCGTCAATCACGATCCACCTATCTCCCGGCATCTTCACCAACACGTCCGTGCGCAAATCCGCATGATTCGCGCCTGGCGAAGTGAATGTCGATTGATACTCGTAATCGATCGTCTCCTGCAAGCCGCCCAGCTCCAATATCCGCTTAAGTTGAATCTCGCCCCATTGCCCCGTCACCTGCGCATCCGACCTGATCGCCTCCGCCAGCTTATCCGCCTCCGCCGAAATCTCGTTCGTCTTGCTTACCAAATTCTCGATGTCCTTCTCCAGCCCCTCGCTCCGCTTTATATCCTGCTCGTTGATATCGTCCATCCGCTTGCGAAAATCCTTGACCGCCTGCACCAATGGTTCCGTGAAACTCCTGATCCCGACCAGCCCCTCGCGCTCGAATTGCTCGCGCTTCTCCCGCAGTATATCATCGGAAAGCGCCTTGAATTCATGCTTCATCTGCCCCAATAACGCCTCGTAATGATTGCGCATATCCTGAATGCGATGCGCCTCCGCATCACATTCGATGCGCGCCGCCGCGATCTCCATCTTGAGCTTGGCGAAACGACTGTAAACAAGCAGGGTAATTGCGCTTGAAACAATTACCCCCGCTATTATCGCCAATGTAATCGCGTCCACCGCCGATGATCTCAGAAGTTATTCGCCTGCAGTTGGAAATACGCCTTGGGATGATCGCATACCGGACACTTCTCCGGCGCTTCGGCGCTCTCGACGATCGCCCCGCAATTGCGGCATTGCCACTTATTTGCGCCAACTCTTACCCAAACCTCGCCCGATTCGATGTTCTTCGCCAATTTCAGATAACGCTCCTCATGATGCGCCTCGACTTCCGCCACCTTGCGAAACTTGTATGCGATATCCGTAAAGCCCTCCGCCTCCGCTTCGTCGGCGAAACGCTTGTACATATCCGTCCATTCCTCATGCTCGCCTGCCGCCGCCGCCAACAGATTCTCTGGCGTCGAACCAATCCCCGCGAAAAGCTTGAACCACATCTTCGCGTGCTCCTTCTCGTTCAAGGCCGTCTCTTGGAAAATCGCCGCGATCTGCTCGTATCCATCCTTCTTCGCCTTGGAGGCGAAATAATCGTACTTGTTGCGCGCCTGCGATTCCCCCGCAAACGCCGCCATCAAATTCTTCTCCGTCTTCGATCCCTTTAATTCCATAATTGTTTTTCCTTTCTTTAATAGCGCATATTATACCACACCTCTCCCAACAAAATCAACCCACTACCAATATCTTGCATCATCGCTTATGACAGGCAACACTTGGCGAATATGCGTCTACGTACCAATGGGGTCAGACCCCACTGCGACCATACCACAACAGACCTCTAAAATGCAATATCGCCCGTCGATAGCAGTTTATCACCTTTTCCCACCGCGCAGTCTCGACTCCATGTAGAGCCGCGCCTCCCAAACTCCTTGATTGGAAAGATCGTTCAGACGCGTGCGAGCGTATTGCGCGTCAATCCCGCACTGAAGGCGCAACACCGACCGAGCGAATGCGCTCTGCTCATTGGAAAAGAGCCCGTAGACATTTCCATGTTCATTTGGACACCCCTGCGCCATCCACGCCACCCTCGCCTGACGTAGCGCGACGGAAAGCCCCTCCGCGCCATGCAAATCCGCGAGTAGCATCCAGTAATACGATTCGATCAGCACGCCACGCCGCGAAGCATATTCGCCAAGTTTAATCATCGCCTTGATGTGTCCCAGTTTCGCCGCCTCGTAGATCCTCTCCATGTAGTCGCGATCCTTCTCCCAATCCGGCTTGAAGCTATGCGGAATCTCTCGCGCTTCGTTCCACAGCCGCTCCGCCTTCTGCTCGCGCGTCTCCTCCTTCACCTCATCCTTCACCTTCTCCTCCTGTCGCTCTTCCTCGATTGGCGGCGGAGTCGGCATTACCACCGATGGCGGCGGTGGCGGTGTCACCACGGGAGCGGATATTGTCCGTTTCTCCACGGGAATGGAAATTGCTTGCGCCGTCTCGGGGATTGGCGGTTGCGTCGCCGCTACCGTTGCCGAAGCGTTCGTTACTTGCCCAATCGGCGCATCATCGTCCTTCGCCGTCCATGCGGAGCGAAGCCATTTCCAAAGCGACGAAAGCGCCTTCGGTAGAAGCGATTCGAGAATGACGAACGCCGCCACTACGATCGCCACGACAATCACACCGCCGCTCACCAGTCCATCCTCTTTACTTCTTCACGCTGTTCGGCGCTCAAATCCTCGCGATTCTGAAGCTGACGAATCGCCATCCTGAAGCGGAGATCATCGCCCTTCGCCTTCAACAGACGCGCACGGTCGATTGCGAGACTGGCGATCTTCCCCTTCGCGAAGCCCGCCTTCGCGGCGAGTTCCTCCGCCCTAACGAGTTCCTTCTCGCCCTCCGCGATCTCTCCCTTGCGCAACAAAATCGCCGCCAACGTCTCGTGGAGGTTCCACGATTCGCCGTATGCCGCGATCGCCTCGCGCGCAAGCGGCTCCGCCTCGTCGAAGCGTCCCATCCGATAAAGTAGGTAAGCGAGATCGTTCTTCGCGGCGATGGAAGCCCGTCCGGTGGCAAGCGCGCGCCTGAGATAGCGCTCGGCGCGTTCGTGATCGCCGCGCTGACCGGCGAGCGCGCCCAACGTCGCATTCGCGCTTGGATCGTGACGGTTGAGCCGCAGCACTTCGATCGCGTCCTTCTCCGCGCTTTCGATGTCGCCGAGGGCGAGATCGATGGTGATGAGCTGTCCGCCGATGAGGTCAATCCTTACCTTGCCTTCGCGAATCGCCTTGTGTATCGCCTCCTGCGCGGCCTTGCCGCTCTTCGGATCGTTCGGCGCGGCGCTGATCGTCGCCATAAAGGCCTTCGCTTCCTCCGAAAGTTCGCGCTTCGCCTCCGCCTCCTTCCTGGCCTTCTCGTAAGCCGCTATCTCCTCCGGGTCGGCGTAGAGCCGTCCGCCGGCGCGTGCGGCGCGCGCGAGGCGTTCCCACGTCTTGAGTTCGTTCTCGAGCTCGAGACGACGCTTCGCGAGCTCGTCCGCCTCGTCCTTCGATATTGCGTAGCCGCGCTGAATCATGCCGAGCAAATTGATGTGCGCGCTGTAGTTCTTCGGCTCCACCGTATCGACGATGGCGCGGAATACCGACCACGCGCCCTTCTGATCGTTCGCCTTTAGCATGCGACAACCGAGCTCGTTGCCCGCCTTGCCGAGAAGAAGGCGCAGATACGGCTC
>CALCDB010000166.1 GCA_937901395.1 uncultured Verrucomicrobiota bacterium
CCTCCACGCCGCAGCGGTCGCAGATGGTGCCCTTGTTCTTGGCGCGCTTGTAGCGGCCGCAGGAGCATTCCATATCGCGCGTGGGGCCGAAGATGCGCTCGCAGAAGAGGCCGCCCTTCTCCGGCTTGAACGTGCGGTAGTTGATGGTTTCCGGGTTCTTCACCTCTCCGTGGGACCACTTGCGGATATCCTCCGGGCTGGCCACGGTGATGCAGACCTGGTCGAAGTTCTTGGGCTTCTCGTTGGTAAGGTCGATGTAAGACATATTGGTACGGTTATTTAAGGGTTACTGGGTTACATCTCGGAATCGTCGTCATCGGTGTTGGCGGGTTCCTCCACGTCTTCGGAGAAGTCGTCTTCATCGTCGCTTTCCGGCTTCTCGCCTTCCTCGTCGTCGTCCTCGCTGATGAAGCCGCCCTCCATGCCGTCATCGGCCAGGAGCGCGAAGTAGTCGTCAGCGGTGCGGGGCGCGTTCTCGCGGTCCTTCTGCTCGGTGGGCTGCACGTTGAGGCAGAGGGACTGCATTTCCTTGATGAGCACGTTGAAGGATTCCGGGGTGCCGGCCTCCAGCGCGTTGTCGCCCTTGACGATGTTCTCGTAGATACGGGTGCGTCCCTGCACGTCGTCGGACTTGACGGTGAGGAGCTCCTGGAGGGTGTAGGCGGCGCCGTATGCCTCCATGGCCCACACCTCCATTTCGCCGAAACGCTGGCCGCCGTGTTGTGCCTTGCCGCCCAGCGGTTGCTGGGTGACGAGGGAGTAGGTGCCCACGGCGCGCGCGTGCACCTTGTCTGCCACCAGGTGGTTGAGCTTGAGCATGTAGGTGTAGCCCACCACCACGGGGTAGTGGAAGTACTCGCCGGTGAGGCCGTCGATGAGGCGGCTCTTGCCGGCGGTGGTGCCGTCCTGGCCGTCGCCCACCCAGGAGAAGCCGGGGACCTTCTTGGCCTGACTCATGTACTCCCAGATCTTGGATTCCTGGATACCGTCGAACACCGGGGTTGCGACGCGGAATCCCAGGGCCTTGGCGGCCACGCCGAGGTGGGCCTCAAGCACCTGCCCCACGTTCATGCGGGAGGGCACGCCCAGCGGGTTGAGGATGATGTCCACCGGCGTGCCGTCCTCCAGGTAGGGCATATCCTCTACCGGAAGCACGCGGGAGCAGACGCCCTTGTTACCGTGGCGGCCTGCCATCTTGTCGCCCACGCCGAGCTTGCGCTTGGTGGCGATGTAGACCTTGACCTCAGTGACGACGCCGGGGTCGAGCTCTGCGCCGGCCTCGATTTGGTCGAGTCTGCGGTCGCGCTCGGCGTCCAGGTCAGCGAAGCGGTTCTCGAAGGTGTTGATGATTTCGAAGATCTGGTTGCGCACGGGGCTCTCGTTCATCTCGATCTGGTCGTGATGGACGGCGAGCTTGCGCAGGAGGGTCTTGGTGATCTTGCGGTTGGCGGGAATGATGATTTCATTCGTGCCGGCGCGGGTGATCTCCAGGGGAATCTTCTCGCCGAGCAGGCGGTCGGAGAGCTTGCCGGTGAGCTGCTCGATGAGCTCGTCGCGGTTCTTCTGGTACTCGGTGTCCAGCTTCTTGCGCTGCTTCTGGGCCTCCTTCTCTGCGTCCACGGGCGGGGTGCCGGGCACGGCGGAGTGCACCACGCGCACATCCATGACCACGCCGGTGGTTCCCGGGGGCACGCGCAGGGAGGTGTCCTTCACGTCTGCGGCCTTCTCACCGAAGATGGCGCGCAGGAGGCGCTCCTCCGGGGCCAGATCGGTCTCGCTCTTGGGGGTGATCTTGCCCACCAGGATATCGCCGGGCTTCACCTCCGCGCCGATGCGCACCACGCCCTCGCTGTCGAGGTTCTTGAGGGCGTCGTCGCCCACGTTGGGGATATCGCGTGTGATTTCCTCCGGGCCGAGCTTGGTGTCGCGGGCCTTCTCCTCGAACTCCTCGATGTGGATGGAGGTGTAGGCGTCCTCCTGCACGAGGCGCTCGGAGATGATGATGGCGTCCTCGAAGTTGTAGCCGTACCAGGACATGTAGGCCACCAGCACGTTGCGGCCGAGCGCCAGCTCGCCGCCGTCCGTGCACGGGCCGTCCGCCAGCACGTCGCCCACCTTCACCTTGTCACCGCGGGAGACGATGGGCTTCTGGTTGATGCAGGTGGAGGCGTTGGAGCGCATGAACTTGCGCAGCTCGCGTGCCGTACATTCGGGATTCGTGCAGAGGAGCTTCCGGGTGCCGCTTTCCGCCGTGACGACTTCTGTGGCCGCGCCGCAGACGGGACACTTCGCCGGAATCGTAAGCGTGCCCACCGCATTCGTCACCTTGACGACCTTTTCGGCGCAGTCAAGCAGGTGATGCACATTCACGCCGAGGCAATTAAGACCTATGGCGTATTTAAGCCGGGCGGTATGGAAGAAGACCGCGCGAAGAAGACCGAGAAGATGATCGAGGACTTGGCTACGCGCATTTATGAAGACGGTGCCGTCTCTCGTCGCATCCGTGAGGAGAACATCGCGAACGGCAGGATGGAGCAAGAAGAATTTGATTATGGAGCTTTGAAGTAAAATGGAAAAGCAAAAACTCACCGCGTCTTCGATGGCTTGCGCGTTGCGTTGTCCGCGCAAATACTTCTACGACTATGTTCTCGGCCTCACGGCTGAAACGCCGAGCGAAGCCCTGCGCGTCGGTTCTGCGGTTCACAATGCACTCGAAGCGCGTGCGCACGGAAGGCCGTTCGAGGACCAGTTCCGCGCGGCATGCGAGGGAACGCAGCTCGACGAGTTTACCGCCGCCCGCGTCTTCGGAATCATCGGCGCGTATGATCGCGTCTATGGCGAAGTCGAAGATCGTGACATTGCCGAGATGTCGCCCGAAGTGCAATTCGACGATAACATTGACGGTTCCCGTGCGTTCTATCAAGCCGGCAAGGTTGACGGCTTGGCGGTGACGCACGACGGGCGCAAGGTGGTCGTGGAACACAAAACGACGAGCGATGATGTCAGCCCGACGAGCGACTATTGGAATCGGCTTCGTCACAATCATCAAGTGATGGCTTATGCCGCGTGGGTTTACCACACGACGGGCGAACTACCGACCTTCGTTTATGATGTCATCCGCAAGCCGCAACTGATGCCGCTTGCGAATGTCCCCGAACTCGACGAGCAGGGTTTGCCGATTGTTCTCGATGCTAACGGCAACCGTCGCATTAAGCGCGATGGAACGCCGAAGAAGACCGCCGATGCCGCCAAGGGCGAACACCTTGCCGGACATCCCGAAACGGCGGACGAGTACGGCAAGCGCATTTTGGAAACGATGACAACCGAGGTTGACTGGTATTTCGCCCGCCGCGAGGTGGAGATTACCGAGGATATGCTTGAAGAGTATTCGCGTGAGCGCATCGGCGTTTGCCGTATGCTCCTGCACTTTGCCGCCGAATCTCGCAAGGCGAAATTGCCCGAGTACGGCTATCCGAGATCGTGCAGCCCCGACAACTGTCGCTCCTGCCCGTTCGCCGGCTTTTGTCTTGAGCGCATCCATGTTGACGCGAACAATCAGCCGCAAGGATTCGTGATCGCATTTCATCCCGAACTTTCCGCCGAAGCGAGTGCCGAAGCGGTTTAACACAAAACCCAAAAGAGGGAAGCACAATGAGCAAGAAGAAAACCACGACGGCGAAGCCCGTCACCACCACGACCGAAACCGCACCCGCCGAAGCTCCGAAGAAGGAACTCACGGCGAAGGAGAAGAAGCGTATTCGCGATGCGAAGTATCGCAAGGCGAAGAAGGAAGCCAAGAAGCAGGCGACCGCGAAGAAGCCCGAAGCCAAGAAGCCCGACGAAAACGAGAAGATTCTTGCGTCGTTGCTTCTTATGGGCGTGAAGGTCGTCGCGGCTCTCTCGATCATCAGCCGCATCACCAAGCGCAGCGAAATCAACGACATCGACATCTTCATCCTCAAGGAAGCCGAGAAGGTTCTTAACGAAGCCCTCGACTTTCAGCACGTGAAGGAGGCGAAGTAAGATGGCCGCACCCGTTCGCACGAAAGGCCCGACGCAGGCCGCGTTCCCCGTTAAGGGAGGCGCGGTTGCGGAGGCGGCAACGACCGAGCAAAAGGTCGATTCTTGGGATGATTGCGGCAAGCGCGGTCACTTCATCGGTCTCTACGGTGTCGGCGGCGCGGGTAAGACCACCCTCGCTTCGATGCTGCCCGGCAAGACTTTGTTCATCGATCTCGAAGGTTCGCTCAAGGTGATTAAGAGCAAACTCGCCGAACTCGGCTTGCTCGATAACATCACCCCGAAGTTCATCCGCTTCGATGCGACCGCACCTGCGGAGGCGTGGGCGAATCTCGGCGCGTTCCTCAAGTCTAATGCCTGCAAGGGCTATGACAATGTTGTGATTGATTCGTTCACCCGTGCGCAGGAATACGCGGCTTATAAGTGTATGGCTTCGATTCCCGGCGATTCGGCGACCATCAAGGGTTCGCTCGAACAATGGACTTACGGCAAGGGTTCGCAAATCGTGTACGACAATTTCGTGCGCATTTATCCGCTTGTCGATAAGCTCTTGGAAGCGGGAATGAATGTCGTTGCGATTTGTCACGACAATGTTATGCGCACGGCGAATCCCGACGGTGGCGACTTCATTCAGCATCAGCCGCACTTGGTGCAGGGTGAAAAAGGCAAGGCGCCGGGACGCGATAAGTTTATGCAGACGGTCGATCACCTCCTCTTCCTCTCGGCTGATATTTCGGTTGAGAAAGGCAAGGCGAAAGGCGGTATGACGCGCACCCTCTACACGGGCGGCATTGCCTCGATGATGGCGAAGTCTCGCACGGTGCAGGGCGAGGCGTTCCCCGTCAACGAAAACGAGGTCTTTGATTGGACGCAGATTATCAAGGATTAACTAACCGCCCCCGCGAGGGGGCAACACATAAGGAGCAAATAAAAATGGCTGAACCTAATAAGCCGTTCACCTACAACATCCCCGACGGGAATTATAAGGGACATCCGACCACCGCGTCTTGCTTCGAGCAGAACGGGCGGCTGATTCTCGATATTTCCTTCGAGGTTATCAATCCGAATACCGGCACTCCGTACAAGAAGGAGAACGGGTATAATTGGGAAGCGAAGAAGCGGCATTGGTTGACGACCAAGGAAGGTGCGTTTGCCGAAGCCACGATCAACGGCCTCAAGGAATGGGCGAAGGGTTGGAATCCCACGCAGTTCGAGGACTTCTATTGGTTTCAGTCGCCGGACTCGAACGGTAGGCCTTTCGGCAACCTCGCGGCGATTGGTGAGGTTGATTTGAACTTCGTGACCGACAACACGGGGGCGCAAACTATGTGGGTTCACGACCCGAACCGCCCGCGTGGACGCAAGACCTTTGTTCCCGATGGTGCGGTGACGGATGCGGCTCAGATCAAGGCGAAGTGGGGAATTCAGCCGACCTACCAGAATGCCTACTTCAAGAAGGCCGTGGACGCCGTCCTCGCGATGGATCCGCTGCCGGCTCGTGTCGTCGTGTTCGGCGATGTCGCGCTTTGGCACGGTCACCTGAAGGACTACGAGACGTCCTTGCCGGAG
>CALCDB010000167.1 GCA_937901395.1 uncultured Verrucomicrobiota bacterium
TCTGTTCTTGAGCTGATCATACATTGCCGGAATACGGTCTGCGCCCCATTTCTTCATGTTCTTCAATTCATTCTCCCAACTGCCGGTATTTCCTATAAAATACGGCATTTCAGGACGTATCTGGTCTGCGCAGAAGTTTATCCAGTAATTGATGTTATTCTCAGTCAGGAAATCACTCATATAAACTGTAAACTGGTCAATGAACTGTTCACGATATTCCGGAACGGTATTGATGAGATTACGGAACATGATGGTGTTCTCCGGGGCATTGTGTTCTTCGTCAAAAGTAATGTTGTTCGGTTCGTTGAGAATCCACTTCAGATACTCTCCGTTTGCAGGACAACTGTTCCAGATATTAAAGGCACGGTCCACATCCTTGACAATCCAACGCCAACGGCCATCTTCAGTATTCGGTTTCCAGATAACCATATTGTTGGCAGGAAAATCCGTATTTCCATAGAAAATGTGGCATATCATCATATTGGTGTACTCCCTTACGTCCATGCGACGCTCATACTCATCGAAGGGCTGTCCAGGCTTGGAACAGAAGTCATAGAATTCAAGATACGAATCATAATCGCCTTTCTTGAGTTCACCCATATTGTCGGTTGCGGTAATCTCAACCAGCGTTATGTCCTCAAGGCTGTCATTATGTGACCAGACGTTGTCCTCATTGGCACGTTCACGTATATTGATTATGCCCTGATACTTGTCATTGATGTAATATATGGCCGGCTGGTATCCCTGCCAGTCCAAGTCGGTATACGAACCTATTGAAAGCTGGGCAACCGCATCACGGATATATGAGCTTCCGTAATCATTGCCGCCTATTCTGAGCGATATTGAAGGAGCTGACTTTATTCCTCCACGGGTCTTGCTCCAGAAATTGTAGTCAAAACAGTCAGGAGTAGCAAAACGGTCATCGGCATACAGAATCAGCGCCTTCATATCATTGAGTCTGGTGTATCCGCCTCCTACACGCAATTCGCAGCGCTGGCTGAATCTGGGGTCACCGCCTCCACGGTCAAAATAATTGAGAACAGCCGGACGACGCCAGTTATGCGCATATGCCGGATCCTTTCCCTGATAATCATCATTGTCGACTTTCTTGGGCTGATTCTCGAAAATACCGTATTCCGGATCATCCAGATCGCGTCTGTCAAGTGCCAGAGCGACAACAGGCAGCTTGATATCACGACCGTGAAGCAGGTACAGATGCGGTTCCGATGGAGGTGTCACGTATCCCTCCTGGAAATAACTTGTCCTGAGATATGTATTCTTATTTATCAGGATGCCTATATCACTTGACCTCTCAAGAATAGGGGAATCTATCGTTGGCTCACTGCCATCAAGCGTGTAGTAAATTCGCCAATCTCCGACCGCGGGAACCTTTAGGATTAGCCGATCATCCATCGGCGCCATCACGATGAACTTTTGGGAGTTGTCATAGTAGTTGGTATTCCATCCGCTGCGGAAATAATAGAATTCCGGCGCTGGCGCGCTTGGCTCCATTATTTCTGGATATTCCATCCCCGTAGGATATCCGCTCGGCTCGTAAGTCGGCAAATCCTTCTCCTCTACTTTAACCGCCTTCGATTTCGCATCCACCGACCCCTCGACCCCGCCGTCCTTCTCGGTTTTTCCGATGAGTTCATTTTGGTAGTCCGCGCCAACTACCAACAATTTGCCATTGTATACCTGGCAGTTCTCGACCTTACCTTGATTGTACCCGACTAACAATCCCGCTGCCGTCATGTGCCCTACCGCATTAGCGCCGGGCTTTACTAACCGCAAATTGCGAATCGCTCCCGAATGTCCCAACATACCAATGAACCCCAACGTCCCATACTCCATTTCGACGCCATAATGCGGAAGGATGTTCAAGTTGTGTATGGCGTGACCCGCGCCATCAAATACGCCATTGAACGGCACGATCTTACGGGAAACCTTGTAATTACCGTCACCATCCACATACACCACGTAGGTAACCGCATCGCCGCCCGCCGTCTCGTAATCAAAGCCCTTCATATCGATATCGCATTGAAGTCTTACCGTCTTGCCGGCGAAATCATTGCCTCCCGAGATCTCTTGCGAAAACGCGAGAATATCCGCTATCGACGAAAGCAGTATGGTTCCATCTTCGGCGATTACGGGCGCGAAGCGAATCTTGGTTACCGTATCGCTCGGCTCGCAACCGGGCGCGAACGACTTCGCCTTCAGAATTACCGACCGCTCGAACTTTATTACCTGACTGCGCGCGACGCCAGCGCTATCGAATACCGGCATCCACCGCCGCGAATCCTTCGTCGGCTCGCTATTGTCCACCGTCCAGTGAACATTGGTTGGATATAGTGGCATCTCCGAAATGGACGCATTACCGCTCGAATCCAATTTCAATTGCGGCGGATCAAGCTTGTCCGCCAATTGGATATTGCGAATATAGACCTTGAGTGGCGGCTCGTTCTCCGTCCATGTATCGCTCTCATCGCGTTGCCACGTCCACCTCAATACCAGATTGTCGCCTTGGGGCAAATCGTTCGCTTCGATATGCTGCCAGCCATATTGGTTCGCCCGCCAAATCGCCAATGTCTCCCAATGGCTGTCTTTCATTATCGGATATGGCGCGCACTTGAGTTCAAGCGTTCCTCGCGAAGCGCCGATCTCATCGTCCCTTACGTCGAACGATATCTTCCTCGGACCATTCTGAATCGTCTCGAAGTCCCCATCTTCTCCGGGTCCGACCCAACACGCCTTCATCGCCCATTCGCCATCCACCTTCGCAGGCGTCCATTGTCCATTCGTCAAAAATTGACTTCCCGATTTGTCGCCTACGATGATATCGTACGAGGGCGCCGCCTCTCCCTCTCGCGGCAACACATCGAAATACGGCGTGCGATCGCCCATCACATCATCGAATGCATCGTAGAAATAAATATACAACTGCTTACGCCCCGCGAACTGGTCTGGTATCGTCAAATCGAATGCGTGCCATTGACGATTCTTGTTGCCGCCACCATCCGCAAGATTGATCCATACCTCCTTTAATAGGACGATTGAATTGCTTTCTTCGTCAACGAGGTATAGCCAATACAATGAAGTCGATGGCAACCTCGCGGTAATGCGGAATTCTTCGCCAACGCGATACTCGCTCTTCCATGCGCCAGTCCCTCCTGCTGAAGGATTGTTCCTTTCCTTTGGCTCGCCAGGCAACAAGAACACGGAACCATTGGATCGCTCGAAGATGAACTCCTCGGAATATCCTACGATATTTGGATCGTCCTCATCGTATATCGTTACTCGATAATGTTGCCCGTTCATCCATCCCTTGCCCTTGAGCGAAACCTGCATCTCCTGGCGTGTGCCCGCCCTCGCTTCTTCTCCATAGAATATCATCGCGTCCTCATACCACCCAGCCGGACCTTCCTCGTCTTCCTCGTAATACGCCTCGATCGTTCCGCTTACGTATTCCGCATCGCTCGCGATGAAGCTGATTCTAAAATCATTGGCGTCTCTTACCCGCATGCACTCTCCATCGCCATTCGATTCGCCGGCTACCATTACCTGAATGCTTTCGATGTGATTCGGGTCCTTTACCCTGAAGCGATTGGAATATGCGAATACGTCATCGATTTTCTCGCCCTGCTTGATTCCTTCGATCTTGAAATACCACCCTCTCGCAATCATCTCCGGCGAAGTCGTGTAAGCCCAATTGAATCGCTCGCCCTCTACCTTGACCGCCCAGCTTTCCTTGAGCGTATCGCCGCGATCGTATAGCGAAATGCGAACCTCGTCGATCGCCGCGGAATAGATTTCGAGCTCCACCTTCTCTCCTGCATCATAGCATTTTTGCTTTAGCGTCTCCACCGCCACATACCCCGCCGTGCGATCCAACGCCCTTTCGAGATTGATTCTCGCGCCCGATTGACAAAGCCCGATCAACGCCGGTATTCTATCTGCGGTATTCATCAATCTGCGCTTGATGTCGAGCGGTCCCCAACTTGGGTTTTGCTCCCAAAGAATCGCCGCGCAGGCCGCTACTACCGGCGTCGCCATCGACGTTCCGCTCCACGCCTCATAGCTTTGATTCGAATCCTTCGTGCACGATACTATGTCCGTTCCCGGCGCCGCGATATCCGCGGTAGTCGCCCCGAAGCTCGTCGCCCAGCCATTTTCGTTCACGTTCGCCGGATTGTCGCTTTCATTGGTCGCGATTACCGTAAGTATGTTATCGCAATCGAACGCCGCCGGATACGTTCCCATGCGATCATTGTCGTTGCCATCGTTTCCCGCCGCTACCACGACGAGCGTTCCATTCTCCCCCAGCTCGCTAATCAAGCTCTCTTCCGCCGCGTCGTAGCCATACGAGCCGAATGAACAAGATACGATCTTGATTCCATTGTCCAATGCATATTGAAAGCCATCTAAGATCGAATCGCCTTCCTGCCAATAGCTTATCGGCCCGCGTATCGACGTGAGATTCGCGACCTGCCCGACTCCGGCGATTCCCTTCGCGTTGTTCGAATCCGCCCCCATTATTCCGAGACAATGCGAACCATGGCCGTGATGGTCTTCGGGATCGCGGTCGGAATTGAGCGCCGATACGCGCGTATGCACATTGAACTGCAAATCCTCATGCGATAAATGGCACCCAGTATCATATACCGCCGCCGGAATGTTCGAATACCCCAAATACCCAGCTTCCCACGCCTTGATTACGCCAACTTTCTCCAACGCCCATTGCGCCGAGAACAATGGATCGTTCGGCGTTTGCGATGGTTGCGGACGTATCGCCAAAGGAACGTAAAAGTTTACCGGACTCCTCGTGGCGCTCTTCGCGCCCTTCGCGCCTAACTTGGCGATTATCTCATCCGTCTGCGCTATTCCCTGTTGCGGAACCAGCACGCGCAATATCGTGCCGTATCGTCCATAGCGCTTGATTATCCTGCAGCCCTGCTCTTCGAGCCCCTCCATTACGCCCTTGATATGCTCGCGATCGGAAACGATGGAAAGCTCGAATAATTGCTCGCCGCTTTTGAACACACGATTCGTTACCCCTTGCTCCTCGACGAGCTGTTCGGTTACTCTGATCTGCACGCCGCTTTCCAAGGTCAAGGTGCGCGTCTCGTAGATATCGGCATCTGCCTTCCCTACCGACATGCTCGCCATCTTTCCCGGCGCCATCTCCAGCCGCTGTTCGACATCGCTTTCCGCGACCGCCCCCCAGTCGATGTTGCGTTCCGAAAACGCCACTTTCGCTTCGACGAAAAGCGGAAGCAGCAATATCGAGAGTATCAGCGGTATCCGCCTCACGCTATTTTTCCTTGTTATTCTTCCATACGATGTTGTCGGTTGAGATCCAAGCCTGCAACTTCGCGTTCCCGCATTTGAATTCGTTGTTCTCTACGGTTATGTTCGCGTGATACGCCTTCTTTTGGGCGTCCAACTTCCGCACCATTGGATACGCCGTGATTACCGCCGTGCAGAATTGGTATTGTGAAGTAAGGCAGTCGATGAACTTGTTTCCTCTTATGGTCACATCTTGACACGCCCCCGACTCATACCAGCCCGAAGCGTCTCCCGCGAGTAGAATCGCCGTTCCCGAAACGTGCTCGAAGGTATTGTTCTCAACCAACACCGGCTTTGGCGTGGTGAACAATGTTCCTCTCGCTCGATTGCACCCTACGTAATTGTCGGTGAACGTTACCGAGGGTTGCCAATTCGCATTCTCCACCGCGTCCCCAACCTCGTATTGCGCCAATGCCTTGCCGTTCTTCAGGGTGATGATCGCCGTTCGCGCGTCGGGCTGCTCTACCGCCGTAACTTCCACTCTCGGACCATTCTCCAATGTCTCCGCCTTGATGAACCGCAACGCCTCGCCCGGCTGGAACACCTCGAAGCCAATCGACTGCCCGTGAACATATCTGCAACGTATCTTGTTCTCGCCAAGCTTTTCCTCGATCCTTAAGCACGTCGAATGCACGTTTATCGCATCGTCCATCATCCCCGTGAAGCGCGCCCCCTTGCACACGATCTTCCCTCGACAGTTCGAGAAATGCGTGGCATCCGCGGTGGTCGAACAGATGCTCCCTTCGCGCGGATACACCCCGCCGCCGATGATCGCGATATCAGCGGAGCGCTGCCCCAATATCCCCATGCCATGCGCGGAATGTATCACTACATCCTTAAGCACCGTCTTTTCGGCGCGATATAGACAAATCGCCGGTTCTGGACGCCTCCCGCTTCGATAGGAGATGTAGTCGCCATCCTTTCCCAATTCCGGCTTGAAGCTATCTCCCGTATTCGGCTTAATCGATTTCGTCGCTCCATCCCAAAGCATTCTAATCGGCGCCTCCCCGTAACAGCCCTTGACCGTCCACCCCGTGCCAATCTTGAATTCGCTGATCGTCGGAACTTCCCAATCCAACGAAATGTTCTTGAGCGTTACCTTCTTCGTATCGCGCAACAAGATGCCCATCGATTCGCCATGAAAGATGAACTTCGCCCCGCTGCCATTCGCCCGCAAGGTGAAGTTCGTTACCCCGCATATCGGAAGTTGAACCGTCCTCGGATTCGGCTGATCATGATTGGATACGTAGAACGAATCTTTCTTCGCGCTCTCGGAATAAAAGTGATACGTGCCTTCCGCCAGCACGACCTCATTGCCCGAAGCGACGGATGAAATAAGTTTCGCGGACATATCGTCGGTTCCCGATGGAGCCAACTTTATCGTAGCCGCCAATATTATCGCCAACATAATTTCCTCCTTTTATTTATCTCCAACTCCAACTATTTCCTCTTCTTTTCATCCTTCTCCGGCGTCAGGTCGCTTGGTAATACGATGAAGCTCAAGGGGAAGTCGCGCCGAATCTTGGAAACATCATCGACAACGCAACACTCCGCGCAATACTCCGCTATTCTCTTCAAGTTGATCTTCGCCGCGGAAGTGTAAGTGAACTTCGCGAACTGCAAAAGCGCTTGCGGCTCGCCTTCCGTATCGGCGAACATCGCCACCACGCTCCTCGTCTGCGAATCGCGAACCCTGCATTCGATCGCGATCGATCCGGCGGAAAGGAAGTCGGCCACGATGCCTACGCCCGGCAAAAGAAAGTTCCCCGCCATCCCCGCCACCGAAACCTCCGCTCTCGTCGGAACGAATCCGGTAATCGCGAACTCGAAGATCGCGGTGTGCGGCAGCTTCGGATTATCCACGACCCTAAGTCGCGTATCCTTTTCGCGATTCTTGAATGTCTTGATGAAGACGTTGCGCCCGTATTCGCCGAGCTCGACGATCGCATGGTCCAGCCCAAGCTGCTTCCCGATTGCCTTGTCCCGCATCTCATCGTAGGCGTTGCCCTTGCGAAGATTGGAAACATCGAACGGCGCAAAGTAGATGTTCGTGAAGCCCGCCCGCATAATCGCATTCGTATTCGCCCATAGATAATGCACGGGAAAGGTGTCGGGCTGACGCACAAGCCGCGCCTTGTTCGGCAAGAAGTTCGTCACTGGCGCGGGTTTATGCCGCATCAACTCGTGAACCTTATCCGTCGAACATCCCGCCGCCAATAATGCAACGACGACACCCAACCATATATTTCTCATATCACTCCTCTTTCATTTACATTAAAAATGCCCCTATATTATACCAAAACTCCCCCCTTCCCTCAACCTCCCTCAACTCTTTCATGGGTGCGCAATCACTGGTCATTCGCGAGAATGCACTGGCGGCAATCTGTCATTTTGGTCGAAGTCGCACTTCTCAGTGGATGCTTCTTCCTCCACGGAACAGCGCAAGACATGCTGGCCAACTTGCTCGTGTCAATCGCCTGTGCCTTTCAAGTTCAGGCATTTCGCAAAGTTCGCGGAACGTCCTACGCATCGACAATGTGTACGGGGAACCTTCGGTCGGCCACCGTTGCCTGGATCGCTTGGAAGCGCACAGGACAAGCCGAAGCACGGCAGCAGTCGTTCTATTACGCAGGCGTAATCGGCGTGTTCCTAACAGGGTCAGCACTGGCCATTCCATTCGTCCGTCTCATGCGTGAAACGGCCATCCTCCTGCCAATAGCATTTCTGATTGTGGCCGGACTTCTGATGTCCATACACCCACCACGGCAAGCATAACCCGCAGCGCGACAACCGCAAAGGCTCACGTCAGCGTTTTCAGTTCTTGTTGTTTCAAAAATCTACCCGAAGCCGATAGCCGACGTTGCGGACGGTCTCGATTCGGTCGGCGTCGTCACCCAGCTTGCGACGGATGAGCGCGATATGCTGATCGAGCGTGCGGGTGTTGCCGTAAAACGTGACGCCCCAGAGGCGGTTCAGCAGCCAATCCCGCTGCAGCACCTCGCCGCGCCGCTCGTAAAGGAGCTTCAACAGCTCATATTCCCGCAACGCCAGAGGCTCCGAGAAGCCGCCTGACCCCATGACCCGCATGGTCTTGCCGTCAACGAAATGCGCCCCGACGGGGAAAGCGGACGCGACGCCAATCGCATCTCGCTTTCGGAGCATCGCGGCAATTCGGGCAAAGAGCACCTTCATCGAAAACGGCTTGGTGACGTACTCGTCCGCACCACACCCAAGGCCCTCCACGATGTCCTCGTCCTTGTTTCTCGCCGTCAGCATCATGATCGGCAGCGAGGCGTCTGCGGCACGGGCCGTGCGGCAGACGTCGAGGCCGGACATCTTCGGCATCATGACATCGAGAATCAGCAAATCGGGACGACGCTCCCGAACGGCGGCAAGTGCCTCTTCACCGTCGCAGGTTAGACGGACACCATATCCCTCCGTCTCCAACGCTATTCCCAGCCACTTCCGGACGTCGGCATCGTCCTCGCCTATCAGGATCTCAGCCATGCCGCCCGCCTTCGATGTGGTTCAAGACCTCGCCGACGATGCGATCAAGCTTCGTCGCCTCGGCGAAGATCGTCTCGGCGCATTCTCGCTCGCGTTCCTCGCTTACACGCCCGTCCCGCGCCAGCTCCGCGCAAAGGGATATGGACGTGATCGGCGTCTTCAGGCGATGGGAAAAGTCACGAACAACGGCCCTCTGCTCCTGCAGCTCGCGTCGCAGATTCAGATGCCGCCGGACGAGAAAGCCCGCCGCCAGAAGAAACAAAGCCGCCGACCCGCCAAACACGGAAAGCTCAACACGCCGAAGCCGCCGCGCCCTCTGGAGCCCCGGACTCTTCTCGCCGGACCACATCACCTTCACCGCGAGGCCGGAGAACTTCGGCGCAAGAGACGCGAGGCCAAAGCACCGTCCGTCATCCGGCAATGTGCCGCTCCGCACCTTTCCGTCCCCGTCAACGACTCCAACCAGAACTGGAAGTGCCGTCTCCTCGGTCGGCATCTCTGCCTTCGCGAACGACTGCATCTTCGCGGCAATGACCTCGGCCTGCGCCTGCAAATAGGCTCGGCCAACGGTACGCCCCCTTGCGACCTCCGCCGAAACAAGCCGATGCGAGGCAATCGACACCACGCACAGCGGTAGCGCAAGAAAGACGAGAAACAAAACTGACGAACGGCTCATGTCGCATATTTTACCAAATGAGGTCTTGCGCTCCGGCCTCCAACGGAAGAATTTACATTCAGTTTACACAAGCTTGCACGGATTGTGATATTCTTCCAGACATGTCAACTCATGCCTTTGCCACAGCACTTTTCGCACTTCCACTTGCTGCCGTCCTGGCCGCGACGAATGTCGTCGCCGAACTCCCAACCGTGACCGTAGTCGCAACGCCGATCACGCAGGAGGAAGCTGTCGCGAAGGACGGTGCGGACACCGCAACACTTTCCCGCAGTCAACTCGCCCAACTCAATGCACAAGACCTGCAGACCGCACTCCGGCAGGTTCCCGGCGTCACAATCTCGCGCTATGCGCCAATCGGAAGCTACGGTGGGGCGCAGGGAGGGAGCGTCTACATCCGTGGAATGGGTACGGCGCGTCCGGGCGGCGAGGTTCGCATGTACACGGACGGCGTACCGCGCGGATCGGGCATGTGGAGTCATCCGCTCATGGACTCCATGCCGATTGACTTCGCCGAATCCGTCTCGATGCAGAAAAGCCCCCATCCGGCCCGCTACTCCGACACCTTCGGGGCCGTCGACATCG
>CALCDB010000168.1 GCA_937901395.1 uncultured Verrucomicrobiota bacterium
GCGCGTGATTGTCGCGGGCGGCGCGGGCGTCGGGTCGAAGGAGAATTTCGCGCTTTTACACGAGTTGGCGGCCGTCTTGGGCGGAGCTGTTGGCGGCTCGCGCGCAGCGGTCGATCTCGGGTACTGCGAGAAGGAGAGACAGATTGGGCAGACTGGCGTCACGGTTCGTCCCGCGTTGATGATCTCGTGCGGGGTTTCAGGCGCGGTTCAGCATCTGGCGGGGATGCAAGATTCGGCCAAAATCATCGCAATTAACACCGATCGTTCGGCGCCGATATTCAAGATAGCGCACTATGGAATTGTTGGAGATCTCAATGTAGTCGTGCCAAAACTCATTAAGGCAATCAAGGCGAAGGGGGCGAAGTAAAATGGGTAATTTCTATACAGATAACCAAGATATTGAGAGGGTGTTGGACGCGCTTGATTTGAGCGAGGTCGCGAAATTATTGGAGGAAGATTTCAAATTCGCCAAGGAGTACGACTTCGCTCCAAAGGATGCGGCAGACGCGATTGACAATTACAAGCGGGCGTTATCCGTATGCGGGGAGATTATGGCGAATCGCATAGCGCCATTGGCGGAAGAGACTGATCGCACGGGGAGCGTGCTCAATGCCGATGGATCGGTTACATACGCGCCAGGAATCAAGCTTGCGATAGAGTTGTTCGGCAGGACGGGTCTATTAGGGGTTCAGATACCATATTCGCTGGGCGGGCTAAACATGCCGTGCGCCGTTTTGACGGCATGCAACGACATCGTTTCCAGAGGCGATGCCTCGTTGATGAACATCTTCGGTTTGCAAGGTATCGCCGAAACGATCAATATGTTCGGAGATGAAGAACTTAAGAAGCAGTATATTCCCAAGTTGGTTACAGGAGAGTGGACTGGGGCGATGGTATTGACGGAACCAGATGCGGGCTCCGATCTTCAAAGCGTGAAGACTTCGGCGCATCAAGACGAGAATGGAAATTGGTTCGTCAATGGCGTGAAGCGTTTCATCACGAATGGTTGCGGCGAGGTTCTATTGGTCTTGGCGCGTACGGAGAACAATTCCACGGATGGGCGTGGCTTGAGTTGTCTATTGGTCGAGAAGGGTCCGTGGGTGAAGGTTCGTAGATTGGAAGATAAATTAGGCATTCATGGCAGCCCGACTTGCGAGATGGTGTTCACCGAAGCGCCGGCAAAGCTCATCGGGCTTCGCAAACGCGGGTTGATAACATACGTGATGACGCTGATGAATGGTGCGCGCATGGGTATCGCCGCGCAGGGAACCGGAATCGGCGAAGCCGCTTATCGCGTCGCCCGTGGATATGCCGCGAGTCGTTGTCAGTTCGGGTCTACGATTGATGAGTTTCCGCCGATTCGCGAGCTTTTATCCACGATGTCAGTCGAAGTGCAGGCATCGCGCGCGCTTACATATTATGCGGCGAAGAACGTGGATCTCGAGAATGGCTTCGCGCGCAATGGGGATCGTCAGAAAGCGAAGTTCTACGCATCGTTCAATAAGATGCTTACTCCAATGGCGAAGTATTACGGTTCGGAGATGTCGATGCGAAATGCGATGGGGGCGATTTCGGTAATGGGCGGTTCGGGGTACATGCGTGATTATCCTGCCGAGCGTTATCTACGAGATAGTCGCATCGCCACAATTTACGAGGGCACTTCGCAACTGCAGGTCGTGGCGGCGTTTAGTGGAGTATGCGCGGGGACGGTCAAGGCGGTAGTCGAAGATGTCCTTTCCGGCATTGAGCTTGATGATACGCTCAAGGCCGCGCTTGTGGAAGTCGAGCGGTTGAACGTAGAGTTGGAGGCGGCTATCGGCAGCGTGAGGGCGCGCGAGGACGCCAAGAGCTATGGCGAGCTTTCGGCGCGCAAGTTGGTGGATGCCGGCATTGCCATCGTAATCGCGGCGTTGTTCATACGATTGGCGGCGAAGATCGGTGGCGATAAGTTATCTGCGCTCAAGTATCACATCGCCGTTGAATTCCCGAAAGTGCGTGCAGCGCTGACGCAGGTGAATGAGGGCTATGCGGGAGCGGTGGAAGATTTCGAGGTGCTCGCACCAGCCGTCAAAAACATAGATTAATATGGGGAATTATCAGAACACTCGTCATCACAAGGGACCGCGCGAATTGGTCACTGGCGGGGAATGGCTGTATGGGCGCAACCCAGTGGAGGAGGCGTTGGCGGCGAATCGTCGCACCTGTTCGGAAGTCGTATTGCCGCCAGCTACACCCGGCGAAGATGATCAGCTTAGGCGCATTCGCGACGAGGCGCGTGCGAGGCATCTCGTAATCAGGACGATGGAGCGCGAGCAATTGGATCGGCTTACTCGTTTTGGTCATCATCAGGGCGTCGCCTTGAAGACGACGGGCTATCCGTACGTCGGGCTTGAAGAAATCGTGGCGAGCGTCGAGGCGGATGAAAACGCCTTGGTGATAGTTCTGGATCACCTTGAGGATCCACAGAACGTGGGTTCTATTCTCCGTACGGCTTGCGCGGTTGGAGCGGTTGGGGTAATCATCCCCGAAGATCGCGCATCTGGAATAACTCCGGCGGCGGTTCGGGCTTCGGCGGGCGGCGCGGAGCATATTCGAGTTGCGCATGTAGTGAATCTGCCGCGAGCGATGGCGGAATTGAAGGAGGCGGGAATTTGGTGGACCGGTCTTGATTGGGGGGAGGATGCGCGGTCATATACGGATATTGATTTTAAGGGCAGGGTTGGTTTAGTGGTTGGAGCCGAGGGGAACGGCATTTCCCGCTTAGTGCGGGAGAATTGTGATTTTATCGGTGTATTGCCAATGCCAGGCGGCTTTGAATCGCTTAATGCCGGTGTGGCGGCGGCGGTAACCATGTTTGAAGTATTAAGGCAACGCGCAATATGAAACTAAAGTTAAATCGTGAATTTATGGTTCGCCATCTTGGTGTGGCGATATTGTTGTTTGGTCTTGGTTGTTACTTCGCCTACGATGGTTTCATCGGCTATCCTTCCATTCCAGCGGCGGAACTATATCGTAGCATAGAGAAGAGCGATCCGCCAGTCAGCGTCAATCTTGAGGCCTTTAAGGCGCAAAAGATAAAGACGCAATACGGCTTTACCATACTCTGCTTGTTGGCGGCTTTCATAGTGGGGTTGCATTTGTTGGCAATTTCTCGATTTGAGTTTGAATATGACGATACATCCTTTACTTATCATGGCAAGCGTCATGAGATAAAGTCAATCAAGAAGATAGATTGGTCGCGCTGGGAAAAGAAGGGAATCGTTGTCGTCGATGGCATTACCCTTGATGCTTGGCATCATATTGGCGTAAAGGAATTCGCGGAGAAGTTGAAATCTTGAAGAAGTTCTGTCTATTTATCGCTACGGGATTTGGCATCGGCTTGTTCGCGCCATTTGCTCCTGGTACTTTCGGATCGATTCCCGGTGTAATACTAGCGTATGCGATTGCATATTTTCCGTTGTATTTGCAGCTGCCAATATGCACGATTTTGGCGTTGTTGGCAATTCCCATCTGCGGAGTCGCCGAGCGGATATTGGGCGTGAAGGATGATGGACGCATCACGGCTGACGAGTGGATGTTGTTTCCGATTGCGCTTATTGGCATCCCAATCGCGGAATTGCCGTGGTGGATGATGTTGAGTTTCTTCGCGGTAGTGCGGGCGATTGACATAATAAAGCCATATCCTTGTCGGAAATTGCAGAATATAGCGGGTGGCAGGGGAATCGTTATCGATGATTTCATCGCCAACATTTACGCCTTGATCGTCAATTGGCTGATATTTATCGCGTATTCGAATTGATATGTCGTATCGAAAATTAAATGGGTTGCTATTATTCGCGGCGCTATTCAGTGGCTGCGCGATGACGAATGTGGAGATGGCTAGCGCGAAATTCAAGGCAGGCGAACGCTTTGAGGTGCATGACCGCAATGCGTATATGATCTTTAGCGATAATGCCTCTAAGCTCGCCTATCGAGGATACGGGAATGAAACGAACTTGTATTACGTTGTTACTTCAGAGACGATGGGGAATGGTCTTTGCCTTTATGTCAATCAGCGTAATGCGCATTACGAACTTGTGAAAGCGCAGACGCTTTCGGATTGGGAAACTACGACTTGGAGATTTCTATTCAATAGTTATGTGATACAGTCGGCAACCAATCATTTGACAGGAGAGTTCGATCGTCAACATTCACTGTTTTGGGGACTATTGGAATGGTAAGGCGTTGCTTATTATGTTTCTTTTTCGTAGCTTTGTCAGCCATCGTCCGAGCAGAGGGGTTTGATATTGGAAAGGCAATGGAGGCGGAAAATTTTTGGACGACCGACCCGGTATTGTTTGTTCATAAATATACTCAGAATGGCTTTCAGTTTACCAGCGACCAGCGTGAAAGCGCCGATTCTCGTTTAGACGGAGGAGTGCAGTATTTTGACTTGCCGGTATTTGAGACGCGTATCATATTTGGCGAGACGGGGGGAATTAGGCGCGTAGAGCTTATGCTTTATACGGAGGGCGGAACCGAGGGATACGAAGAATTTCAAGATGAGAACGGAGGAAAGTTTCGTCGCCGCGTGCGAGTTGAGAAGTCGTTCACTCATGATGAATTTTGGCGGAGCATTGAACTCGCACGCAAGAAACTTACGAAGCCCAAGGAGAAGGTTCCGAAAATTATTACTGAGCAAGTCAAGGGTAATCGTTCGAAACTTATTCATCAGGCCTCGCAACAGTGGGTGAATGAAGATACGGGCGTGCAATCGACGTTAGTTTGGAATTATACGCAGAAGAGCAAGCAGATCGACACATTCAAACCCGGCTTCATTCGTTTGACGCAAGTCAAGATGGTGGCGGATTCCAGCGATAAGAAGGCGGAGGGGATAAGTGCGAAAACGTTGATTGAGAACGTAGCGCATGGAGCAAAGGGCGATGTGTTCATTGATGGTATACCGATGGTAGATCAAGGCGCGAAGGGGTATTGTTCGGTAGCTACCTCCGAGCGGGTGCTCAAATACTTCGGCATTGATGTGGATGAGCACGAGGTGGCGGTGGCGGCCGGAACTACTGCCGATAATGGAACCAGCACTGATGCAATGAGAAAAGCCGTAGAGGCAATTGGTAGGCGATATCAATTATCGACCGTCATCGGCAAGGGACGATTTGATCTTGAGAGTGGAAATCTTCGTAATGAGCTTATGGAAGAATTAAAGTCGTATAATAAGATTGCAAAGAAGCTAAAGAAGCCACAGATTAACGAAGATGAATCGTTGAATATGATGGTTGATCCGGAAGTGTTCAAGGAAGTTCGGGTAAAGGGGAGCGGCAAGGCGAATTACGCGCGATTTTTAAACGATATTCATAAGCAAATAGATAGGGGCATCCCCATCTTCTGGGGCGTGATGCTGGGTATTTATCCAGAGCCCGGACTGCCTCAAAGTGGAGGCGGGCACATGCGCCTCATAATCGGTTATAACGACAAGAAGAAGGAAATACTTTATTCAGATAGTTGGGGCGCTGGACACGAATTGAAACGGATGCCTGCGGAGTGGGCTTGGACGATTACCGTAAACACTATATACCTGAGGCCATTACGATGATAAAGACGACGATAGAATATAGAGTTCCTTATGCTGATACGGATCAGATGGGGGTAGTATATTATGGCAATTATCTAACATTATTCGAGCGCGCTCGTAATGAATTGATGCGGGAGTGCGGCGCGACGTATAAGGAGTGCGAGGCGGCGGGTTTTATGTTGCCGGTAATTCATTCCGAGGTTGATTATCATTCGCCGGCGAAATATGATGACTTGTTGGAGATTACGGCTTGGGTGCAATTGTTGAAGGGGGTCAGAATTGAGATTGCATGCGAGGTTCGAAGGAAGGGAGAGGAGCAGGTTCTCGCTTCTGGGTATACGCGCCATTGTTTTGTTTCCACGCAAACCTTTGCGCCAGTTAAACCGCCAATTGAGTTCGTGAAGAACTGGCAATAGTCAATTCGACCAAAATAACGCCCGAAATAGCATAATGAGATGCGGATGATGCGTTTCAAAAAAGTCAGTCGTTGAGTGGGTTTAGGTACTCAAAGTTCGCGTTCACTGCTGCTCGTGCCCATGCGACACCCCGAAGCAATACCGACACATTGGGCGGACTATAGGGACACTTGGGCTTTTTGATACCG
>CALCDB010000169.1 GCA_937901395.1 uncultured Verrucomicrobiota bacterium
TGATGGAATCGGAATATGGGTTCACCTTATAACCCGCACCGCCAGAAACGATGCACGGGCTAACGAAATCGTCATTATGGAGATATGGACTATACGTGCTCCACATCAAATCGCTATTTACCGCCTCGCCGAAGCTGGACGCGATATCCTTACGCTGACCAACCGCGGTTTCCGGATTGCGATAGTTGCCGGCGATATCGGTGTAATTATTGCCATTGTTATAGAAGCTGGTGAGACGAGGCAAATTGCAAAGCTCGTAGAACGATTGCAAATAGCCCTGATCGGAAATGCTCATGAAGATATCGCCATCCTTGCCTTGCCCATTCCGTCCGCAAAGTTCAAGCCATTGACTCGCCGTATCGCAGGCGAACCAACTTTCCGACGCATGATTGTATCGTGGGTCGCCCACCATCGCGGCCTTCGGGGTAAGCTCGACCGAGCCCTGCGTGGTTGGCTTCGCGAGCGCGATCTTATTGCCCTGAACGGAAAGAGTGCAATCAAGTTGAAGGTTCGTCTTGAACTTCAGCAATGGGCTCCCTCTGCCGACGCCCAATACTTGCGCGAAGTTGGAATTGTTGATGTTATTGAAGGTCTTATCATCATCAAGGCAAGCTGGCGCCATATCGACTGTGGCGTTGGGGTTGGTAATTCCATCACCGCTACTATACTTCACTCTCGCCCACACCGCCACATTGAGATTGAGCGTCAATTCCGCCGCGTTCCCGCTGCGCAACTTTTCCGCAAGGCCAGCGATCTCAACGGGCTTTCCATCGGCATCAAGCGGCTTGAAATCGCAAGTAGCGTCAACGATGTTATTTAAAGAATTAGGATCCTTCGGCGAACCCTGGCTCTGCTTCCACTGATAAGTTACCGTGAAAAGCTTCACATCATTGGGCAAGGAACCTGCATCCGTCAAAAGCGCTGGCGAATAGGTAAGCTTCGCATCCTGCTCTTCCACGATTTCGGTTGGCAAGGTTAAGGTCTTATCCTTCGCGAAAAGCACGCTATAAACGCCATCATTCTCCTTCGCCGAATCGAAGACCGATTTATCGCCACTACGCAACAGCTGATTCGCGCCCGAACCGACCCTAAGCCCCATCACGCCCGTCGAAGCCGCATCGCGCGTGAAGAAGAACGCGAGGCGACCATCAAGCTTGAACTTATCCGAAAGCTCATCTTCGTGGCGGAATGGATATACGAGCCCGACATCAACCATCGTGTTCCTCAGCAAGTTCATGTTCTTGAGATGATAACTCACTACTCGCGTCACCGTCTGCTGTCCGGAATTGGGGTCGCCCTCCACCGATTCCGACTCCTGTTGCTCGACGATCTCCAAGGGTTGAGTCAATTGCACCGCTGGTTGTATGCTGCATATCATCGGAACTCTCTCGGCGGTAGGTATCGCCAATGATACCGGTATCTTATCGGGGTCAAGATAATCGTATAGGGTAATGAAGCCAAGCGGACAGATGCACTTTTGTAGCCGTTCCGATATCTTCATATCCCGCGAGCCCTGTCCCTTGATGATTTGCGCGAGATTCGGCGGATACGCCTCCAGAAAAGCGCTTTCGAAGGGCTGGTTCTCTTCTTTCGTGATATCAATTATCTCATAATTCTGATTGCCGCTACTACTATTATTGTTGTTCCTTACTTGCTTCTCATCTTGCGGAAACCATCCATCAGTGACGAAGGTCATCTTCGCAATCTGATTGGTTCCCGATCCAGAGGCCTCGTCGCAATAGAAATCTTCTTGTCCGCTTTGAACATACTTGTAGAAATAGCTCTTAAAATCCCCAATCGTGCTCGTTCCCATCGCCAAGTTCCAGTCCGCAAGCGAGACGAAGGGAACATCGTTTACATATTGAGAGATGAAGGTATCCCAACCCGAGGCGTTCGAGGCCGCGCTCGTATGATTGGCGTTCTCGAAGAGATACGAAAGCGACACGCGCTCGCCAGAATCGGAACTGCGCGCCTTATCGGCATACATCGCGTTGATATCGAAGTAGTCGGAAACATCGATCGCGCAGAATGCATAGCGCCCGGAATCAAAGCCCAGCGAATGCCAAGTTCCCGCATGAGAGTGGCGCGAATAGTAACGCGCCTCATTCACGAGCGGCGGCGGGATATATGCGAGCGCTTCGAGATTTAGAGTAGGCACCGTGCTACGCTGATTGAGCAAGTTGTAAGTAGAAGAGCCATTTCCGCTATATGAATTACCCATATATACGCGGCCGACCCAATTGTTGTAATTCGCCCCGTTCTTGGTATTAGAGCTATTACGGGTATTAGGAGAGCCAACTCCTGGGTGTGGCGCATTGCCTATCGCCGCGTCAATCTCGTCAATCGCTTCTGCGAGCGCCGCCTTTACCAACATTCGCGAAGCGACGCCCTGCCGCAGATAGGAACTCGGCAAACGCGAAGAACGCATATACGCGGAAAACGCCACCGCCGACACTACCATGAATGCGACCAGGCCAAGCACAATCAAGAGTGCCGAACCCCGTTTGGAAGATACCGGCATCATTTACCTCCTCCCCCGATGAGTTCGCGCTCACCATCGCCAAGACGATAGAAATTCGGTAAGCAATAACTGGTGCTCATATTACCGGCCGCCGTCGAAATCTTAACCGAAGTTCCACCCTCGCGAATCGTTACCTTATACGGCGTTCCCCATGGGTCCAACATCTTTCCGCCGCCTTGCAATGCTGCCACGAGCAACACTGGTATCTGCCCGCCGGTATCGGTGCTCTCACCATGACCAAGCAAAAAACCGATTGAGCTGGAATCCGCATCCTGCCGCTCCATCGCTGGCAATTTGTAATTCCCGCCACGCGCAAAATTCTCATACCCGAGAATCGCCTGGGTTATTACCTTCACATCGTTCGTCGCCCGCTGAATGCGCGCACGCTTCGATGATGCGGTCGCCGCAGTCACCATCGCGCCCATGAGGAGAGCGATCATGCCCACCACCACCATCAGCTCTACCAATGTAAAGCCCTTATGCTTACCATTCATTTGGATCATCAGGAAAACTCCAAATATCGTCCCATGTATCGAATTCCTTGTCAGGACCAGCGCTCATTACGTTGACCGTGTAATTCCTAAGCGAGGTTCCGCCCTTCGCGCTGCCAACCGATATCGGGCTTATTTCGTTGGGACGCGAATTCTCGCTCATCTCTTTGATAAGCACATTCTTCGGTCCATCGCTCTGCTCGCTACCGAGATTGCACGCGCGCTCCCGCAAAGTGCCGTCCGCTTTCCATGGACTTAATAGAAAATGCATACGATTGTTCGCCACGAATGCATTATCTGCCTGTTCCCTTACGATGGCGATGTTCTCGCGTGCATCATCAAGATCCACCGTCAATGCCACGCCTGTGCGCCAGGCGATGGACGATTGATTGAAAATCATCGTCAAGATCGTTACTAGCATTCCCAATAATAGGGAAGCCACCAACAACTCGATTATGGTAAAGCCCTTTCTCATTGATCGATTATCCCCTGAAATCTGACTTCGGTATAATAAAGCGGCATCGCCAAAAGCTGATTCTTGTTCTTTGTCGCCCTGAAGCCAATGCGCACAATCGGCGATTCTGGATCGTGCAAGACCACAAGGCCACACTTCATCGTGCCATCATCGCTTGGAGCACCAAACGATACCGCATTCCCTTGCGCACAGCCGGAATAGGCCGACATCGCCGCCGCATATTGCGCCTTGCCATCTGGGTCGCGGCTGATGTTGCCATTGTTATCAAGGTAACTGCCCCAACCATCATCATTCGGGAAGCTCCTTACG
The DNA here is from genome assembly GCA_937901395.1 of uncultured Verrucomicrobiota bacterium. Classification (GTDB taxonomy): domain Bacteria; phylum Verrucomicrobiota; class Kiritimatiellia; order RFP12; family UBA1067; genus UBA1067. The sequence goes on from CALCDB010000169.1 coordinate 3,797, forward strand.
TTCTTGAATACGCTCCACCTCAAATTCGTTGCGCTAATCGCCGTCACCAATGGGCTTACATACGCATCGGCCAGCGCCGCCGACGCAACATCCTCGCGGCTTTGCGTGCTCTCGCGAAAACCAAATGCATAAAGACCTACGATCGAAAGGACTCCCCCCGCCATGATCAGCATCGCGAGATTGACTTCAATTAATGTAAATGCCTTTTTCATAATTATTTCAAACTCTGCGCGGGATTATCAGTTGACGATACCTTTTGGGCGGATAGCATGCCGTCTTGCCCAGGCCGCAACGCATAGACATCCACCGTCTGCGCCGAAGAACTATCCGGCTTATACACTACCTTGCGCTCGCCTTGTATCGGATCTCGGGCGTTCGTCGAATATTGACTGCCGAAGATAAAACCATGCGGCAACTCGATTTGCTGGAACTCGAACCCATACGCACTGCCAATCTTCCAACTTTTCGCATTCCCCTGACTCTTCACACAATAACCATATTGGATAATTGAACCGACATTCTCCTGCGAAGAATTCGGCGATTGAGAAGACGTGTTTCCGGTTACCGGACTATGCGTAACAAAGCGTTCAGTTGCGTAACCATGCGTATCACGCGTACGGGGAGTGGCGAAAATCACCGAATAACTCATCTGATCGTTACCCTCCATCTGATAAAGGCGCGCTTCCGAATCGTTATTGGGATTTTCGGCATACTCGATATTGCTGTTTTGATCGTAGTCAAACTGCTCCAAATCGCCAAACTCATCTATCAGCAACTGCTTGCCTTCCAATGATGATAGCGCGGAAATCCGCCCTCTGCGACGCACCGCCACCGCCCTACCAACGACGACCTCATTCGCGTCTTCACTACGCGATTTAAGCGTCTCATTCCAGAAATACACCTCCACTGGCGTGCGGTCGATTTGCGCTCGCTGATATGCGCTACGGATGAACTGGTTCGCATTATCCATCACGCCGCGCTCCGCCATACCGCGCTGTAATTGACGATACCCACCAACGGCTGCCGTCCCCATAATGCCCATAATGGCCATTACTACCAATAATTCCAGAAGTGTAAATGCTCTTTTCATTACTGTTGCATCACCGAAATGTAGTCCCCAGGAACGGAATACGTCATCTTAAATCGACGAAACCACCCATGTTCCTTTTCTGGATAGCCGAAATACATCTGATTTACGCGAATGCGATTCTTGTGGTTCTTCGTTCCCTTGATCGCCTCCATGAAATCAAGCCCGTATGCGGGCCTACCATCGTTCTCGCCAGGCAAGTCAGAAACGAACAACCCCGAAACATCCATTACCGGGCTCCCCTCCTTGGTCGCCATCACGAGCGCCTTTACGCATTCCCTTACTTCGCTGGCGGTAAGCACGTGAATATCATAATCGGTAGTGCCGTTGTATCCCTCGTTGTTCATGCCCGCATTGTTGAAATCGACCGGCCACTTCTCTTTCTGCGCATAATATGTGGAAAGCCCCGCCTTCACCAAATTGCAAAGCGATTCCGCCTTTCTTACTCGCGACATCTTTATCGCCGAGCTCGAAGCGGTCGTAACGATGCCCAATAGGATGCCAATGATCCCAATGACCATCATTAACTCGATAATTGTAAAGCCCTTCCTCTTCATTGTACCTCTCGCGTATCTCCGTATGACCACGAATAGATATCGTTTCTGCGAATGCCAATTGAATACTTCCACGGCTGACCATTGTTACTGCCGTTCTTATCCACACACCATACCGCGGCATTCCCCTTTGCTCGCAATGGTACGCTCTCTCCGCCTACAACTGGCGCTTCATTATCTATGAGTTTACCATCGCCATTCAAGTCCAACGCAAAATGAAGGGTATGCTCCTTTACGGTGTGATTGCCAACCTTGATCGCGCTCGCGGAACTCGCGCTTCTCCCCGCGCGCTTAATCGCCGCCGTCGCCCAAGGCGTAACGACGCCAAACCTATCCAAGCCATCCAGCCGAACATTATCGCCCGAGCCGGAAGTGGTGAGCGACATATACTTGGCAATCGACAACGCCGCGTTCTCATCCAATAGCCCTTCGCCTCTCGCGGCGTTTATCAACCTCGTTGGCCAACAGCCATCTTGTTGAAAGAGCGCCGCCAAGGCATCGCGCGCCTGCGTCACAATCGCATGCGCACGTTTACGATCCGTCTTAGCCGTTATCTTCGAATATGCGGCAATGGAAGTTCCAACCAAGATCATGAGGATTCCCACCACGACCAACATCTCGATTAACGTAAAACCTTTTCTTTTCATAATTAGTTACTCATGTGTATGATATCATCTGAAATCCACTTGCCTATGCACTCGTTCGCCTGTTGCGGATTCTCGATGTTCTTGCGATCTATCCACGGCGGGAATGTTCTGCCATTGGGCCCTGCACTCCAAAGTACATACGATTGGAATGGTGGCGGCGAATAATAATAGAACTCATTCCACCAGCCATCATATACCGTAATTCCATCCAAGACATACGGCTCTCCGCTGCCATTCTCGCCAGTCGTGAAGATTTCAATGTTGGGATTATCCGCATTCAATGGCCCAACATAGCCATCGCCAATGCTTATGCCGAAGAACTTGGTCGTGTAATTAACCGAGCATATCCCCTCCAAATTCGGCATCCATCTCGCGCATACCGCCTGCGAGGGAATGTTCGCCAAGGTTGCCAAATCACGGTTCGAAGTGGAAGTCGAATTACGCCACACGTCCGACCAATTCATATGAGTGCCATTGAATGGATTGCTCGGCTCGGAATTGTTGTCAGTCCATTGGCGACATTGCATCAACTTGGTGCTACTCTGACTGCTGAAACCAAGCATGAACAGATAACGCGGCAACAAAAAGCTCATCAACCCGAACTTGAACGCCTTGGAATGGCTATCGGAGAGATTGGCGTTGATATCAAGATTGGCGAGCGCGTTGCCGGAATTTGAGTTCAAACTCGTGAATGAACGTATCAAGCGTTCCTTCGTCTCCGGTGGATCCCAAAAGCCCTTGTAATGCGCCTCACCGGAAGATGCCTTGCGCTTTAACTGCTCCGCGATTGAAACGACCGTGTTCTCCATCGCATCGGAAAATGGGAATCGGCAATCTACCGGTTGAGCCCTACACGCCGCCTGCACCTGCCGCCAAGCCCTGGTCTCCGCCTGTTCGCCAATGCTGTTCCAACTCCAAATCGAGCGATTCTCGTTGCCATCGGAGGTCTGCCCGCCGTAGGTATCGTCAACCGCGCGATAGATATTACGGCTCGAATGCAAAGGCACTGGCGGATAACTGCCAAAGGCCGCATAATAGCCAGAAAGACAATTCTCCAATCGCTGCATACGCGCAATCGTCCTATTGCGCTTTTCTTGCTCATCGCCGATTGAGGAAAGCCTAAACACAATCGTCATTAGGGTGACCAGCACCACTACCACGACCAGCATCTCGACTAATGTGAAGCCCTTTTTCATCTTTTAGCCAGCTCCTCCGCCTGATACCGTGCCGATAATCTTAACCATCGGCAAGAACATCGCGACTACGATGGTGCCAACCACGAGCGCGAGCACGATGATGAGCGCCGGTTCAATCGCTGCGGTCATACCCGCAACCGCGTTATCGACCTCGTCATCATACGTATTGGCGATTCGCGTAAGCATATCGGCCAACGCGCCCGTCTCTTCGCCAACTTCCACCATCGAAACTACCATAGGCGGGAATACCTTGCACTGCGAAAGCGGCTGAGTCATCGATTCGCCTTCCTTTACCGAATCGTGCACCGCCTGGATTGAATTCGACAATACGCGATTGCCCGTCGTATCGCGAGTATCGTAAGCGACTGCAAAATCGGCACGCCGGAAGATAACAACGTTCCCAATGTACGCGTGAACTTCGAGACCGCCGAACGCTGAGTGAGCGTTCCCGTCACTGGCATACGCAACTTTAGCGCATCAAACATATATGCGCCCTTTTCCGTCTTGCCGATGATCTTTACAATTACCACTATCGCCACGATGGATAGCAATACCTGCAAACCATTGTTCTGCACAAACTCGGAAGCCGCGATTACCTTTTGCGTCAACATCGGCAATTCCGCGCCGCCCAGCATATCGTTGAACACCTGTTGGAACTTCGGAATCACCGTAACCAACAAGAACGCCGTGATGCCGATTGCGGCTACCAAGACCACAATCGGGTAGATCATCGCTCCCTTTACCTTGTTCTTGATGCGTTCCGATTTCTCCGCAAACTCCGCCAATCTGCCAAGCACAACTTCAAGCACACCGCCGGCTTCACCAGCCTTCACCATGTTGACATAGAGATTGTCGAATATCTTTGGATACGCCGTAAGCGATTCCGAAAACGTTCCGCCGGAAGCGATGTTATCCGAAATGCCCGAGAGCGCCTCCAGCATTTGTGGATCTTTCATCTGGCGCTTCAACACCTCGATGCCGCGCATCAATGGCAACCCTGCGTTTACGAGCGTCGCCAACATACGCGTGAACTGCGTCAATACCTTCGTGCTGATCTTGCGCTGAAGGAACTTCGGCAACTTTATGTTGAGCTTAATCTGCGCGTTCAGAATCCCGCCCTTCTTCTTCCCCCCGCCGGGAGCAGGCGCATTCGCAGGTGCTTTCGCCTTCGTCTCCTTCTTTACTTCACCCATCGCCGTGGGCATTAGCCCTTGCGCACGCAACGCGGCGATCGCCGAATTGCGATCGCCCGCCTCGATCGTGCCACGCTGTTGCCCGCCACTTGAATCTTTAGCTATATACTGAAATGTCGCCATTATTTTTTCTCCAACGTCTTGAGCGAGAGGCCAGTGAGATCCTTACCCGACTCGCGATATATTATACTACAAATCCACGAAACTGCAATACACACTACTAAACCGATTCCACCCAACAAGAACGGATGGAACTTAAGTCCAAACACATTGCAGTCGAGAATATCACAACTGAAACAGACGAAATAATTCGCGATCAAACCGCAAACCGCCGCCATTCCCTTGATTCGCGGAATGAACACGCCCATGAAGAATAGCCCCGTCAAACCGGCCGTCAGCATCGCTATGTACTTATTGAAATTATCAAACAACGCAGAAGATTCCATGTGCGAAAGCACCAGGGCCGAGAATATTCCGAGAATGCCTACGACATACGTGCAAATCTGTCCCGCGCGAATTTGGCTCTTTCCGGAAATCGTCGGCTTGAAGCGCTTGATGAAGTCGGTGACCACCGCTGTCGACGCCGAGGAAAGGTTCGCGCTCAAAGTGGAGATCGTCGCCGCGAACACCGCCGCGATTACCAGCCCGGCGAGCCAAGGCGGCATTTCCGACGCCATAAATAGCGGCAATACCGAATCGCCCTTAGGCATGGTTACATCCATCGCCTCCGGATGCGTATGATAAAAGGCGAACAGCGCCGTTCCGATGCCATAGAACACGACTTGCGCGAATATGCTCATGCAACCATTGAACCATAGCGAACGCTTCGTGGCGTTTTCATCCGGCGTGGCGATATACCGTTGAATCACGCATTGATCCGAGGTATAGCTCGATAGATTTGAAATCAGCCCCTGCACCGCCACCACCCAGAAGACGGGTTGCGATAATATGAAGCGGAAATCCCACATCGTATTCTTCTCGTAATTGGTGGCCACGTTCCAGAATGTGGAAAGATGCGAACCCTCGCCGCCAGTCTTCAAAATCAGCAACACCAGCACCGCTACCGCGCCTCCCATCAATACTATGCCTTGAACGAAATCGCTCCAGATTACCGCTTCAAGCCCGCCCAATGAACAATACACCATCGTAAGAACGCCGCAGATGAGGATGCATGCATCAATGGAAATTCCCGTGACCGCATTGAGCGCGATCGCCGGCAATAGCGTAACCACCGCCACTCTGCACACCATGAACACTATGAATGCCGCGCTTCCAAACAACCTTACTCCAAGATTAAACCTCTTCTCCAAATATTCGTAGGCCGAAGTGATTCCGAGTCTGCAGAAGAATGGCAAATAATAGTAAATCGCAACCGGAGCCATGCCAATGATGAAGAACGCCATCACAAAATAACGCCAATCCTGCAGATACGCCTGCGTAGGAATGGCGATAAAGGTAATGGAAGATAGCATCGTCGCGAAAATCGACATGCCCGCTACATACCATGGAATACGCCCTCCCCCGCGAAAATAATCATTCTCGTCCTTTTTCTTGAAGATGAAGAAGCACGCCATTCCTACCATCAAAAGCACATATATCCCAACGACGATCCATGCGGACGCCCCGAATTTCTTGGCCTTATGGAAACTCGCCGAGGAGACCGAATTGGTTCTGACGCCCGGCGCCATCTCGCCTCCGGCGATTATGAGTTCGTAATCTTCCGCCGTCTTGCCTACCTTGAGCGCTGCCGCCGCGCCACAGCGGGGAACGTCATCGCCAGTCAATTCCCCGTATTCGCACCAGGCGTCCGTAACGCAGTTATATGCCAATATCTTGCGTTGCCAACCGAGCTTGGTTGCATCCGCTTCCTTTGAACCGTTCTGCGCCCGCGCGATCCAACCATCCCAACCGAAGCCGCCAACCAACAGTAGATGTTGATGTCCGCTTACTAACAAACTCGAACCGATGGTAGTGATCTTCTCCGGTAGCTCTGAAAGCCTCTTCCACTTCCCGTCCGAAATGACCAATGCGTAACCATCCTTGAGCGGCGAATTGGTATTTGCATCATAACCGCCGTAGATCACGAACTCTTTCTCTTTCTGATCGCCGTTCTGCACCGCTCCTACCGACTGCAGTCGCGCCACCCCCGGAAAGCCGCATATCTCCTTCCATGCCCACTCCGAGCCATCCTTCGGCGCCTCCAAACCCAATGCATACACCGTAGTGCCGGTAAACACGTAAATCCGCTTGCCATCACATCCTGCCGCCCCCATCCTTACCGCTTCTGGCAAGTCAGGCAACTTAATCGCGTCCTTTAAGTTGGGGCTCGGCAACAGAATGGCGCTCTTGAACACCGTCCTACCGTCGGTTCCACCAGCGCAAAACAATCCCTTCTCGGTCTCGACGCTCACGCCTTCGGCTACCGGATAATCGAATTCGCCAGTAACCTTGAAGCCGTTCTCCTCCCTGACGATTATATTCCGCGTCCACGTCTTTTGTCCATTGACGAAATCGCTGCCACCGATTATGATGAATTCTCCAGTAGGTAAAAATCCAGAAAACGGACGCGCAACCTTGCACGGCAATTCAACTCGTTGATTCCATTTCACCTCCACTGGCGTCGCCAACGCGGTAAAGCCCATCAGTAAACTTAATGATATCAGTAATTTGCGCATATCTTTAGTCCTTAAACAAAAGTATTATAGCGAAAAACGCATCATCCCGTCAACTACCAAAGTTGCCATTCGTTAAAATAAATCACATAAAGACCTAAAAGAAAATTCGTAGTAACATGCGCAATTATCGCCGCCCCCAACCCCTTGCGCAAGTATATCCAACCATAGATGATTCCCGCGATCGCCCCCACGAGAAATCGATCGTGCTCGATCGCAAACAATGCCGTCATCCACCAAAATCCAGCGAACCGGATTAACCACTTGCGAAAGAACAACTCTTCAGCAATCGCAATTACGAACGCACTGCCCAATAGTCTCATCACCAATAATCCAGCGTTCGCCTCGGCGATCTTGTTCGTTCCTCCTTCGCCAATAATACAATACTTTTTATATTCTTCAACATGCTCCGGCGCTATCCAAATTGCCAATACCAATACCCCTATCGGCACTCCCCACGATATCGCCCGCTTGAAATAATCCCCATCAATCTTCTTTCCCCACAGCGACCATACCAGCAACCCCGCCGTAACCACGGCTCGTATCGCATACATAACCGCGGTATTTGGCAACACCTTCATTAACACCATCCATACAGCGAATGGCAATATCAATTTTGCCGACTCTCTCACCCAACTTCTCCCATCTCTCCTAAAACAACTAATGCCATTACGCTTTCGACCGCTGGACACGCCCGATACGCTACGCACCGATCATGCCGTCCATGGACCTTGAGCTTTACTTCCTTAAGCGTCTTGAGATCAACCGAATCTTGCTCGATTTCAATTGATGGTGTTGGCTTGAAGGCGAGCCGCGCCACGATCGGCGCGCCAACGCTTATGCCGCCCAATATCCCCCCGCAATGATTCGTTACCAATACTACCTTCCCCTCCCTTATCGCGAACGCATCATTCGCCTCGCTCCCATGCATATTCGCCAATTGGAATCCATCGCCGAATTCAACCCCCTTGACCGCAGGTATTGAAAAAAATGCCGCCGACAATTTCGACTCCAGCCCCTCCGCTCCAGCCTCGCCAAGTCCCGAAGGCACTCCCCTCGCAACGACTTCAACCAACGCCCCGTTGCTATCGCCTTCCCTGCCATTCGCCGACTCGGAAACGACTCTCGCCGAAATTTCGACTCCATGGCGCTCCAAGAGCTGAAGCGCTATTCCGCCGGCCGCGCACAACGGCGCCGTCATCCTGCCGCTCCAACGCCCTCCTCCCGCGGGAATTTTGCCATCCTTTAAGTATGCCGCGTAATCAGCGTGCCCAGGACGTGGCACGGTTGCGAACTCTGAATAATCTTCGCTGCGTTGATTAAGATTCTTGATGGTAATCTTTAGCGAAGCGTCGTTCCACTCAATCATCGGCTCGTCGCGTTCCTCTCGCGGAGAATTCTTCTTTCTCCTCGCCATAAACGCGTTTAATTTATCATAATCGAAAACGAATGGTGAAAGCCCCTTCACTATTATCCCAACCTCATCGCCATGCGACTCTCCAAATAAACGCCACGTTACCATTCTATCGGACCCTTGCCATGTTTTACGAGATAATCGTTCGCCTTCTCAAAGGGTTTTGAACCGAAAAACCCTCGATATGCCGATAATGGAGATGGATGCGCCGAAGCGATTACGCAATGTCGGTTGCGATCGATGAACGCACCCTTGCGCTGTGCATAGCTCCCCCAAAGAATGAAGACCAAATGCTCTCGCTCGCTCGCCAGTGCCTTCACCACCGCATCCGTGAATATTTCCCAGCCCTTCCCTTGATGACTGCCAGCCAAATGCGCCGCTACCGTCAACGTGGCGTTTAGCAATAGCACCCCTTGCCTTGTCCACTCCATCAAATCCGGAAAATGCCCAAGCTCCTTCGCGATGTTCTCCAACGAAGGAGGCGCCTTTATCGTTGGCGGAACGTAAAAGGCCAATCCCTGCGCCTGCCCGGGCTCATGATATGGATCCTGCCCTAAAATCACGACCTTCACCTCGTCAAATGGCGTGCGATTAAACGCATTGAAAATTAAACTTGCCGGAGGATAGCACTGGCCTTCTTGATATGCATTGCGAACGAATCGAACGAGATCGCCGAAGTATTGCTTCTCGAATTCTCCTCCGATTGCGCGTTTCCATGTCTCGTCAATCTTGACTTCCATAATTAGTAACGATATTATATCATAATCTATCTCCATGGTGAATATGATATAATATTATCATTATGTTAACTCAAATCATATCTGCCGCCTTGTCTGGCGTAAAATTGGGTCTCTGCCCTATCGGGCTGGTAATCATCGGTGCGCTTTTTACCTATCGCCTTTGTGAATCGACTGGTTCGATGGAGAAAATTCGCCATGCGCTAACTTCCATCTCCGAAGATCCAGTGATCATAATTCTCCTGGTGGTCTGGGGCTTTGGCAACTTTATGGAAGGCATTGCCGGGTTTGGAACCGCCGTTGCCATACCCGCGGCCATCCTTGCCGGAATCGGCATAAAGCCCATTCGCGCCGTCGTCTTGTGCCTAATCGCCAATACCGCCGCAACTGCCTTCGGTTCCGTTGGCGTCCCCGCGATTACCCTCGCCAATACCGCCAACCTCGATGTGCGCAATCTCGTTTCATTTTCCACCAATGCGATTACCTTGATCTTTGCCGTTACCCCTTTTCTGCTCGTTGCCTATGCTACTGGAATGAGAGGCGTCAAGCGCTACTTCCTTATGACCTCGCTCGTCTCCCTTGCCTTTGCCCTGCCTGCGTATTTCATCGCCATTTATTGGGGACCCGAACTGCCTGCCATCATCGGCGGCATCTCTGCGATTGTAATCGTGGTAATTACCCATAAGTTGCCTACGAATGTTTCCTGTAAATCCCTCGCTCTCGCCGCCGCCCCCTTTATCTCGGTTATCGTCTGCCTCGCCATCTACGCCTTGGCTCTGCCTCAATATGTCAAGGCGCATCTTACACCCGGCGCCATAATTCTGATTGCCGGTGCCATTGGCGGACTCTTTCAACGCGTTTCTTTCTTGGATATGTTCAAGGTGCTGCTCACTACCCTCCATAAGTCGATGCGCGCATTAATAATCATCTGCTCCATCCTCGCGCTTGCTCGCATCCTTGATTCAATAGGAGCGATTTCCATCTTAGCCAACGCCGTCGTCTCGCTCATGGGCCGCTCCTATGCTTTCGCGGCAACCGCCCTCGGGGCCTTCGGTGGAACTCTTACAGGTAGCGGAACCAGTTCAAATGTGCTTTTCGGCGCTCTCCAACATGATGCCGCCATCAAACTCGGCTTCAATGAATACGCCCTCGCCGCCGCCAACTTGCTCGGCTCTGGCATCGGCAAAATGATTTGTCCCCAGTCAATCGCAATCGGCATGGCCGCAGTCGGCATCAAAGGTTGTGAAAAGGAAATAATAAAGGACGCCTGCAAATACTTTGCTGGCGTCCTCATATTGGCCTCGCTAACTTGCGCCCTTATGGCAATCGCGAATGCTTAGAAATCGAAGAATGCCGAGAATTGGAAGCGATCGCTGTATGCATGGCCATCAAGGTACCAATCAGTCGTAAGCCTTCCATATTCAAATGCAAGCTTCAGATTATCGGTAAGCTGATAGAACACGTCAATATATGCGCGATCATTGAATAACCGACCTTCCGCCAATGCCGCATCCTCGTCCATTGGGTCGTCAAAGCCGTAACCGATTGCGAATGACCAATCATCATTCAAGCGATAGCCAAGGTCGATGAATCCACCAACCGTACGCACTGCCTGACCATTGCCAAACGCATCATAGCCAACTCTCTGCCCGATACCGGCCTGCACGCCACCAAGATTCTGACCGCCAAAGAACTGTCCGGTAAGCGTAAAGTCGCCAAACGGAATTTGCGCGGCAATGAGCCCCATCGAACTGTCGTACTCGTCATTCTCGCCGAGTATCCAATTGCCGTCCGCATCCGTCGCATAAATATTACGCGACTTATCCCGACCGTACATACCGCCAACTCCGATGAGCCAACGCTTACCGCCATAATCCTTCTCGTCTTGCCAAGAAGCATCATGATCATAGACGAGCGCCGCCTCAACAAGCGGCCATGCCGACGCGGAATTATCCTGCGTGCCATCAAAATCACGATCTCCTCCCATGCCAGGACCGTTCTTCACGATGCCGGCGCGAATCTCGAGCGAACTATCATCCCACTCGATCTTCTTGGTCACGCGAATTTGCGGACTACGCCGATATGGGTGCCCCGCGTTCTCCATCCACGCGCCATCAATTTCCGACGGCGTTACGATCTTCCAGAGATGCCAGGTCTGGCCAAACAATATCGCCCACCCGCTCTCATGCTCTGCATTGATGTAAAGATGCCGCCAGTGGAACGCATAGTCATTGGCATGATCGCCCGCGAGGTCAAATTCCGCCCTGCCGGTGAACGTCCATCCCGAATGCGCTTCAGGCGTTTCGAACTGCAAGCCAAGAATGGAATCCTGCATCGAGAAAACCGTCGTGTGAGTATCGTAATCGTAACTACTCGGCGGCTTCACCCAATCCGCGTAGATATCCGCCTCCGTGCCATGCGTATTATGCACGGCTTCGAAAACGAGATACCCATATGGCGTGATCTTAAGACCAGATTCCGAAAGCGGCTCGAAGATACCTGCGGTTACATCGGCCAAATAATACTTATAGCCCTTGTCGGTAGTCCAAATTCGCCCAGTCTCGTTCGTGGTAGTGCCCTCGGCTGGCTTGTTCACGCGCGTGGATGCGATGCGACTCAAGGTCTCCGTCTGAAGTTCAAACTTCTTTACCTGCTCGGTCGCCTTCAAATCCTGATCCACCATCCACTTGTTGAACTGCGCCTTCTGGTCCTCCAACTGCGCAATGCGCTTCGCCTGTTCGGCATTTTCCGATGACAACTTGGCGAATTCGCCCCTCCGAACCTCAAGTTCGGCAATGCGCTTCGCCTGCGCCGCATTCTCGGTCTCAAGCCTCGCAATGCGCTCGATGAGCGCTTGCAAATCAGCTTGGGTCACTGCATCCGCAGGCGAGGCCTCGACCGCCCCGGCCATACTCACGGCAAAAATTACGGCAAGTATTGCGTTCTTCATAAACTCTTACTTCTTGATGAGTTTACGAACCGCCTTGTGAGAGCAGAATGTGCGCTCGGTATAGAGCTTCGCACGCCAACCATCACCCTTCTTGACGACCTTGATTCCCTGAATCCAAGGGCTCGCGAACGGAAATAGCTTTTCAACTCTAACGCCATAGCTATCACGCGTAACCGTAAAGTTGCCCATGACGTTCCCGCGTCCATTGTCAATCGCAAGAACCTTGCCCTCGAAATCCTGAATGCGGAACTTGTCGCCTTCCTTGATCTTAATCGAAACGCGAACCGTATCACCAGTGCGGAATTTCGGATAATTCTTCGCCGCGAGCGCCGTCGTCTGTTCGGCGTTAATCTTATCAATAAGCTTGATACCCATGATACACCTCCTTAAACTTAGGCCTCAGCGCCCTTTTCGGCCTTCGGTTGCGCCTTGACCGCATGATGTGGCTTGAGATTCGGATTCTTCGCGCGACGAATCAACGATGCGACCGTCGTCGAGGGCTTCGCGCCCTTCTTGAGCCACGCCTCGACCTTTTCAAGATCAAGCTTGAAATTATCCTCCTTGATCTGGGTATCATACCACCCGAGAATCTCGAGGAACTTGCCATCACGAGGCGAACGCGAATCCGCCGCTACGATACGATAAGTCGCATGGTTTGTGCAACCGGTACGACGCATCCTAATCTTTACCATAACCTTATTTCTTTCCTTATTGGTTAAACAAATTGCGCGTAGTATATCATATCCGCTCACCCATTGCAAGCGTAAATTAGATAAACGAATAAAAAAAAGAGCCGGAACGATTGCTCGCGATTCGAGCGAGCAATAGCCGGGAGTCTCGTTTTTTGTTCGACGAACAAAAGAGCCGGAACGATTGCTCGCGATTCGAGCGAGCAATAGCCGGGAGTC
>CALCDB010000170.1 GCA_937901395.1 uncultured Verrucomicrobiota bacterium
GGTCGAGCGCGTCTCCGCCATCAAGAACCTCGTTCCCGACTTCACGGTCCTCTCCGGGGACGATTCGCTGGCGCTGCCGATGATTGCGGTCGGCGCCGAGGGCGTCATCTCCGTCGCGTCGAACGTGATCCCGAAGGAGATGGGCGACATGATCCGTCTCGCGCTCGCCGGCGATTTCGTCAAGGCGCGCGAATACCACGCAAAATATTATCGTCTTTTCCATGATTTATTCATTGACGTAAATCCAGTGATGGCGAAGGAAGCGCTTTGGTTGATGGGTAAGATTGAGCGTGTATTCAGGTTGCCGCTTTGCGAGACCGATGAGGCGAAGTTGGCTACACTAAAGGCGACGCTTGCAAAATTGGGATTAATCTAAGATGAAGGTATTCAATAGCATTTCGCGCAGGATAGAAGAATTAAAACCATTGGAGGGGAATACCATCCGTTTGTATACTTGCGGGCCTACCGTATACAATTTCGCGCATATCGGGAATTTCAGGGCATACGCCTTCGAGGATATCCTAAGGCGTGTAATACAATTCAACGGCATGGGCATCAAGCAGGTAATGAACCTCACGGATGTTGACGATAAGACCATTCGGGGCGCGAATCAAGCGGGTGTAAAGCTCACCGATTACACGAAGACATATAAGGACGCCTTCTTCGCCGATTTGAAGAAGCTAAACATTCAGCCGGCGGAGGTGTATCCGGCGGCTACCGATCATATTCCAGAAATGATTGAGCTCGTCCAGAAACTAATGGAGAAGGGCGTTGCATATCAATCGGAAGATGGTAGCATCTATTTCAAGGTTCGGGAGTTTCCGAGTTATGGCAAGCTCGCGCATATCGATTTTGACAATCAGCGCACCGGCTTGAGATGCGCGGCCGACGAGTATGACAAGGAGAACGTAGGGGATTTTGCGTTGTGGAAAGCGTGGGAGGAATCGGATGGCCCAGTAGCATGGGATTCTCCATGGGGGAAGGGACGACCAGGTTGGCACATTGAGTGCTCGGCGATGTCGATGAAATATTTAGGCGAGACCTTCGATTTGCATACAGGAGGAATCGACAATCTCTTTCCGCATCATGAAAACGAGATTGCGCAGGCGGAGGCAGCGACTGGCAAGGAGTTCGTCAAGACTTGGATGCATTGTGCTCACCTTAAAGTAAATGGCGAAAAGATGAGCAAGTCGGCGGGCAACTTCTTTACTTTGCGCGACTTAATCGACAAGGGTTACAGCGGAAGAGAAATACGTTACGTGCTCATCAATGCGCATTATCGCACGGGACTAAACTTCGCCTTCGATGCGCTTGAGGATGCGCGCAAGGCTCTCGCGAGGATCGATGCGTGCGTGGAAAACGCCAAAGATGGTGACGCTCCTGAATGGGCAACGAAACATCTTGCAGATTTCACAGAGGCGGTGAACGATGATTTGAACTTGCCTAAAGCATTCGCCGCGCTGTTTGAATTAGTTAGAGATGCAAATTCAAAAGGCGGCGAAGGGACGCTGGGCGTGTTCAAGCGCATGGACGAAGTGTTGGGGCTAATTTTCTTCGGCAAGGCGGAAAAAGCGGAAGTTCCAGCGGAGATCAAAGCATTGTTGGAGCAACGTTTAGAAGCGCGCAAAGCCAAGAACTGGGCGGAGAGCGATCGATTAAGAGACGAGATTTCCGCAGCAGGATGGATAGTAAAAGATTCAAAGGAGGGACAGACATGCACAAAGAAGTAAAAACGATGGCAGAGTTTGAGAACGCTGTCGCATCGGGCAAGGCGTTGGTGGATTTTTGGGCACCATGGTGTGGACCTTGCATGATGATGGGGGAGCGGATTGCGGCTGAAATCGAACCAGTGATGCCAGATTTATCCATCATAAAAATAAATGTCGATGAGGCGCCGGAAATTGCGGCAAATTTCGGCGTGATGTCCATACCGATGCTGCTGTGCTACATCGATGGAAAGAAAACTGCGGAATTCGTGGGCGTTACTTCGACCAAGGAAATTATGTCAATTTACAAATAATAAGTTCGGAGTCAAGGTATTATGAATAAGTATATGGATAGTTTTATGAAGGCCTTTCCTTATGAGGGGCTTACATACGATGATGTCACTTTGGTTACTCAATATGCGGACTTCTTGCCCGACGATACTTCATTAGAGACAAAACTCACGAGCCGAACGAAGATGAAAGTTCCATTCATCTCGGCGGCGATGGATACGGTAACGGAGGCGCCAATGGCGATTGCTATGGCCTTGGCGGGAGGAATCGGCTGTATTCATAAGAATCTTGAGGAGGATGATCAAGCCGCGCAAGTCAGGCTCGTGAAGAAGCACCTCAACGGCATGATTGACGCGCCGGTATGTTTTCACGCCAATGACGACATTGGGTTTCTCCGCAGTTACAAGTTAGAGCATAAGATAAAATTTAACGGCTTTCCGGTGTTGGATAATGACGATCGCTTGGTGGGTATGATCACATCTTCCGATATGCGCTTTGCACCGATGAATGCAGCCAAGCTCAAGGATGTGATGCAGCAGATGTTGCTTACCGCCAAGCCAGGCACGACGGTAAAGAAGGCGTATGATATCATGCGCGCAAATAAGATTGGCAAATTGCCAGTCGTGGATCGTGACGGCAAGGTGGTTGGACTATACAGCTTCACGGATGTAAGACGCATCATCGAGAATTCGGAGAACTCCTATAATCTTGATTCGAAGTTTCGTCTTCGGGTTTCGGCTTCAGTATCTGGCGGCAAGGGCGATATCTCGCGTATGGAAAAGTTAGCGGAGGCAGGCGTCGACGTGGTCGTAGTCGATTCTGCGCATGGGCATTCCAAAGGCATCATCGAGATGACCAAATATATCGTCAAGCATTTTCCGAAGGTCGATGTTATCGCTGGCAATATTGCGACTGGCGAGGCGGCCATCGCGCTCGTCAAGGCTGGCGCGCATGCGGTCAAGGTCGGGATCGGCCCGGGTTCAATATGCACGACGCGCGTGGTTTGTGGTGTTGGCATTCCGCAATTGACGGCGGTTTACAATGCGGCGAAGGCGATCCGCGGCAGTGGCGTGGCGGTGATTGCGGATGGCGGCATCAAGCTTTCCGGCGATGTTCCAAAGGCGATCGCGGCCGGTGCTGATTCAGTGATGCTCGGTTCGGTGCTCGCGGGAACAGAAGAATCGCCAGGTGAGAAGATTTATTCGAATGGTAGGCAATACGTCGTCTATCGTGGGATGGGGTCGATGGCCGCGCTCAAGAACGGCAAGGGCTCAAGAGCTC
>CALCDB010000171.1 GCA_937901395.1 uncultured Verrucomicrobiota bacterium
GGAAGTAGTTCTGGATCGTGATCGTCGCCAGCGTCTGCGACTCCTTCTCGATCTCCACGCCCTCCTTCGCCTCGACCGCCTGATGTAAGCCATCGCTCCACCTGCGTCCAGGCAGGACGCGCCCCGTGAATTCGTCGACGATGTAAACGTGATTATCCTGCACTACGTATTCGACATCGCGCTCGTAGAGACAGTACGCCCTCAACAGCTGATCGACGACATGCACGCGATCCGACTTCTCCACGAACGCCGATTGCGTATTGCGCCTGCGCTCGATTCGCTCCGTATCGGAAAGCGTCTTGTCGCCATCGATCGCCGACATCTGCGCCGCGAGATCGGGCAACACGAAAAGCGTCGGGTCGGATGGGCATATCTTCTCGCATCCCTTGTCGGTAAGCGCAACTTCGCGCGTGCGCTCGTCGATGGTGAAGTAAAGCTCGTCCTTCAGCTTGCGGGCGCGCTCCTTGTACATCTCCGATAGCATCTGCATTTCGACGTCCTCGTGATGCTTGCGCAAGGTGGCGTCCTCGAACATGTGCATCAATTGCTTGTGCTTCGGAGTGGAATGGTAGACCTGATATATCTTGTCCTTGAACGTCTGCGTGTCCCCCGCGTCGATCGCCTTCTTCGCGTCGCGGATCAAATCGTTGCACATCGCCATCTGAACCCGAACGATGGCCGACACCATCGGGTTGAGTTCGGTGTAGATGTGTGATGTCGAAATCGTCGCCGGACCGGAGATGATGAGCGGGGTGCGCGCTTCGTCGATGAGGATGGAGTCGACTTCGTCCACAATCGCGAAGTTATGCCCGTTCTGCACAACCTGCTCCGGCTGTTGCGCCATGCCATTATCACGCAAGTAGTCGAAACCGAATTCGCTGTTCGTGCCATACGTGATATCGCATTGATATTGCTTTCTGCGCTCATCGCTCTCCATCGAATTCTGGATGCATCCAACCGTGAGGCCGAGAAAACGATAAAGATGCCCCATCCACGAGGCATCGCGCAACGCGAGATAATCGTTGACCGTAACGAGCTGCACATTCTTCCCGGAAAGCGCGTTCAAATAAAGCGGCAGCGTGGCGACCAAGGTCTTGCCTTCGCCCGTCTGCATCTCCGATATCTTGCCTTGATGCAATACGATTCCGCCCAACAACTGAACGTCGAATGGAACCATATTCCATGTAAGCGTATGCCCGCACACCTCTTCCGTCGTCCCGCAAAGCTTGCGACAAGCATTCTTCACCAATGCGAACGCTTCCGGCAATAGCTTATCCAACGACTCCCCATTGCGATAACGCTCCTTGAACGATTCCGTCATCTTCGGATAGTCCTCATCCGAAAAGTTCTTCGCCGCATATTCGCTTTCAATGCGGTTTATCTCACGCACAATCGGCCAAAGCTTCTTCAGCTCACGCTCGTTCTTCGTTCCTATTAGAAATCTAAGTAAGTTCATATCGCGAATATTATACCAAAATTCTCGCTATTTTGGCAATCGAATCGCCATCTGAACTAAGTAATTTCAATGCGGAAGATAGTGCTTCACGAGCAGCTTTATTGGCATTATCATCAATCAGCCACGGCTTTATCGTAGTTATTACCTTATCCGTGGTGAAATTCTCTTGCAGCAATTCTGGCATCGGTGCCTCGACGTTCGCCTTCTCGGCTATTACATTTAGCAAGCCAACGTGCTTTACGCCCGTAAGGATCCTCCGCAAAATCATCGCCAATATCTCGCTTACCCTATAAACGACGACGAATGGACACCCCATGAGCGCCGCCTCGAATGTCGCCGTCCCGCTCGCGATCGCCGCGCAATCCGCCGCCGCGAGAATCTCCCTCGCTCCCCCAAGCGTGACTTGTACGTATGGATATATCTTCGTGTATTCAAGCGTTTTCGCCAACGCCTTCTTGTTGGCGGCGGGTATCGCGATGCGCAAATTCGGCAACTCCTCATGGAGCGCATCCGCCGCCCTTAATAGAATTGGTAGATGCTTTTCGATCTCCCCAATGCGACTACCCGGCAATATCGCCAACACCTTCCCATTCCCCACCTTCGACTTTCCTCCCTCGCCCTTCATCTCGTCCACCAATGGATGCCCAACGAACTCCGCGAACCCCGGACTAAACAGCTTGGGCTCAAATGGCAAGAAGCAACATAGCTTCGTCAATGCCGCCTCGATCTTTGGTATTCTCTTCTGATGCCAAGCCCAAACTTGCGGACACACCACGTGCACCGCCTTGATGCCTCTTTGCTTCGCATACATCGCGAGCTTAAGATTAAGACCTGGATAATCAATCGTGCAAACTACATCTGGCTTCCACTCGTCAATCGCCCGCTCCATCGTCCGCTTCACTCGCAAGAAGAAGAATATCT
>CALCDB010000172.1 GCA_937901395.1 uncultured Verrucomicrobiota bacterium
ATTGGAATTGGCGAAGAACATCGTTACCTCGCGCTTCTTGCCCAGCAAGCGAGGCACGCAAGCGCTCGCGCAGGGTCCGCAACAAGTATGCAATAATGTAGTAGCCATCATCGATAAAGAAGGTGCTGGCCGGCATCAACGGGAATAATAACGCCAGTTATGGCATCGGAGGTAAGCAAAAAATCAACTGCCGCCGCCACATCTTCCACGCGCGGACGCCGCTCCAACAATAACTCGCCGGCCTTTACATGTATATTCGACGGCGCCAAGACCGGACCCGGCGCGACCGCATTCACGCGCAATGTAGAAGCAAACATCTCCGCCGCGCGTAAAGTTTCCTCATAAAGCGAATGTTTCGCTCGAATGTAAGGCGAGCTATTTTCGGTTAACGGCGAAAGCGCCTTGCTATCAAGGATGTTTACCACCGCGCCCATACCAATTTCTCGTCCGGCCATCATCATCGTCAGTTTCTTGGGAGCAAGCAGATTTATATTCTCAATCGCTTCCGCATCGCCAGTGAATAGCGCCGCATTGTTGATTAAGGCATCTGGGGGCTTGCCACCAAGCAAAGCGAGCGCCTTCGCATAAAGTTTCGCCGCTCCCATCGGTTCGGAAAGATCCGCCACGATATCGGCGCCGGCATCTGGACGATGCGAGCTTACGATTACGCGCCACCCCTGCGAACGCAATCGCTCTGCAATCGTCTGCCCTACACGGATAGTGCCGCCAGTTATCAACGCGCTCTTTTTCATATTCCCAACAATCTCTTCGCCTGACGCGCAACCGCTTCTGATGGATCAATAATTTCCGCGCGCCCATCGCAAAGCTTTTCAATCACCGCCCTTAAATGCGGAAAGTGCGTGCACCCCAATACTAACTTATCCGCACCCGCCTTTAATAATGGCTCGATCTTGGCTCGCACGATCCGCTCCACATTTGGCCCCGAAGTCTCGCCACGCTCCACCAGCGTAACGAATTCATCCGCCACTACCGCCAGCACCGTCACATTCTTGGCGAAGCGCGCCTTCGTCTGATTGTAAAGCCGCCCATGAAACGTCCCCGCCGTCGCCAATACCCCAACTACCCCCGTCTTGGAACGCAAGGCGGCGGGCTTGATCGCCGGCTCTATACCAACGAACGGCACTTCTGGATGATGCTCGCGCAAATAATCGATCGCGGCGGCGGTTGCGGTATTGCAGGCAACTACAATCAACTTGCAATTCTTTTTCAGCAGCCGTTGAACGCACGCTTCCGAAAGACGAATTATTTCTTCCGCACTGCGATTGCCGTATGGACAATGCTTGGAATCGGCGATATATATGGTTTCTTCGGCTGGACAAAGCCGCTTAAACGCTTCCAATATGCAGCGCCCCCCAACTCCGCTATCAAAGAAACCTACAGGCCTACTCTTCATTCGTCCACCACTTTTCTGCGCAATGCCTTAATCTCCGAATGGGCGTGCTTATCGGCCAACATTTTCTGCTTTTGTTTGCGGCTCCTCCTCCGCTTCTGCCGCCGCACCTTCTCGCGCCGCTGTTGCTCCGCGCTCTTGCGCTTGTGCTCTCGCTCAAGAATGAGCTCGGCGAGCATACGCCGGGCGAGCCATCTATTCGTCTCGCGACTACGCGTCTCTCCGCATCTTATCTGCAAGCCGCTTATCGTATGTTCAAGCCGCACCACATTCGAGGTCTTGTTCGTCTTCTGTCCGCCGGGGCCGCCCCCCAAGATAAAACTCTCTACCAAATCTTCCTCAAAGACCGACGCTTCCGCCATCAAGTCTCGAATTCGTGTTATGGTATCAGGCGAAATCATGTCGCTGCGATCGTAAGCATTCCTAATGCGTGAATTACCGCTTGCTCGCGAATGCGCGCGCGATCGCCGCGAAAAATCGCTTTCTCCGCGCGCTCCCCAGCTTCGCTGGCAATGCCAAACCATACTAAACCGACGGGTTTCTCTTCGCTCCCGCCATCCGGCCCCGCGATTCCGGTAATCGACACCGCGATATCCGCCCTCAATAATTCCCTCGCGCCTCGCGCCATCTGAATGGCCGTTTCCGAACTTACCGCCCCAACCGTGTTAAGCGTTTCCTGCGATACGCCTAAAACGCGATTCTTTACCTCATTTGAATACGAGATCACTCCGCCGGAAAATACCGCGCTCGAGCCGGGAACGGAAGTTATCGCGCTGCCAACTCCTCCGCCGGTGCAACTTTCCGCCGTCGCGCACGTAAGCCCGCGAGCCCGCAATAATGCAACTAAATTTTCAGCGCCCATCATACACGACCTCCGCCGATTCAAGATTCGCTATCGCCCCCGCCTTCCGAATGGCGATAACGGCGCTATTTACCTTCTCTTCCGAAATGCAAATATCATATACGATCTTCGCCGCGCGTTCAATCATCTTGCATTTGGACAAAATGAGCGCCGAACGAATCCGCTCTGTGAGCATCGCATAATCGACCGTATCCTCAAGCCGATCGCTATCCGCCGCCTCGGCAGATATCGTAAGCTCCACATCTATACTCAATCGCTGCCTGCGAATACGCTCATCGGGGCGCTCCCCGATGATACAATCCACTTCAATTCCGTTGAGTTTAAGTTTCATGATGATGCCACGTAAATGTAAACTGGATAATTGGTAGTTACCGATATCTTCTTACTGTTCGCCCGATTCAATGTAGCGCAATATAGATTATCGAACTTCACTCCCTTAAGCGCCCATTCAAGCCCCGTCGAACTCATCTTGGTAGCGGGGGACATCGCAAAAACTGAGATTGGCGTTCCGACTTTAACGGATAATGAAAGCCGCTTTTTTACATAAATGAACCGTCCGAAATTTGTAAGCACATCAAGCCCATAAGCGAAAGCGCGAAAGATATTGCCGAGAGTATGGTCATCGCGCTTGCCAGTAATGCCCAATACTAACGGCTTGATGATATTATGTTGCCGACAATAACAGATCGCCTTCTCCAAATCGTTGGTATCCTGTTCGTCGATGATAACTATATTCTCATATTTCCCATGCAATGAATCGCAATCGCCAACCACCACATCTGGGCTGCGATGGAAGCGTCGCCGATAAGCATCAGCGGCTCCATCACAACAAACCACATACTTCGCATCCGCGAGCGCCTTCCACGCGGTGCCGCCACGCTTGGGAAATTCCCCATTGGCAAGGATGATGCTTTCGCCATCTTTCATTGGATAATTCCCCATTCCCTCAATGGCTCAACTGGCAGCCCCATGATATTCTCATAACTCCCCGCCCAGCTTTTGACAACCAAATCTCCCGATTCATCAATATCATACGCCCCCGCCCGATCCGTCGGCCGCACCTTCGCAACATAATCATCAATCATCGAATCGGAAAGCTCGCGAAACTTCACTTCGCTACGAACTACTTTTACTTCACCATCAAAAGCGACGCCCGTGAAAACGGTATGTGTCTTTCCGCTCAATTCGCGAAGAAATCGCTTGGCTTCGTCAAGATCATGCGGCTTTCCGTAAATACGATTATCGTACCACACAATCGTGTCAGCCGAAAGACAACGCGCAACCCCCGCCGCCTTTCCCTTGGATAAGGCATTGCAACTCACCGTTCTCTCCGGATCGTCCGCATAACTTACTTCCTCCGCATCAGTCTTGCGAACGACGAAATCCACGCCCAGATCGCGCAAGATCTTCGCTCTTCTTGGGCTCCCGCTCGCCAAGGTCAAGAACTTAATGGAACCCTCGCGCAACAACGTAAGCCCGCCATCTTCCTTTATTGCAATCACCGTTGAGGCAACGCCGCCAGGCGATACCCCGCCATCCACCACCAAATCGGCCGATAGGCCTACCTCGTTGAGCGCGGCCTCGCTATCGGTTGCCGCTCGTCGCCCCGACATATTCGCGCTGGTTACCCGCAATGCACCGCCACAAGCCGCGATCAACTTACGAGTCCATTCATGATTAGGAACTCTTACTCCCTCGCCATTATTTACTACCGTCAATGCTCCTGGCCAATACTTTGAGCCCAACGCCGCTCCCACCTTGCCGATAAAGCGTTCCGCCCCAGCCGCATCGCTCGCCAATAACGCAATCGGCTTCGCCTTCTCCCGCGCCTTAATCGCATATAATCTCGCAACTGCGTCCTCAAAATCAGGGTGCGCCGCGAGACCATACACGGTATCTGTAGGTATAACCGCAACTCCTCCGCGCAATAACCAATCGCGCGCCACGATAAGCCCAGCATCATCCGCACCGACGATTTTCATTATGACAATTTCCTAACGATATCCGCGCCCAATTCGCCCAAGGAATTTTCAACCGATACATAGCCGCGATCAATCGACTCAGCATTCATTATATGCGTCTCGCCGCGCGCACACAATGCCGCGATCACCAACGAGATTCCAGCGCGGATATCAGGCGAAGTAACCGTCTCGCCAGTAAGCGAACATGGTCCCGTTACCACTACTCTATGCGGATCGCATTGCACGATCTTGGCGCCCATCTGCTTAAGATGATCAACGAAATACAATCTACTTTCAAACATCTTCTCGAAAAACAGACACGTCCCCCGCGCTTGCGATGCCAATACAATTAGGATGGAAATCAAATCCGAAGGGAATGCCGGCCAAGTTCCATCCGCAATTGATGGTATCGCATCGCCAAAATCATACTTCATCCGCAACCGACGCTTCGGAATATAATGCAAAGTTCCGGCAGCCGCATCAATCGTCCAAGTGACCCCAAAGCGCGCAAACGCCCCCTCGAGAACCTCAAACGGGCTTGGCTCAATATCGGTCAACGTGAGCTCTCCGCCAGTCACTGCCGCCGCGACGATATAACTGCCGGCTTCGATGTAATCGCATCCTACTTTAGCCGTACAACCATTCAGCTTTTCCACGCCCTCAATGATCAAGCGATTGGTGCCCGCCCCAAGAATCTTCGCTCCCATCTTATTCAACATCGTGGCCAAATCCACGATATGCGGTTCACAAGCGGCATTATATATTTCCGTCGTCCCCTTAGCCAAGACGGAAGCCATAAGAATATTCTCGGTCGCCGTTACCGAAGCTTCATCCAATAGAATCTTCGCGCCCCTAAGTTCGCCACGAAAAGATAAAGCGCGCTTGCTGATTTTTGCCTTCGCCCCCAACGCCTTAAAGCCGGAAAAATGCGTATCAAGCCGCCGATGACCAATCGCATCGCCACCAGGAGGCGGCAACACCGCCCTACCAAGCCGCGCCAACAATGGACCCGCAAATAAGAAACTCGTGCGAATCTTAGCCGCCAACTCCACATCAATCTTCGCCGTCTTGAGCTTCGCTGCGGTAATCGTCACCGATTGCTCGTTAAGATTGCGCACAATCTTCACCCCGAATTTACGCGCGGTCTCCAACATTAACTCCACATCGTCAATTTCCGGCAAGTTGATTATAGTAATTGGTTCCGAGGTAAGCAACGAAGCCGCAATCATCGGCAACGCCGCATTCTTGTTTCCAGAAACCTTATGCGTTCCTGAAATCGTCCTACGTCCGCGAATGACCAAACGACTCATCGTTATGACATCCGATCAAGATTCTTCGTCTCACCGAACACTATTAACTTATCATTTGGCTCAATTACATCCATTGGCCCAGGAATTATAATCTTGCGCGAATGCTTAGAATCCGAATCGGCTCTGCGAATGCAAAGCACCGTTATGCCAGTATTCTTGCGCAAGTCGGCTTCCGCCAAAGTCTTGCCACTCACTCCATCGGGAACGTCTATTTCCGCAATGGAATACCCCTCCGATACTTCCAGAAGATCAATCACATCATGATTCGCAATCGCTCTCGCTAAGCGGTGAGCACTATCACGATCTGGGTACACTACCGAATCTGCACCAATGCGACGCAGTATCTTGCCATGCAGCTCACTTGATGCTTTGGCCACCACATTGGTGATACCGAGTTCCTTGCAGTTCGCGGTAGCCATCATTGAAGCTTCGATATTGGATCCGATGGCAACGACGACAACATCGCAATCGCCAAACCCCGCCTCTTCCAATATGCGCAACTGCGTCGCATCTCCCTGCAATGCAGTCGCGAACTCGTTAGCAAGTTGCATCGCCGGCCGATTGCGATCTATGAGTATAACTTCCGCTCCAGCATTGGAAAGCGATTCCGCCAATGCTATGCCGAAACGTCCCGCGCCAATAATTCCGATCTTTTTCATTCAAGCTCCATCTTCCGCGCTTCACGGACCAATGCCTGCGAATACGGATGTTTAGGATGGTTAAAAAACTCCATTGCATCGTCGGCAGTTTCAATCACCCTGCCGTCTTTCATCACCGCAAGCTTCGTCGCCATCTGCGAAACCACGCCCAAATCATGCGTGATTAGCAAGATCGCCGAATTCGCCCTATGCAATTCCTTCATAAGTTTCAAGACTTGCGCTTGAATTGTCACATCAAGCGCAGTCGTCGGTTCATCGGCAATAACTAAGTCTGGCCCCAACATCAGACCCATTGCAATCATTACGCGCTGCTGCATTCCTCCGGAAAGCTCATGTGGATACGCAAGCGAACGCACCTCCGGATCGGGGATCCCTACCTTCCCTAACCATTCAAGCGCCAAAGCGCGCGCCGCAGACTTGGAAACATCCTCGTGGAGCTGAACGGTCTCTATCATCTGTTCGCCTATGCGATGCAATGGCGATAGCGACCCCATCGGATCCTGA
This sequence comes from uncultured Verrucomicrobiota bacterium, assembly GCA_937901395.1. GTDB lineage: Bacteria > Verrucomicrobiota > Kiritimatiellia > RFP12 > UBA1067 > UBA1067. Next base: position 6,708 of record CALCDB010000172.1, read on the forward strand.
AAGACCACGCCAATTTTCTTGCCGCGAATTCGCCGCAAGTTCGATAACGGCATCGATAGCATCTCTTCCCCATCCAACAATATCCTGCCTTTCGGCCAAAATGCTGGTGGTGATGGCAGTAAACGCGGAATTGACATTGATACCGAACTCTTACCGCTGCCCGATTCGCCTACGATGCCTAAAACCTCGCCACGCTCCAATTGCAAGTTTACTTCAATCGCAGCTCGAGTTACTTCCCCCTCGTCATTTCTAAACGAGACATCAAGATCTTCTATTTCCAATAGCATGTGTATATTTTATCATATTTTATCGATTTAGGTAGGTGGAAGCTGCTTTTATTGCCATTTTATAAATCCGCTCTAATTCGTCCATGCACTTGCCGCTACCACGCCAAAACGGCACTGGACCCAACCTGCGCAAAATTGGAGTTTCAATCTTCATGGCATTAACTCCTCTATCATTATCCCCCTCAATTCCAATAGTGTTGCGGGTTTCCTCGCTACCTCTTCACCTAAAATCAACAATACCGCGCTAGTGTGCTTGCATGGGTTTACATAGTCTGGGCAACTGCAACTTGTCGTCATATCGTACTTTCCCGGAGCGAGCTTACCCCCGGGGAATAGATCATATCCCTCTTCATTGAAGATCATTTCCACCTCCGTCGGCATATCATCCGCCAACATCCTCGCTACCATCATCGGTTCCCTCGCAATCTTCTCTATTATCCGCTTACGGCCTTTGCCTTCTGGAACACGAAAATCGATCGTTACTTGATATGGCTCTTCTCTCGTCCCCACTACTTGCGCGCTGACTCGATTTCCAGCTATCTCCAGCTTCATCACTTGCCCAGAAAGCGCGTAATTCTTTCCCCGCCCCAATCGCCCTCGCAATTCCATCTTTTCCAATCTCCGCTTCCATTCCTTCGCCCACCAACTGCTCGCAGACCCAACCCGCGATACTTGCGCGCGAATACCAGGTGCGAAACGGGGAATTCTAATTGGATATCGCTTCTTGCTTGACATCTTGACTATTTACTCTCCTTACTTAGCAATACCGCATTATAAAATGCATCTCCATCGGCAATCAATGCCTTAAGGGATTCCTTGCGCGAAAGAATTTCATCTACGCGCTCCTCCAATGTCCCCATCATGATAAATAAATGCACGAATACCATCTTATGCTGTCCGATACGATGCGCCCGATCCGTCGCTTGATCCTCTACTGCTGGATTCCACCACCTGTCAAAATGTATCACGTGTGTCGCTTTCGTGAGATTCAACCCGAATCCACCCGCCCTAAGCGAAAGTATGAAGGCATTTGCATTGCCATGTTTGAATTTCTCAATCTCCAATACCCTCTCTTTTGCGGAAAGCGCACCATTCAAGTATGGTAATATCCTACCGAAGCGTTTCGATAATTCACTTCGTAACCAACTACCGACCTTTGCATATTGCGTAAAAATAAGCGCCGACTCTCCCGACTCGAAAATCTGCCCCAATAATTCCACTAGTCGTTCCAACTTGCTTTCGCCGTCACAAATCAACTTAAGTCGCGTAATCAGCGCGAAGATATCGCCCTGCGCTCGCTCGCTCTGACGAAACTCTTCTAATGCCATTTCATAATCCTTACGCTCATTTGGCAAAAGTTTACAATATTCGCGAATCTCTCGCTTGTCGCCGATTTCGGCGGCTATGTTGGGGTCCGATTTCAATCTTCGCAATATGAATGGCTCGAGCGCATGTCGCAGACGATTCCCGGCGTTGCTATGCTCATTCATCGCTATCGGTTTCACGAAACGCTCGATGAACGACTTCCTATCGCCCAAGAATCCTGGATTCAGAAAATCTTCGATCGCCCATATATCTTCCACTGAATTTTCAATCGGCGTTCCCGTCAATGCGATTCGCTTTTTAGGCGATAGCGAACGTACCGCTTTCGCGGCTTGCGTATTGACATTCTTAATCATCTGCGCTTCATCTAATATCAAGGCGTCCCAAGCGACTTCGGCGAATTCCTGATAATCATGCACCAGCAAATTATAACTCGTCAATACCACATCCGCATCATTGGCGAATCGCTTGAATCCGCTCGCGATATGACGATGATCGCCTTGATGGACGTATATTTTCAACTTGGGCGCGAAGTTCTTGATTTCATGTTCCCAATTCGCCAGCAATGTCAATGGCGCTACTACCAATGCGTGTGAATGCGATACGAGTAGCCACGCAATCGTCTGAATGGTCTTGCCTAACCCCATATCATCGGCCAACAACGCCCCAAACCCGTTATCTGTCAAAAATTTGAGCCACACGACTCCACGTTGCTGATATTCTCGCAATGACCCTTGCAATCCTGGAATTGCGGTAAACGAATCAAGCGGAATCTCCCTCCCCATCATGGTGAGTTCGTTTAGTAAACCTCTTATCCAACCATGCGTCTTTACCGCTTCAATTTCCAATTTGCCGATCCTACCAATTCCTAACGCGAAGCTTATCAAATTTGGCTTTTTGCCAGCCCCCCTTTCCAATGCACGCAAGGCCTCGCGCAAAACCGACCTATCTACTTCAATCCAACGATTTCTAAAAAACACTATCGTCGAACCTTGCTCAAGTAAAAAGCGAATCTCTTCGGCGCTTACTGCTTCCCCCGCAACCCTCACCGTTAGTTTAACTTTTAACGAATGCGCCTTCTTCGCATCGCCGGTCTCCACATCGGCAACCGCCGAAACATCCGCCTTGATATCCGCACCATCTACGCGATAACCCGCATTGACGAGATCATGCGCTCCATGTCTTACGAAATTTTCCGCTTCTGACTGTGTAAGCCGAACCGATAAGCGCGAAGCATCCCCATTGACGCGCCTCATTCCGCGTAATGGGTAAAACACATACGTGGATAACCCCAACGCCTTGAGGCCTGCGCGATTCGTTGGAACCTGACAGGTAATCTCGTATGGCACGAACTTAAAGCATATTCCCTTGCGCGCCTCTACGTCAATCTTCGCATTCCCGCTCCACTCCTCCAATTCTTTTGCGAATTCCGCGCATTCGCCGTCATCCCAAATCACCAACCCCGTCCTTGATTTTAACGCCAGCATCCAAGCGTCATGCAATGTCTCGTGCTTTTGATCTTCGGCATCCTCTGATAAACTCGTCATCGCGGCGCTTCGCACCATCTCATCCACCCAATCGTTTTCAATATCAATGGCACGCCAACGAGCGTGCCATCCATCATCTTCCTTGACAAATGTTGGAAAGAATCTGCCCTCTGCGATTATCCGCGCAGCTTCACGTTGTCGTGGACTCAGCTTCATCCTCTTCAGATGCTACTTCTCCCAAGGTCTTGCTCCCCGATAATAGCGCTATTACTTGCGCCTGCACTTCTGCCAGATTCTCCAACCTGAGTCGTGGATCCAAAATTATGAAGGTGTCTCCTTGTTTGCGATCTTCATAGACCCTGCGAATTGTCCCGTCTTCCAGTTCCTTCGTATCCCGCTCCACCAGTATCTTGGATCGCTCCAACATCACCGCCAATACGTATACGACGTTCTTCATCGATGGATCATCCATCGTGACGAGCTGTCGCAACAATTCCCCTGCGTCCTCTTTCTTAAGCGGCTCTTTCTTCTCTTCCCTTACCGGTGCTAAATAAATTCCATCCCATTGTGAGAACGGAACCCAATCACGATTCGTCGCCTTCCAACATTCTGGGTGACAATCATATCGCTCATACCCATTGGCCGTTTCCCGCAATGCCGAAACTACTGGCGTATTGTCAATCAGCGGCTTCTGACAAATCGTGCACACATGCCCACGTGAGCGTATATTCCATTCCTGCGACATTACTTCTCCTTCCTCCGACGCGAACGATACTTTATTACGATCCTCTTGACCGCAAGATAAGTTATCGGCGATAAAATAATCGCCAATATTAATCCCCCTATGAAGAACGATAACACCGCATCAATTCCGAGATTCCGAACCGATTGCCACGTCCATTGCATATTCATCAGGCGATCGAACGATAATGAACCTCCAAAAAATATGATGTTTGCCGCCCATGTTTGAATCGGATATATTATGAAGATGGTAACTGGGTTCGTGATCAGTGTTCCGATTGTCGCGCCTATTTTCGATACCTTAAATACCAACGCCAGCGGAACTGAAACAATCAACTGAAAACCAAATGGTATCGTGCACCCTACGAACATACCCAACGCCCAACCCGCCGCCACCCTTTCTGGCGACAGCGAATCTCTCACCATTATCGCGCGCAAGCGTTGCCAATATTTTTTTACGGACTTCATTAAATCGTGTGCACGAACAAACCGCTTCTCAATTTCGGCTCGAACCAAGTTGATTTTGGCGGCATTATCTCGCCAGCATCGGCGATGCTCATTACCTCCTCAACCGTCACTGGCTCCATCGAAAACGCCACTGCGTATTTGCCCTCGTCAACTTCCTTCGCCAACGCCTCCTCGCCGCGAATTCCGCCCATAAACGCTATGCGCTTATCCGTCCGCGGATCGCCAATCCCCAATACTGGCGCAAGCAACTTATCCTGCAAATATGAAACATCCAACGCCTCCACTACCGAAGCCCCGGCAGGAATCTCCCACGAAAGATTTACCCACTCTCCCTTGAAATACATCCTACAATTCCGCGCTCCTCGCTCGCCTATCTTGAAGTTCTTCGCCACTTTCGCCATGAACTCTTCGCTCGATAATCCGTTCAAATCTTGAATGAGGCGATTGTACGCCAATATCCGCAATTGACTCGCCGGAAAGATTACCGCCAAAAACCAGCGACTCTCCCCTTCGAAATTATGCTCCTTCGCGAATCGCGAAGCTGCTGCGCTACGATGATGTCCATCCGCGATATACGCTGTCGGTATGCGCGCGAAAAGTTCCTCTAACTCATCCGCCATGCAATCGGATGCACGCGCTATCTCCCATACCGTATGCCTAATTCCGTCATCCGCAACAAAATCATATAGCGCCTCGCGCCGGCATGCTGCGCTCACGATTTCGTCAATCGCTCGATCATCTCGATATGTCAAGAATGCCGGCCCCGTATGCGCTGATAATGTCTCTATATGGCGCGTTCGATCATCTTCCTTGTCCTTGCGCGTCTTCTCATGTTGCTTCAACACCCCGCCAAGATAATCCTTCGTATCGAATGTCGCTACTATCCCAGTCTGCGAATGCGAGCCCATCGTCTGCCGATACGCATAGAACTTCGCCTCGCCATCCCTAATGAGCGTTCCTTCGGCAATTAACTTATCCAACGCCGCTTTCGCCTGCCTGTATGCCGCCTCCGAAGAACATTCCGTTCCGTCTGGAAGGTCAATTTCTGGACGCGATACATGCAAGAAGCTCTTTGGATTCCCAGCGGCTAAGCTCTTCGCTTCCGTCGTGGTTACTACATCATACGGAACGGACGCGACCAAGGCCGCGTCCATAGCATTCGGCCTCACGGCCGCAAAAGGATGTATCCTCATTGATTAAAAACCAATATTGACAATCGGGCAGAACTGCAATTCCGCATCGCGAATAACATTGATGAGACCAATCTGATAACCGAACATCGTCTCGCTCAAATTGATGAGACCGATCTGGAAGCCCTCCGTCTCGCCCGACATGTTGACGATGCCCACTTGTGCGCCACGCATCGAATTCGCCTCGTTGAACAAACCGACCTGAAGCCCCAACAAATCACCGCCGCCAACCGAGTTGTAAAGGCCGATCTGGAAGCCCGACATATCATCCTTCACATCGTTGCGCAGAACATTGAACTGAAGACCCTCGAAATAAATCGAACGCCCCCAGAAACCCACATCAACACCAGTTACCGCCTCCTGCTTAACCGAAAACGGAATCGTCAAGCGCAATCCAACTACCTGCATGCTATCCGGATAGTCGCAAACCGCAAAAAACGTCGGCCACGCCTCGCTCTCACGAATCGGCGCCGCTTCCGCTTCAATTCCCCCTTGCGCGAAAATCGGCATCGCTGCCATCGCTACCACCACGAACTGAAAAAGTTTCTTCATCTCTTTACTCCTATTTTGGTTGTGTGATTATTATATACTTTTTTCGTTGGAAAATCAACCGACTTTGACATGTTTAATTACAATCGGCTCCTCCGGCACATTTTGATACGGCCCGGAAAATCCCGTCTTCACCTTGGCGATTGCATCGACTACTTCCATTCCATCGATTACTTTTCCGAACACAGCATACCCAAAGCCCTGCTGCGTGGGATTAACGAAGTCCAGAAAATCATTGTCCACGAGGTTTATGAAGAATTGGTTGGTTGCGGAATCCACTACCATCGTGCGCGCCATCGCGATCGTTCCGCGTAAATTCTTAAGCCCGTTCATCGCCTCGTTGCGAATGGGCTCGCGCGTCTTCTTCTGGTTCATGTCCTTCGTGAAACCGCCGCCCTGGATCATGAACCCGTCGATGACCCTGTGGAAGATCGTGCCGTCGTAATGTCCGTCCTTCGCGTATTGGACGAAATTCGCGACCGTCTCCGGGGCCTTCGCGTCATCAAGCTCGAGGGTGATCGTTCCCATCGAGGTCTCCATCGTCGCCTTCTTCATTTTGCAATCTCCTCGAATGCCTTTGAAACCTTCAAGAGCTTCTCCTCCTCGAATCCGCCGCAGATGAACTGCACGCCGACCGGAAGCTTCGTATCAGAGGTAAAGCCCGCCGGCACGGACGAGGCGCAGACGCCCGCCAGGGCCGAGGGGATCGTGTAGAGGTCGTTCAGGTACATCGTGAGCGGATCCTGGTTCGCCCCGAACTTGAACGCCGGTGTCGGCGCACACGGCGTAATGAGCGCGTCCACCTTCGCGAACGCCTCGTCGAAGTCGCGCTTGATGAGCGTGCGGACCCGCTGGGCCTTCCCGTAGTAGGCGTCGTAATAGCCGGACGAGAGGACGTACGTGCCCATGATGAT
>CALCDB010000173.1 GCA_937901395.1 uncultured Verrucomicrobiota bacterium
AAAATATACTTCGCCCTCATATATGTCTACAAAGCCATCTCCCATAACATATTCTCTATTTGGGTAATTGGTTATTACAATTTTTTCTACAGGACTTTTTTGAATATCAATTGGAAAATCTTTAAAGAAACCTTTATATGATACTGTTGCGATATTATTTCCGCCTATTTTCCACTGATAATCATCTTGATTATCATAAAACTCGACATTATCATATATTCCTCTTTCCATTGATACTACAACCGTTTCACTTGAACCATCTTTATAAAATACATCCATTTTCATTCGTGGAGTTTTTGGATGCAGTTGCACAAGAGCAACTCGCGGCGATCATTAGGCGCGGGGATTGGGCTTCAATGACTACTTTCAATGAAAGGATTACGGATTTTCTGCGTCAATACTATGTTGTAGGGGGTATGCCAGAGGCGGTTGAAGTATATGTAGCTACGCAAAGTTTCAAGGAGGTTCGCGAAGTTCATCGCGAGATACTCGCTGGTTATATGCGAGATATTTCAAAGCACGCGCCAGAGCGTGAAGTGCCGAGAATCGAAAGTTGCTGGAATTCCATACCGACGCAGTTGGCGAAGGAGAATAAGAAATTTCAATATTCCATGCTTAAGAAGGGCGGGAGAGCTTCGGAATTCGCCAATCCGCTTAGATGGTTGGAAGATGCCGGGCTTATCGCGCGAGTCAAGCGCGTAACCGCCCCAATGTTGCCGCTTGAGGGATATGCAGATTGTGCCTTCAAAGTTTTTATGTTGGATATAGGCCTACTCTCCACTATGGCAGGGCTGTCGCCCAAAGTCGTGCTGGAGGGTTCCAAAATATTCAAAGAATTCAAGGGCGCATTGACAGAGCAATATGTTCACCAACAGTTGATTGCCGAAACTTCAATAAAGCCATATTATTACAGCACCGAAGATTCCCAGTGCGAAATTGATTTCGTGATTCAGCAAGGGATGGGCGTATGTCCGCTTGAAGTAAAGGCAGAAGAAAACATTCATTCCCAAAGTCTCAAGGCATATCGCAAGAAGTTCGCCCCCGAACAAAGTTATCGCGCCTCAATGAAAAATTTTGATGTGCAGGATGGGCTTATCAATATTCCATTAGCTGGAATCCGCAACCTCTAATTTCGCTCCAAAAATTTCGGGGGATGGTGGGCGGATTGTTGTCATTGCCGAATAAATATGCTACAATATACCTTTATTAGCAGTAGATAGAGAGAGAAATAGTCGATATGAGGGAGTATAGATGTTAATTGATATTCTTAAAGTGGTTTGTCCATTGGTGTTTCAGTCGTCGAGCTCTTCGCCGAAGAGCAAGTTGAACGAAACCGATTTGGGCATACTCAAGATAGCGCTTATGGTGGCGGCGTTGGATAATGGCGTGTTGCCATCGGAATACGCGGCGTTTCGGTATCTGTCGCAGCATGGCTTTGGGTATACCGAGGCGGCGACGGATGTGGCGTTGAAGGCGGCGATGCATTCGGCCGGGTACATCAATTTGGTTTCCGCCAGCGATGACGACGAGGGGACCTTGGCTACGTTCATCGACGAGGCGAAGGCGGTATTGCCCACGGGGTTCGAGAAGCTGTCGATCGAGGATGTGAGGCAGGCGATTACGATGTGGGTAGCGATGGCGATGAGCGATGGCGAATATTCAAAGCGGGAAGTGGAGGCGATCGAGCGCCTAAGGGTGCAGCTCGCGGTGATGAAGGCGCAGGATATCGCAAGGCGTGAGGAATTCTGGCGCAGTCAGCCCAAGGAAGTGCGCTGCTACATAGAGGACTATCCCGGTAGCATGGTGCCATTGATTTCGAAGGATTTCATCGGCAAGGTAACTACCATCCTAAAGGAGTTCGGGAGCACGATGAAGGCCTCCGCCAAGTTGGAGGAGCTCATCGCAAAAGGCGAATAACGCGGATAAGAACGGCAAGAAGATGTAAGAGATAGGCGTTGGAATTCTTGGTTTCGGTACGGTCGGCGCGGGCGTCGCGGATGGACTATTGAAGCATGGCGAGGCGATGGCGAAGCGTCTGGGCGTGAGGATAGCATTGCGGCGCATCGCCGATCCGGATATCGCGAGGGATCGTGGAATCGCGGTTCCCAAGGAGTTGCTCACCACCGATTCGGAGCAGGTAATCGACGATAGTCAAGTTGACATCGTAGTGGAGACGATCGGCGGAACCGGAATCGCCAAGACCTTGATCTTGAAGGCGCTCAATTCCGGCAAGTGCGTAGTGACGGCGAACAAGAAGCTATTGGCGGAGCATGGCGCGGAGATCTTCGAGGCGGCGCGGGCGAATGGGGTCGATATCTACTTCGGCGCTTCGGTAGGCGGGGGAATTCCGATCATCCGTTGTTTGCGCGAGGGCTTGGCGGGCAACGAGATCGAGAGCATACAGGGAATTCTGAACGGAACTTGCAATTACATCCTGACGCGAATGATCAACGAGGGGGCGGATTTCGCGGCGGTGTTGAAGGATGCGCAGCGATTGGGCTTCGCCGAACAAGACCCGACGCTGGACATCGACGGATGGGATACCGCGCACAAGGCGTGCATATTATCGTCGCTCGCATACGGCATCAGCGTATCGCCGAAGGACATCGAAGTTCACGGAATACGGGAATTATCCAAGGTCGATGTAGTATACGCGGGACGGCTCGGCTATACGATCAAGCTGTTGGCGCACATCGCCAGGAAGGGCGACAACGTCGAAGTCGGGGTGCACCCGACGCTGGTGCCGAAAGAGCAGACGTTGTCGGCGGTGAACGGGGCGTTCAACGCGGTAATGGTGCATGGCGATCTTTCGGACGATTTGCTATTCTACGGCAAGGGCGCGGGGCGCGCGCCGACCGCGTCAACGGTAATCGGAGACATCGGGGACATCGCGCGAAACTTGGCGACGGGCAGAGGAGCGCGTTACGCGAGCGCGATACCCAAAGTCTACGAGGGCGAGGTGCGCTTGGCGAAGCCGGGCGAGATCGAGGCGATGTTCTACATCCGCTTGATGGTGGCGGATCGCTGCGGGGCGTTGGGACAACTTTGCACGATCTTCGGTCAGCATGATGTTTCGATCAAGCTCGCCACCAGTCACGAGTTCGTGAAGGGCGAGGAACGCGATGGCGTAATACCGGTGGTGATGCGCACGCACATCGCGAAGACGGAAAACGTGAAAATCGCATTACGGGCGATCGAAGAGGCGGGAATCATCGGCGAGAAGCCGGTGCTAATGAGGATGATTTGATGAAAGTATGCAAATTCGGCGGAAGTTCGCTCGCGAACGCGGCGCAGTTAAACAAGGTAATAGATATCGTATTGGCGGATCCAATGCGCAGAATCGTGGTCGTTTCGGCGCCAGGCAAGCGACATGATGGAGACACCAAGGTAACGGACTTGTTGATCGCGCTCGCGGAGGCGGCGCTCAAGGGAGAGAACACCGATCGCGAATACGGCGCGGTAGTCGAGCGCTATGCGGAGATCGCCAATGAACTCAAGCTTGGGGACGAGATAATCAAGACCATCGAGCGGGATATGAAGGAGCGCTTGGCGCAAGTCGGGGTCTTGAGGCGCGAGGAATTTCTAGATTTGATGAAAGCGGCAGGCGAGGACAACAACGCCAAGCTGGTGGCGATCGCCTTCGAGGCGCGGGGAAAGAAGGCGCGTTACGCAAGCCCAAAGACGACGGGGATGATACTTTCGGGAGAATTCGGCAATGCGCAACTCGAGCCGGATAGCTACGCGAACTTGGCGAAGGCATTTTCGAATTTCGAGGGAATCGTGGTGTATCCCGGGTTCTTCGGCTGGACGCGCGAGGGCAAGGTGGCGACGTTTCCGCGTGGCGGATCGGATATCACGGGGTCGATCTTGGCGGCGGCGATATGCGCGGATGTGTACGAAAACTTCACCGACGTCGATTCGGTCTATCCGTGCGATCCGCGCATCGTCGAGGAAGTGAAGGACGGCGAGGGCATCGCGACGATGACCTACCGCGAGATGCGCGAGCTCGCCTACGCGGGCTTTGGCGTCTTTGCGGACGAGGCGGTCATTCCGGCGGTGAAGGCCAGGATTCCGATCAACATCCGCAACACCAACCATCCGGCGGAGCCGGGCACGATGATCCAGCAGTCGCGGCGGGTCGTGCCGGGGACGGTCGTCGGCATCGCCTCGGCGGACGGCTTCGTGAACATCGTCGTCGAGAAGTACCTGATGAACCGCGAGATCGGCTTCGGCCGGCGGCTCCTGCAGGTCCTCGAGGAGGAGGGCATTTCCTACGAGCACATGCCGTCGGGCGTCGACTCGCAGTGCGTCGTCGTGAAGGAGCAGTTCCTGCCGAAGGAGAAAGAGCGCAAGATCGTCCAGAAGATCAAGGAAGTCCTGAGTCCTGATTTCGTGACGATCGAGCGCGACCTCACGATGCTCATGATCGTAGGCGAAGGCATGTGTTACACGCCGGGCATGCTGGCGAAGGCATGTCTGGCGCTGGCGTCGGCGGGAATCTCGATGTCGATGGTGAACCAGGGCTCGAGCGAGGTCTCGTTCATGCTGGCGATCCGGAGTGCGGACAGGGACGTCGCCGTGCGGGCCCTGTACAAGGCGTTCTTCGGGTGACCCCCTTGACGAAATCCAGAAAATCGCATAGAATACCTACATTATGTTCGGAAAACTGAAATCGTTGCTCTCGACAGACATCGGCATCGATCTCGGTACTGCGAACTCGCTGGTGTATGCGAAGGATCGTGGTATCGTGTTGCGTGAACCATCGGTGGTGGCCATTCAGGCCGGCTCTAAGCGAGTGCTGGCGGTTGGTGCCGAGGCCAAGCGCATGCTTGGCAGGACACCAGGCAACATTGTGGCGATTCGCCCGATGAAGAGTGGTGTAATCGCAGATTTCGACATTACCGAAGCGATGATTTCGTACTTTCTCAACAAGGTGAGTCCTCGGCGGTTCTATTCGAAGTACGCCAAGCCGAGGATGGTCATTGCCGTGCCGAGCGGCATAACCGAGGTTGAGAAGCGAGCGGTCGAAGACGCCGCCCACGCGGCGGGCGCAGGCGAAGTGTTCCTCATCGAGGAACCGAT
>CALCDB010000174.1 GCA_937901395.1 uncultured Verrucomicrobiota bacterium
CATTCTTCTCGCATTACAATGCATTGGACAAGGATTGTGTGATGAGAATCGCGCCAGAGTTGTATCTGAAGCGTTTGCTGGTAGGCGGGATGAACAAGGTGTTCGAGCTCGGCAAGGACTTCCGCAACGAGGGAATTGATCGCACGCACAATCCGGAATTCACGGTTTGCGAGATATACGAGGCGTATGGAGATCGCACTTCGATGGAAGCGATCATGGAAGGGCTGTTGCCGCATCTTTGCGATACGGTAATCGGCAAGCGGGTAATCGAGTACGGCGAGAACAAAGTGCCGATTGATTTCACGCCTCCGTATCGACGCGTGGCGTACAAGGATTTGGTGAAGGAGCTGATGGGCGAGGATTGGTTTGAGTTGGATTTTGCGACGCAATTGGAGAAGGCGAAGGCGAAAGGACGCGAAACGGAGACGAATTTGGAGTTGGATGGAGTAACGACCGAGCTAATGCTTACTCACGAAGTATACGATAAGCTAATCGAGAAGAAATTGATGCAGCCCACTTTCGTAATTCGCATTCCGCATGAATTCGTGCCACTCGCGAAGGCATGCAAGGACGATCCGAAGTTAGTGGATGTATTCGAGTTTGTCGTTGCTGGGCGGGAGTTGTGTCCAGGATATACGGAGCAGAACGATCCGATCGAACAGCGCAAGGCATTGGAGAATCAGGCGGGCGAAGACACCGAGAAGATTGACGAGGATTTCATCAGTGCATTGGAATGCGGAATGCCTCCGACAGGCGGGCTTGGCTTTGGCGTGGATCGGCTGGTCATGTTCCTGACCGGTTGCGATTCAATTCGTGACGTGGTATTGTTCCCGCAACTAAAGCGGGTGTAACTCAAGGGGTTATGGCAGATGGCGATTATGAACGAAGAGATCAACGAGTGGCTGAAATCAAACGACTCGAAGGAATACTTCGAACTCTTGAAGTTCCCGACGATAGGCGCGAATCACGAGAATCTCCGCGATTGCGTCAATTGTGCGATGTGGTTGAAGGCATGGCTAAGCAAGATCGGGGCTGAGGTAGAAATAATCACCACCGAGTTCAATCCGCCAACCGTCTTCGCCGAGCTTAAGGGCGATGAAGGCGCTTCGACGGTGCTCGTTTACGGTCATTACGATGTGCAGCCGCCGGAT
>CALCDB010000175.1 GCA_937901395.1 uncultured Verrucomicrobiota bacterium
CCGACTTGAGCGTGACCTTGTCCGCGAACGCCGCGCCCGCGAGGAGCGCCGCACCAACCATGAGTGTAGTAGTTTTCATTTTGAACTTGATTTGTTGTATTCTGGATCCTTCTTGAACGGAATATAATCTCTGAAATTGAACATATCCTTCTTCTGCGTCTGTAGAGGATCGTCCGCCTGCTCCTCCAGGGACCGCAGATCAAGGGAGTTGAAGCCCTCCATGTTCTTCTCCGGCCTGTCGCCGGGCTCAAGCTTCTGACCTTTCGTGTACTGGCGGCCGAGAATGGCGTTCTTCGGGAGACCGGCATCTGGCGAGACGTTGTGCGGGTCGACCACTCCGACGGTGACGAAGATGACGATCTCCTTCTGAACCTTCACGCGCTCCTTGGAACCGAATAGATACGGCCCAATCCACGGGATATGCCGCAGTATCGGAATGCCCGTATCAACCTGCTTCTCGTCTGTAACCGAAAGTCCGCCAATTACCGCCGTCGTGCCACTCGCGAGCTTGAACTCTGTCACCAGACGCTGCACTTCAATTACCGGATACCGAGCGGAAATCGTCCCCTCGTCGCCTTCGGAATTCATGCCCGTCGTAACCCAATCGCTGCGCGATGAAATCGTCGGCACGATAGTTACATTAATGATCCCGTTCGTGCTAATTCGCGGTGTGACTTCAAGCGATATCCCCCAACTGAAGAACGCCTCGTTCGCGAACATGAACTTATCCTCGCCGGGAATCGGATCCATATTCGCGGCGATATCAACCGAATCACTCGTACCCGTCGTGCGCTTGGCCGCTATCTTTACATTCGGATACTTCGTAGTCATATCCACCATCGCCTTCTTGCCCGATGAAACTATGATCTTGGGATTGGAGAATGTCTTTGCATCTTCAGTCGCTTCCAATGCCTTTAGGGTAATCGCCATTTGCGAGAAATCGAGCGTTCCGTTGAATGTAACGATATCACCATCGGATGAGCCCCTCCCGCCGGAAACTCCGTATGAGGTTGTGCCTTTTGCTTTCGAAGAATATGTTCTGGTATACTCGGTGACTGCGCTACCTACGCTCGCGCCTTCGATTCCGCCGCCCAAGCCAACCGTGCCCGTCATTCCGTTAAGCAACGTCCAATCAATTCCGACCTTATGCGAGGCGGTATTGCCAAGCTCCACGAAACGCGCTTCGATATAAACTTGTTGGGCTTCGATATCAAGCTCCTTAATCGCCATATCGCATGCCGCGAGAATTGCCACCGGAGCCGTAATCATCACCGTATTCGACTCGGGAAACGCCACTGCCATCTTCGCGATTTTCCAAGTCTGTCCGAACTCTCCACACCACATCGAATTAAACTTATCCGCGATCTCAATCGCCGATGCATGGTTTAACTGATAAAGTTTGGTATCAAGATATCGGCGCGCTGGCTGCGCTACGCTATTGGTGACCGCAATATTGCTATTCGTTGCCGTCACAATGTCAACGACATTGCTCGTCAACGTCGTCTCCACCACCTCAACCGAGTTCGTCGGCTCGGAAATCGCAACAACTGCGCCAAGTAACCATATTCCCATCATGATGCATTATCCTTTGAAAATAAAGAACTTACGTACGAAGAAGTTTACGCAAAACGATACCACTACCTCGATGATAACCGCGAGAGTCGTCATCAATCCAAGCCAACTGATTAAAACCGACGAAGTCCCCAACGCGATAATCGTCGCAATCGTAGAAGTACCGAAGAACATCCCAAGCTCCACATACCAGCGGAACTTTCCGGGACGAAACACGAACCACCTATTCATAAGCCAACAGAAGACATTGGAAACTATGAACCCAAGCGATGTGGCAATCGAAAAACGAAACGCCCTTACGCCATCGGTAATTCCCGAAGCCGCTGAAAAACCAAACCACTTCACCATTATATCATCGCCGCCCAAACACTTTAGGCTCGTGGTCGCCAACATATAGAAGACCCCCGTTTGCACGAGGGTCGCCATTACCCCGATAGCCCCGTATTTGACGAATTGCCAGAACGGACCGCTATCGTGAGAAAGTATTTTCTTTATTGAGCCACTCACATTCCGCCCCGCCCACGAAGCGATCCGTGGGAAAGGAAGCCCTCATATTTACGAACCAAGAGATGCGATTCCATGATACGCAATGTATCCAGCGCCACGCCCACGATAATCAAGAGCGATGTACCACCGAAGAACGACGCGATTGCCCACGGAATCGTAAGCCACCCCATGAGCACCATAGGAATGAGCGCGATTACCAACAACCCCGTGCCTCCAATTAAGGTAAGCTTGGTCATCACATCATCAAGATATTCAGCCGTTGCCCGGCCTGGACGAATACCAGGAATATAAGAACCATCCTTCTTCAAATTCTCGGAGATATCCACTGCATTGAATTGCGTCGCGACCCAGAAGAACGCGAAGAACATGATCATAAGCGCATACACTATAAGGTGCAAGGCCGAAGATGGATCTTGCAGTGCCATCCCGAAGCGATGCAACGAACCGGAAAAGCCAGTCGAAGCCGCATTGGTAAACTTGACAAGCAACATCGCCGGGAACTGAATGATTGGCTGCGCGAAGATGATCGGCATAACGCCAGTGTAGTTAACGCGCAATGGCATAAACGTTTGCTGCATACCATAGGTGTTACCACCACCGACTGAACGGCGAGTCGAATGAATCGCGACCTTGCGAACACCCTGCACCAACATCACCGTACCCATTACGACGATGATGAAGAAGAGAATCACGATCGGCAATTCGGCGATTGGCGCATTCGGACCTACTCCCGCATAACCAAAATAACGCTGCCATGCGCTAACAATCGCTTGCGGCAAACGCGAAGTGATATTGATCATGATGATGAGCGATGCGCCATTGCCAATACCAAAAGTCGTAATCTGATCAGCCAACCACATCACGAATAACGCCGCACTGGTCATGCCGATTACCGTTATGAGATGGAAGCCAAGCCCTGGATTGACCACGATCCTCGTGCCCGCAAATGCCTGCCCTAACATTCCCGGATGCGAAAGCATCGTCGCAATTCCCCACGCCTGAACAACACAAAGCACGATGGTGAGATAACGCGTAATCTGCGCCAATTGCTGCCTACCCGTCTCGCCTTCCTTTTTCAGCTTCTCCAGAGAAGGAATCACCGATGAGAGCAACTGTATTACGATTTGTGCTGAAATGTACGGCCAGATTGACAAGAAGCCAATCGCGCACTGCCCTAACGCACCACCAGTAAACACATCGAACCAATCCAAAATGCCGCCCTGAGCCCCTTCGCGAGCCGCATCAACAGCACCCTTGAGCGCCTGGAAATCAACGCCTGGCGTAGGTATCTGAGAAATCAAACGACACACGAATACAATGCCGAGCGTAATCAGAATTTTCTTCCTTAGCTCAGGAATACGAAACGCGTTCGAAAAACCCTTCATCATTGACATAGTCTATTATTCTCCTTAACTTTCTAAAAATATTGTGTGAATTATACCAAACCTCGTCGCAATTTGCAACTGGAAATGGTAACAAACTAATGAATATTACCTCGCGATGGATGCGATTTCGCCTTTGGTTTCTCCAATTTCAGAAATGTCGCGAATTTAAGCGCCTCGGCTGGCAATTCATCTCCCGTCGTATCCGGCATATCTTTTATGTCTAATGCATCCGCATGCGTATGATGGAATTTCACCTTTGGCATCGTCAACTTGCGCAGTTCAGCTTTGAATGCATCCAAGCCATTCCGCGTAATGCACGATATTTCAATTGGATGAATCCCCGTCTCCGCAATGAATCTAGCGAGATTTTCCTTCGCGACCTCACTATCCATCTTGTTCGCCACAACTAAGAACGGACGATTGGCAAGTTCGACGGAATACTCTTCGATTTCCCGATGTAGAATCTCGTAATCATTCCAGGGCTCACGATTATCCGTCCCCGCCATATCGATCATATAAATGAGGACTTTCGAGCGTTCTAGATGCTTGAGAAATGCCAAGCCCAACCCAACACCCTTTGACGCACCCTCTATGATGCCAGGCACATCCGCCACCCTTACCTTGGCGAAGTCATCATAAAAAACAGTTCCGACTACTGGATTGAGCGTGGTAAAAGGATAACTCGCAATTTTCGGCGTCGCCGAAGAAAGCACCGAAAGAATCGAGCTCTTACCCGCATTGGGAAAACCCAATAAGCCCGCATCGGCAATCGTCTTCAATTCTAATCGCAAGCGACGCTCTTGCGCCTCACCGCCGGAGGTATGTTCGGTTGGCGCCTGATTTACCGAACTCTTGAAATGAACATTACCAAAACCCCCGACCCCGCCTTTCGCAACAACCACGCTTTGTCCTGGCTCTGTGATATCGGCAACCAATAGATCCGTATCAACCTCATAAACCTCCGTGCCCAGCGGAACCGGCACTACAAGATCCTTCCCTCGCTTACCATACATTTTTTGCGACTGCCCCTGTCCGCCATCTTGGGCAAAGCACTTTGGATCATAATATAGCGACAATAATGAATTGATGTGTTCCGAGGCCTTGAAGATTACATCCCCACCTCTGCCGCCATCACCACCATCGGGTCCGCCAAATTCCACCAGCGCTTCTCGACGGAATGATGTAGCTCCGTCACCGCCCTTACCGGAACGAACCAATACCTCAACTTGGTCTATGAAAGTTTTCGCCTTCATCTCAATTAACTTACTTGCAATATTTTTCCGCCGCCGAAGTTAGTCGCGCTATGGTCTTTTCACGTCCGAGAATTTCCAACATCTCAAACAATCCGGGGCCTTCCATACGTCCTGAAACTGCCACTCTAATCGGATGCACCCACGGCCCCATGCCATTGCCTTGCGAGAGTTCCTTTACCACATTCTCCAATACGGCACACTTCCAATCATCGACCTTTTTGAACCTTTCAGCCAAATCCAATAGCGTCGCTTTCACACCATCCTTTGCCAATCGCTTTTCCACCGCCTTGGAATCAAACTCATAATCATCCGTAAAGAAGTATACGACGTTATTTGGCATATCCTTGAGGAACTTCGTGCGAATCTGCATCTGTTCGCAGATGCCATTGATATCGACGCCTGCCGTCTTTAGGCCAATCTCCTCAACACGCTTGACGAGCTCCGCCTTGAACACCTCGCGCGGCAAGCGCTTGATGTATTCGCCATTCATCCACTGTAGCTTCTTGATATCGAATTTGGCCGCAGTAACATGTACTTTTTCAAGATCGAAAAGCCGTATCATCTCTTCCCGCGTAAGCACTTCGCGATCATCGCCGGGATTCCACCCCAATAACAACAAATAATTGAAAAGCGATTCCGGCAAATAGCCTTCATCCCTGAACTCGCCTACGAACGCTGCGCCATCACGCTTTGAATATGGCTTTCCTTGCTGATTGACAATCATCGATAAATGCCCATACTTGGGAACCGAAGCACCTAATGCCTTGAAAATGCAGATATGCTTAAATGTATTTTCCACATGGTCATCGCCTCGGATGATGTGCGTCACTCCTTGATCGATATCATCGACCACATTGGCGATATGGAAAATCGGCGAGCCGTCACTTCGCACGATGGCGAAATCCTGTATATCCTCGGCCTTCTTTGCCATATGCCCTTTTACGATGTCATCGTATTCAATTACGCCTTCCTTGGGCATCTTGAACATCACTACGGTACCAGTCTTGCCATCGCGGGAGGTCCTCTCGCATCTATATGCATGCCCAGAAGCGATTAACTGCTCCACGACCTCAAGATGGCGCTTTACATTCTTGGTCTGATAAAACACCTCCTCATCCCAATCAAGACCCAGCCATTCCATGCATTCCATCAACACTTTGATGGCCTCGGGCGTGGAACGCTCAAGATCTGTGTCTTCAACACGCAACAAGAACTTGCCTCCAGTATGGCGCGCATAAAGCCAGTTGTAAATGGCGGCACGAATATTGCCGATATGTACCTTGCCCGTCGGTGAGGGCGCAAAACGAACTCTTGTCTCTAACATAGTTGTTGTATTATATCATAGTTTCAGCGGTTGTTTCGAGAACCTTTCTCGCTCGCCAACCGCCCCAAATGAAAAGTCGCCATGGACGAATCTTGCGAACACGCTTTATTATTTCGTTATTTCGCCCTAAAAACGTCGCGTCAATCGCAAATCTCATGAAGCAAGTATGAATCAAATTGCAATGCGGTATGAGCAATCCCTCGCCTTTCGGCAACGCCTCACGCCCGATGAGCCCCCTGGCGCGCTCGAAAAAACCTCTCGCCACCTTGGCACGGATTCCGTTTATAACCACGATCTCAGAACTTGAAGACATTGCGATTGAATCCCGTTGTTACTAAGTTCATTCTTCCATCATGCATAAGCATCATCGACGCCACAAGAAAACTACGTAACGATGATATCTGCTGATCGGCATCGGTAATGTCAAATATCTCTCCGTCGTCTCGCATCGTCAACAACACTCCATCATTCAAATCCAATGTCACCTCCGCCAATACACGTTTGCCGCGATTGCGCTCCTTTACCACCATCAGTACTTCTTCTATCATCAGTGAAACCTTTACGACCATTCCCTCTGAGTCAACGTTTTCCGATAGCGCTGCCGCCGCTTGCCTCGAAGTGGCGACAATCGAGAACTCATCCAATACCAAATTGAATACATATAATGCATCATCCCGCGCACGCGACAATAATAACGGGAACATAGCGCGCCCATAACGGATTACTATAATCATCAAAAATACCGCCAAGCCCAGAAACGGGCCCATCCCCAACCCTATCCACACGCCCCGAATTCCAACCATCGCCATTACAAAAACCGCCAATATTGGCATTATCAAATAACATAAGAAAGTAATTAACCCAGCAAGCATTGAATGCTCTATAAACATATAATACGAATTGAAAAGTCCTGCAAAAGCCAAGGCGAGAAAACCCCAGCACATCCAACGAATTGCCGCACATGACTCCAAGACCAATGCAGAATCACTAAGACCAACCATCTTTACGACAATTTGAGGAAAAACCCCAAATATAATCATAAATACTATTCCCTCACAAACCGCTACCCGCATCGCCGAATTCATGACCGTCCGAATTGATCTCGTATTGTTCTCACCATGATAGACCGTCACAATTGGCTGAATGGCAATACCGATACCATTGAAAAACTCAAGGAATCCCCATAGCGCAACCGCCACTCCAATTACAGGCAGATACTCAGAACCAAATTTCACGATTACAAATTTATTCACGAATAAGAACAATAGACCATCACAAAGAAACGCAGACGCATCTCCAAATGATGTCTTCACGATTGTTATCGTATCCGTAAATGAAAAATGCTTCACAATCTTGACCGTGTTGGACTTCTTCATGAAATGCAACGATATTATCAATATGCCAAGAACCTCCGATACCAGAGAACCTATTGCACAACCAGCCGTACCCAACCCTAACTTCACCCCTACAATTGAAGTTATAAAATTGCTGACAAAGATAACTATGTATGATAACGAACAAAGTCGCGAATCCCCGTCCGCATACCCTATTGCGATGAACGATGTTTCCACTGCCTCTAATATCGCGAGCGGCCAAATCCAAACTAAATATCTTCTCGCGTATTCTGTTATTTCAGCCGACGCCCCTAAAAACTCCAGAAAATGCCCGCCACCAAAGAAAAATAACCCGGATAGAATCCCACCAAATAAAAACGACGTCCAAATCGCCTGCATGAAGAACTGCCTCGCGCGCAACCGATCACACCGCCCCATCGCAATCGAATAATTAGTAGCCATCCCCGATGAGATAAGCCCAGATAAAAATGAAATTGCCGAAAGACACGGACCTATCAAATTAATGCCAGCAAGCGCATTCGCTCCAAGAAAATTACCCGCTATAATCGAATCGCTTAATCGAACTACATAATCCGCAAAAACCGTGAACGACCCAGCCAACAGTAGACCTTTAAACTTCTCTACTCCAAATATTTTCATAACCTTTATAAAAGAAACGCACGGCCCTCAATGAGCAGCCGTGCGTATCACCTTTACCACATAATTTAGCAATTACCAAACTTGTAGCAATCACGCTTGTGATAATGCGTATGCAAAATACGCTCGGCAGTTCCAGAACCAGGCTGCCCGAGATAATCATCATAAAGAGCCTTGACTTCAGGATTGAGATGCGACATCCTCAATGTGGACTTCTCATCATCGGTGTAAAGACCGGCCGTCCGCTGTGCGCGAACCTCATCAGTTGCCAAGCACGGCTGGCCACCACCGCCAATGCATCCACCACGACATGCCATCACTTCGATGAAATCATAACGAGGTTTCTTGCCTTGAGCAAGATCTTCGCGAACTTCATCAAGAACCTTTTCGACATTGCCCATCTGATGAGCAACCGCTATATTGACCTTAGTTCCCTTGATATCAATCGTGGCCGTCTTGATGCCATCCATTCCGCGAACGGCAGTAAACTCAATAGCCGGCGGTTTTGCCTCACCGGTAATCAGACAATATGCCGTACGTAACGCCGCTTCCATCACTCCTCCAGTAACGCCGAAGATCGTGCCTGCGCCTGTATACGCGCCCAGCAAATCATCAGCCGTTTCCTCTGGAAGATTCGCGAAGTCTATACCAGCCGCCTTAATCATACGCGCAAGCTCACGAGTAGTAAGCACCACATCCGTATCCTGCGTGCCAGTCGAACTCATATATTCATCGCGCGAAATTTCGTACTTCTTCGCCGTGCATGGCATAATTGAAGTGACATGAACATTCTTGTAATCAATCTTGTTCTTATCCGCCCAATATGTCTTGGCCAACGCAGAAAGCATTTGCTGTGGTGACTTGGCCGACGAGAAATTCTCCGTAAAATCAGGAGCGTACTTCTCCATCCAATCCGTCCACGCTGGACAGCAACTCGTAATCAACGGCAACTTACCACCCTTGGTGAAGCGCTTAATAAACTCCGTGCCTTCTTCCATAATTGTGACGTCGGCAGAGAAATTCGTATCAAACACCTTGTTAAAACCAAGTCGCCTTAATGCGGCATAAATCTTACCCGTCGTAAGCTCGCCGGGCTTCATACCGAATGCCTCACCCAACGCCACGCGCACCGCTGGAGCGATCTGCACCAAACAGACCTTCTCCGAATCTTGAAGCGCCGCCCAAACCTTTTTCGTCTCGTCATTCTCGTAAATTGCGCCGACAGGACAGTGAGCAGAGCACTGCCCGCACTTAATGCATGGTGATTCCGCAAGCTTCACACCGGCCGCTGGAGCCATTACCGTCTTCTCGCCGCGACCAATGAACTCCAATGCCCATACATTCTGCATATGCTGACAGACTTCTGCACAACGCCCGCATTTGATGCACTTATCGGGATTAAGCACGATTGAAGGCGTGGAATTATCAACTGGATGATGAATTACTTCACGAGGGAATGGCACTTCGCGAATACCAAAATCCGCCGCCAATGCCTGCAATTCACAATTACCAGAACGCGGACACTGCAAACAGTCATTTGGATGATTCGCAAGAATGAGTTCCAACACCGTACGACGAACCTGAACAATATCAGGGTCGTGCGTGATAATCTTCATGCCAGGCATTGCCTCAGTCGTGCATGCGCGCAACAACTTCGGACTCGGCACAAATTTTCCAGGCTCCGTGCGGCTCGGCACCAACTGGCGAACCACGCAGATTCCACAACTCGCGCCAGGCTTTAGATCTGGGTGATAGCAAAGCGTCGGAATCTTTATGTTCGCAGCCTTGGCCGCAACCAGTAGATTAGATCCTTTCGGCACGCTAACCGTTACGCCGTTGACCTCAAGAGAAATCATTTCCGTTTCCATTTCTAAAATTCCTTTCCTTAGCTTATCCGTGACTGATTGCGCCAAACTTGCACGTCGCCTCGCACTGCCCGCACTTTATGCACTTCGTCTGATCAATCACATGCGCCTGTTTGACCATTCCCGAGATCGCATTCGCCGGACACTTCTTAGCACACATCGTGCAACCCTTGCACTTCGCTGGGTCTATCTTATACGAAATGAGTTTGGAACACTTGCCTGAACGACACTTCTTATCCTTGATATGCTCCATGTATTCATCCATGAAGTACTTAAGCGTAGACCTTACTGGATTGGATGCAGTTTGCCCCAAGCCGCAAAGCGACGCCTTGTTCATCGCATCGCAAATCTGTTGCATATCCGCGATATCTTGTTCAGTGCCCTTGCCCTCGCTAATCTTGTTGAGGTAGTTCAACAACTTCCTACCTCCAATTCTACAAGGTGCGCACTTTCCGCAACTCTCATCGACTGTAAAATCGAGATAAAACTTCGCAATGTCAACTACGCAGTCTGTCTCATCCATTACAATAAGACCGCCCGACCCCATAATCGAACCAATCTTGGCAAGCGACTCATAATCAATTGGCGTATCCAAGAACTGCGGTGGAATAATTCCTCCTGATGGTCCACCTGTCTGTGCCGCCTTGAACTGATGCCCGCCACGGATGCCTCCGCCGATATCGAAGATAATCTCCCGAAGTGTCGTACCCATTGGAACTTCAATAAGTCCCGAATTGTTAACCTTGCCCGTAAGCGCGAATACCTTCGTTCCCTTGGTCGTAGCCGTACCAATCTTATTGAACCAATCCGCACCCTTATTGATGATTACAGGCACATTCGCCAATGTCTCCACATTGTTGATTACAGTAGGTCTGCCCCACAAGCCCTTGACCGCAGGGAACGGCGGACGCGGACGCGGCATGCCTCTCAAACCTTCAATCGACTGTAACAACGCCGTCTCTTCACCGCACACAAAAGCACCAGCACCGAACCGAAGTTCAATATCAAAATCAAAACCGCTACCGAGAATGTCATTGCCTAAAAGCCCCAACTCGTGCGCCTGCTTGATTGCTACCTGTAAGCGATGAATCGCCAATGGATATTCCGCTCGAATGTAAATAAACCCTTTTGAAGCACCAATTGCATAACCGGCGATTGTCATTGCCTCAAGGATTGAATGAGGGTCACCTTCAAGCGTCGAACGATCCATGTACGCACCAGGGTCTCCTTCATCCGCATTGCAGACCATATATTTCTGCCCCTTCGGTTGCGCCATCGCGAATTTCCACTTCATTCCAGTTGGGAAGCCCGCGCCACCACGACCGCGCAATCCCGACTTGAGCAGCTCATCAACAACCTGCTCAGGAGTCATCTCGAAAAGCACCTTCTCTATCGCCTTATATCCGTCACGTGCGATATAATCCTCAATCTTCTCCGGATCAATGATACCGCAGTTCCTAAGAACGATTCGATACTGCTTTTGATAAAACGGAATGTTCGCCTCCGCTACCAGTTTTTTAGCCTGCTCTGGATCATAACAAAGGCGTTCAACGACACGCCCCTTAACCAAATGCTCGGCTATAATTTCCTTAACGTCAGTTTCCTTTACCTGGACATAAAACGTTCCCTGCGGAAGAATTTTGACGATTGGGCCCTGCTCACAAAAACCAAGGCACCCAGTGGTGACCACCTGAACCGCAGTATCAAGATTCTGCTCCTTGAGTTGCTTCTTGAACTCTTCGACAATCTTCGCGCCACCACTTGAACAGCACGCTGTGCCACCGCAAATCAAAACGTATGATTGATAAGCCATTTTCGCTACTCCTTAAGTATTCTTCACAATGTCAATTGACGGCTTGTCGAGAATCTTACCCTCAATAAGCTGCTTGCCTACAATGTGTTTTTCCACAATCTCCTTAGCCGTCGCCGAGTCGACATGCCCATAAATAACAGTCGGCATTCCCGGTGCCACTACTTCGACCGTAGGCTCCGAATGACAAAGCCCCATGCACCCAGTCTGACGAATAAGCACATTGGTGATACCCTTCTCACTCAATGTATCCACGAGGGTAGTGAACGTATCCTTTGCCCCCGCGGCAATCCCGCACGTTCCCATGCCCACGATTACTTGGATATCCTTATTGGAGGCATCACGCATCTCCATTGCCTTCTGCCTCTCGCCACGCATCTTGCGTAAATCTTCCAATGTTAACTTTGCCATTTTAATTCCTCCATTATCCAAGTTTGCGATACTTTTCAACGATGCCCGCAACGTCTTTTGTCTCGAGCTTGCCGTGCACTTCGCCGTTTATCACTACGACTGGTGCCAATCCACAACATCCAAGACAACGAACCGCCTCAATTGAGAACATTCCGTCCGCCGTCGTTCCATTAACACCTATGCCAAGTATGCGCTCAAACTCCTTCATAAGATCATCACCGCCGCGCAAATAGCACGCCGTCCCTAGGCAAACTTGAATTATGTACTTACCCGCCTTCTGCAACTTGAAGAAGTTGTAGAACGTAACTACCCCGTATATCTTCGCTAGCGGAACTTTCAAAAGCTCCGATATCTCAATTGCGATATTACGCGGTATGTACCCATATGTCTGCTGAACCTGATGAAGAACCATAATAAGGTTCCCAGGTTTCGCCCGCCACTCTTCGATGAATGCCTTAAGCTCAGGCGTCATCTTTTCTATCTGTTCACTCACGGATTACTCTCCTTATGTTAAAGAAATGTGAGTGTATTATACCATTATATTATGAAATTTTGCAAGCGAAATTACTACCCTCTACTTTTATCGTGTCCCCAGGCATATATGCACCAGCTATTATCTTCTTTGCTATTGGGTTCTCCAAATCGCGTTGAATCGCCCGCTTCACGGGGCGTGCGCCAAATGCTGGATCATACCCATCCTTTACGAGAACCTTAATCGCTTCATCGTCGATCATCAACGAAAGTTGCTGATCTTGAAGCCGCTTCTCAAACTCCTTCAACTGCAAGCGCACAATTGCCTCAATTTGTTTTTCATCTAATGGCAAGAACTCCAACACCTCGTCCAATCGATTCAAGAATTCCGGACGAAATATATCCTTCAATGCCTCCTTGGGAGCATTTGAGGTCATAATTACCACCGTATTCTTGAAACTAACCGTCCTACCATGGCTATCCGTAAGCCGCCCATCGTCCAATACTTGCAAAAGCATGTTGAATACATCTGGATGTGCCTTCTCTATCTCATCAAGCAACACCACCGAAAACTGCTTGCGTCTCACTGCCTCCGTGAGCTGACCGCCTTCCTCGAAGCCCACGTATCCTGGCGGTGCTCCGATAAGACGCGAAACCGCGAACCTCTCCATATACTCACTCATATCCAACCTTACCATCGCATTCTCATCGTCAAACAACTCCTGTGCCAACGCCTTCGCAAGTTCGGTCTTACCAACCCCTGTAGGACCCAGAAAGAGAAAAGCGCCAATCGGACGTTGCCGATTCTTGATTCCCGCCCGCGAACGCAAAACCGCATCCGCTACCGCATCTACGGCCTTATCCTGTCCGATTACCCTATGATGTAATATCTCTCCCAGCCGTATCAATTTCTCGCGCTCCCCTTCGACCAATTTTGTTACTGGTATTCCACTCCACCGCGAAACCACCTCCGCGATTTCTTCCGCAGTTACCTCCTCGCTTAACAAGGCGTCGCTAGATTTCTTCTGCAAATCCTCCTCATGCTGACGAAGCTTCTTCTCCAACTCCGGTATCTCCCCATATTTGAGCCGCGCCGCCATCTCGTTGTCACCTCGCATCAACGCGTCCTCATACTTGTGTCTCACATCCTCTAAGCGCGTACGCACCTTACGAACCTCCTCCAAGGCAGACTTTTCATCTTTCCATTGTGCTGACATCGCCTCGGCCTTTGCCTTCAGATCCTTAAGTTCGGTCTGCAACTCCTCCAAGCGCTTCTTGGAAGCCGCGTCCTTTTCTTTCTTCAATGCTATTTCTTCAATCTCCAATCGCCTTACATGACGCGAAATTTCATCCAACTCCTGCGGACATGAATCCATCTCCGTCCTAATTCTGGCGCATGCCTCATCCAACAAATCAATGGCCTTGTCTGGCAAGAAACGATCTTGAATATATCGTGATGATAAGGCTACTGCACTTACTATCGCCTCATCGCGTATATGCACATTGTGATATTTCTCAAACCTCTCCTTGATGCCCCTCAGAATCGAAATTGCATCTTCCTCATTCGGTGCGTCAACAACTACTGGTTGAAAACGCCGCTCTAATGCCGCGTCCTTCTCCATATACCTGCGATACTCATCCAATGTTGTCGCCCCTACGCAATGTAATTCGCCACGCGCTAACATCGGCTTGAGCATATTTCCCGCATCACTCGAACCTTCCGTCTTGCCCGCCCCAACAATCGTATGTATCTCATCGATGAAGAGAATAATTCTTCCCTCCGCTTCCTTAACCTTCTTCAATACCGACTTTAGCCGCTCCTCAAATTGTCCACGATAACTCGCCCCCGCCATCAACGCCGTCATATCTAATGAAAAAACCATTCTGTCGCGCAATCCATCCGGCACATCGCCACGAACAATTCGTTGCGCCAAACCTTCAACGATCGCAGTTTTGCCAACTCCTGGTTCGCCAATCAAAACCGGATTGTTCTTTGTCTTACGTGATAGTATCCTTATTACATCACGAATTTCCGTATCGCGGCCAATTACCGGATCCAATTTCCCGGTACGCGCTAAAGCCGTCAAATCACTGCCATACTTTTCAAGGCAATTCTCATTGTCATCTGGTGGTGTATAACTTGCATTCATTGTCTTTCCTCCAATTCCTCTCACCCACCACTATAGCAAGTTCCATGCCATCACCTAAAACTATAACCACCCCATCGAAAAACGCGCCACAATGTCTCACCATGAGACACCTTGTCCCTATTGCATGTCTTCTGGCCCTTATTTATTACTCATATCATCTCGCATTCGCGTCGCTGGAACCGAATATACTTCTCGCCGGCTTGAAGCGCCGCCCAATTATCCGTCATTACATTCCCCAATCGCCATTCTGGCGAAACAAAGAAATCACAGGGATATATATTTCCATCATGCTCAACTACGAAATATTCGCCACAACATCGCTCCGTCCGTTCATATCCTACTTGTTGACAAAACCTACGATACTCTTCCAAGCTAACTTCTTGTGCACAGCGTATATACTGTCTTCGAGGAGTCGCAAAATTCTCTGATAAATATTTATCGATTTGCCGAGGTTCATTTACATTGGCACGCGAAACAACGGTGAGTATGCAATAATCAACCCCATATCGCTCCAATAATCGTATCCCGCGAATCGCTTGCTCAGTGCCTCCCCTCACGATTTCATTCAAATTCTCATTGCCATCCAACGACACTCCTATTAGCCAACTATTCTCAGCGAAAAACTCTGCCCATTCAGGAGTAATCAATGTCCCGTTTGTCTGCAATGATACACGACAGCCGAATAAATCCAGCCGACGATAAAATTCCAACGGCATCAATGTCGGCTCGCCGCCTTGAAAGCATATTGAATGATCAAGAATTGGAGTCATCATGTAAGTAGCAAGCGTGCGATCAATTATCTCGTCTGTCATTCGACCCACTTTATGATGCCGATAAAAACAATATCGACAATTCAAATTACAATCCCCGCCCGTCGGCTTTATCAGCAATGAAAACGGTCTCATTCCACAGCCCTCAATTCCTTTAGTTCATTACGAAGCTCAACAAACTTATCCAACTTAACAGTCGCTAAGTTTTCACGCTCACTAGGATCGTCACTAAGATTATATAATTGCTCTCCTCCAGTTGCTTTGCTCGCCTCAACATACTTCCAATCACCCTTACGATATGCCCATGGCCCCCATGCCCCTTGTTCCAATAGCGAGTCTCGCCCTTTCTTTGTCTTCCCTAAAATTACGCACGACAACTCCTTGCTATCCTCACACGCTCCACTTGGAACTTCCACTCCTGCTATCTTCGCTAATGAACGAGCAAAATCAGTATGCGAGATAAGCGCCGAACTCTCGTCTGCAGCGTTTATATGTCCCGGCCAAACCACAACCATCGGCACACGGGTTCCGCCCTCATATACCTCGTATTTACCGCCACGATATGGGTTCGCCGGATTTATCCCTTTCCAACATTCTCTTGCCCCATCCTCATAACCATCTGAAATATACGGACCATTGTCACTCGTGAATATGAAGAGAGTATCATCGTATCCATTGTCAGCCAACGCCTTGCGAATACGACCCAACGAATCATCCATTTGAACAGTCGCATCTCCGCGAATCCCAAGCCCGCTCTTACCGCGGAACCTTGAATTAGGGTCGCGCGGAACATGAATATCATTTGTTGCGAAATACAGGAATATCGGTTTGCCTTTCGACTCGTGTATGAATTTTTCCGCTTCTGTCGTTATGCGGTCAGCTAAATCTTGATCCTTCCAACTCGCCGCCTTGCCGCCCCTCATATGCCCAATGCGCGATATGCCATCAATTATCGTCTTATCATGCTGATGATCCGACGGTCTTCCCCAGGCCTTCAGTAGCTCTGGATTGGTATTGGCAGTAATCTCATCTTCCCATTTGCGAGAAACTCGATCGTAGCTAACTTCAATTGGATCATCCGCCTCCAAGCCAACCACCTTACCATCTTCTATGTATACACAAGGAACCCTATCCGCAGTAGCCGCCATCACAAATGACTTATCGAATCCAACTTCGCGCGGAGAAGGCTTTATCTCCGCATTCCAATTTATCGGCTCTTCGCCCGTTCCCATTCCAAGATGCCATTTCCCAATCGCAGCAGTACGATAGCCAGCACGCTTCATTAAAACTGGCAAAGTTACATCGCACTCGTCACCACCCTCGCATGGAATAATCAGCTTGGCATCACCATCGAGAATATTATTGTTCGGCAGCCGAAAGGCATAGCGTCCAGTCAACATAGAATATCGAGAAGGCGTACAGACTGGCGTTGCCGAATGGGCATCGGTAAACCTAAGCCCCTCTCTGCACAGTTGCTCTAAATTCGGCGTTGGAACCGCTCTCTGCCCATATGCCGAAGTGTCACCATACCCAAGGTCATCCGCCAAGAACACGACAATGGCTTTAGGCTTCGCGCTCAACAAAGGCGTTGCCAACAACATCAGCAGAACTATCAGATATTTAGCCATCAATCTTTCTCGAATATGAAAACAAGTTCACCTGGGAATACCCGATGATTCTGACGCGCCACCGCTTCAACGAAATCAGAATCCGTACGAAAACGCCGCTGGTTATCCTGAAGCTTAGCGATTTCTCGCTTCTTCATTTCAATACGATTTCGCAACTCGGCATTCTCACGCTTTAGCGATTCACTGCGCCGATAATTCGGATACATCATTGCCAACCCGCCAATGACGATAATCGTGAGCGCAATGTATGTTATCCACACTACTACTTTTCTTCTAAGTTCCTCTTGCATAACGTGAATTATACCAAAAAAAGTTCATATAAAACATTGACTTTCTAAAAAAATATGAGATACTATTCGCCCGTTCACTAGATATAAGGTCTAACGAACAGTAATCCGAATTAGGAAGGAAGAAAAAGATGAAGATTAAAACCGCCAAGAAGGCGTCGGTCAAGAAGACCGTAGTTAAGGCGACTGCGAAGTGCGCAGCCAAAAAAACGACCGCTAAGGTCGCAACCAAGACCGTGACGTTCTCGGTTCATGGAGAAAAAGGTCATACCGTCTGCTTAGCCGGCGAATTCAATAATTGGAATCCATCCGCCAAGAAGATGGCTTATAAAGCACGCAATAGCGTTTACTCCACGACGATTAAACTCGCTCCGGGATCATATCAGTACAAGTATATTATTGATGGAACCTGGTGCGCCGACCCTGAGAACATCAATTCTGTCGCCAACGACCAAGGCACATTCAATTCTGTAATCGAAATTAAGTAAGTGGCTTGCCGATTTTCGGAACTGATGCCATTAGATATCTAGTGTATTCCTCACGAGGGGCCTTAAGGACTTGTCCGCAAGGCCCTTCTTCTATTAATCTCCCGCGATTCATCACGATAATGCGATCTGCTATATGCTGAACCACACCAAGATCGTGCGTAATGAACATCAATGAAAGCGATAATTTTCGCTTCAATTCCTCTAACATATCCAAAACTTGTGCTCGAATGGAAAGATCAAGTGCGCTCACCGCCTCATCGCAAATTAACAATTCTGGCTTCGATGCTATCGCGCGTGCCGTGCAGATTCGCTGACGCTGCCCCCCTGAAAATTCATGCGGATATTTGTCTAACGCCGTATTGTCCAAACCAACCATCTCTAAGAGCCGCAGAGCCTCCGCTCCCATATCCTTAACCCCGATCTCGGAAAACTTGATTACTTCTTCAAGCGTTGAACGAATCGTCATCCGAGGATTAAGACTGCCCAATGGGTCTTGGAAAATCATCGCTACCCTTCCATACGCCCTTACATTACCTGCGGTGGCCTTCTGCAACCCCGATACTACACGCGCAATCGTCGATTTGCCGCTACCCGATTCACCCACCACGCCAAGCGTCTCACCTCGATGCAAATCAAAGGAGACATCATCAACCGCCTTGACATATCCAACCGTACGCGAAAATACGCCTTTCTTTATCGGGAACCAAACCTTAAGTCCTCTAATTTCAAGTATATTATCCATTGAATCCTAATAGCACTGTCTGCTTGATTTTCTTTGACATACGCGGATAGTCAAGGGTGTAATGAAGCCCTCGCGACTCGTGTCGCTTCTGAGCCGATTTGACGATAAGCTCTGCGCAGACCGCGAGATTGCGCAATTCCAGCGTATCGGGTGTTACTAGATAACGAAAATAATAATCACGTATTTCTCTACGAAGTGTCTTTATGCGATGCGCCGCACGTGCAAGCCTCTTGTTCGTGCGCACAATACCAACATAATCCCACATCAACCTACGAATTTCGTCCCACATATGCGAAACCAATACCGCTTCATCAGGCGGAACCGCATTGCCGATTTTCCAATCTGGTATCTTCGGCAGTTTAACACATTCCGGATGCGGCCCCAATCGCGCTGCCGTAAGACGCGCACACACCAATGCCTCCATAAGCGAATTTGAAGCAAGCCGGTTCGCTCCGTGTATCCCCGTTGACGCGCACTCGCCTATTGCAGAAAGCCCCAAAATCGAAGTCCGACCATCAGTAGTCGCCATTATTCCCCCGCATGTATAATGCGCCGCCGGAACTACTGGTATCAAATCCTTTGCCATGTCAATACCGAACTCTAGACACTTGTGATAGATATTGGGAAAACGCTTCATTAAATAAGCTCGTCCCTTTTTGCGAATATCTAAGAACACGCAATCATCGCCAGTGCGCTTCATCTCGGAATCAATGCTACGCGCAACGATGTCTCTCGGCGCCAATGACCCGCGTGGATCATATTTTTGCATGAATTGATGCCCACGCTTATCCACTAAAACAGCGCCCTCTCCACGCACCGCTTCAGAAATCAAAAAACGCTTGGCTTGGGGATGATATAAGCATGTCGGATGAAATTGAATAAATTCCATATTCTCAATCTTCGCCCCTGCTCGCCAAGCCAATGCTATACCATCACCAGTAGCCGTATCAGGATTGCACGTATATAAATATACCTTTCCGCATCCTCCCGTAGCCAATATAGTATTCGCAGATCGTATCGCATATATCTCGCCAATGGTCTTGTCAAGCACATATGCGCCAACGCATCGGTTCTCACCCTTTAGTCCAAGACGCTTGGTCATGATAAGATCAATCACAATCGTATGCTCTCGATAATCAATGCCGGATTTGTGAACCCGCCTTATCATCGCGCTCTCGCATTTCTCACCCGTTATGTCGCCAGCATGCAGAATTCTCCGTGCGCTATGCCCTCCCTCACGAGTCAAATCCCATGAACCATCCGCCTGCTTTGCGAACTTTACCCCACAATCAATTAAATCTTGAATGCCCTCTGGAGCATGCTCGCATATCTCATGCACAACCTTCGTCTTGCCAAGCCACGCTCCTGCAATCATCGTATCACGAGCATGCTTATCAAACGAATCATTTTCATCCATTACACAACAAATTCCGCCTTGCGCAAAATTCGTGTTGCAATCCTTGAGCGCCCCTTTGGTCACTAGCGTCACTTTTCCGTATGAAGCAAGATGAAGCGCACTCATCAGTCCAGCCATACCGGATCCGATGATGAAATAATCACAGTCGACAACTTTCACCGTTAAATGTTTATCCTAAGTGTAGTTTCGCGCTTCGGGCCAACCGAAAGAACCCCCAATTTCCCGCCTACCAACTCAAGAATCCGATTGATGTATGCCTTCGCATTCTCTGGCAACTCCGAATAGTCGGTAATTTTGGAAGTCTCACATTGCCAACCCGGCAACTCCTCATATACCGGCTCGCACACCTTAAGCACATCCAAATCAGCCGGAAATGTTGTATACACGAAACCATCCTTTCGACGATACCCTATACAAATCTTAATCGTCTTAAAGGAGTCTAACACATCTAACTTCGTCATTGCCCAGAAATCAATTCCATTTATCCGTTGCGCATACTTGGCCACCACCGCATCAAACCACCCACAACGACGCGGACGCCCCGTAGTCGCGCCAAACTCACCTCCGCGCTGACGCAACACTTCGCCATCGCTATCCAACAACTCGGTCGGGAAAGGCCCCTCTCCTACGCGCGTTGTATAGAGTTTCAACACTCCGATTACGCGATTAATTGAGCGCGGTGATATCCCGCTTCCCGTGCAAGCCCCGCCAGCGGTCGGATTGGAAGAAGTTACGAATGGATAAGTTCCGAAATCGATATCCAGCATCGTTGCCTGAGCGCCTTCAAATAACAGCGATTTCCCGTCTTCCTCTGCTTCGTGCAGAAATTCAATCGTATCGGTTACATACGGCATTAACGCTGGAACAATCGGCGTATAAAGCTTGACCATCTCTTCGGCATTAAGCTCCTGCGCTCCCAATGCCTTCAATGTACGATTCGCTTCTTCAACTTGATTTACAATCAACTCGGCGAAGTTAGGTTTCAATATATCCCCGACACGCATCCCATAACGACCGACTTTCGCAGCATACGCTGGTCCTATTCCACGACCAGTAGTGCCAATCTTCTTGCCCTCTGGTCGCGAATCTTCCTCCGCCTTGTCAATCGCGCGATGCCATTGCATCACCATTTGAGCACGCTCGGAGATATGGAATCTCCCCCGCAATTCAAACCCCCAGCTTTCTACCTGTTCAAGCTCGCGCATCAAATCAAATGGATCCATCACTACTCCATTGCCAATCACGCAATGCTTACCACCATGCAGAACCCCGGAAGGAACTAGATGTAATACATACTTCTTATCACCAACCACCACAGTATGGCCAGCGTTCGATCCGCCTTGAAAGCGCACTACTACATCAACTTCTTCGGTAAGAAAGTCAATTACCTTACCCTTGCCTTCATCACCCCATTGGGCGCCAATAAGTACAGTATTCATAACGTTATTGTATTATAGCAAATTTATACGTTCGCGCCAACCGATTCTTGGAACATTCTTAATGCGACGATTTTCTCAAACTACTTTTTACTCGCCATGCGAATCTCCATTATGACTTCTTTGACTTCTGCCGCAAGCGCCTGATCTGTTTGTTGCCGAGCATGCTTAAAGTCAATTTTCTCTAAAGCCGTATTTAGTTTCCTCGTTATTTTGCCCTCCGATTCAAGAATGCGCAACTTCTCGTACTCCTCAATCCCATCGCGTAGTTTTTCGAATCGACATGAAGATTGAGGGCCTGGATATACCAAAAATGTATCGCCCGCCTTCCAGCTCCCAAAACGGGCATCGCGAACGGGATCCTCTGGCCAATTGAGAAATGCCCAACGAAGCATGCCGTTTAATCCATTCGCGAAGGCAAAGAGCGGTAGCCATTCACATTCGCTCCAAGAAGAACCAACAAAGGTGTTTGGCCGATCCGGAACACAACAGACATAAAAGCTATTCGCCTTGCATCCCTTCTTGACATACTCAATCGCCTGACAATAATTATCAATAGCAATGCCATTGAATTCTTCTGGCGCACGATTCCCGGCCATCGCTAATCTCAAACCAGGCGCAACCTTCCTAATCAATGTGGCCGCCGCCTTCAATTCTTCGCGATTACGCTCATCAAGCGCAATATACACCCTGCCAAGACGACCAGTTGCCCTTAAATGATTCTCGAAAGCCGTCAAAAT
Source organism: uncultured Verrucomicrobiota bacterium (assembly GCA_937901395.1). Taxonomy (GTDB): domain Bacteria; phylum Verrucomicrobiota; class Kiritimatiellia; order RFP12; family UBA1067; genus UBA1067. Next base: position 22,248 of record CALCDB010000175.1, read on the forward strand.
CGGTGCCCAAAAATCATCGTATTCCTTCGTGCCAGCACGCAACTTACCTTTCCATGGTACCATTGTATAGCAATGAATCTGCGGCCCCAACCCACAGCTTTCACAAAAAGTGACGTATTCATCCCATCGAGAAAAATCAAACCCATTGATCATCGAATGGTATGCATCATAACTTTGATTATTCCAGGGCAAATCAATGATGGTTGTGGTTATGACTTTTTGACCGGCATTTGCGAGCAATTCATAATACGGACGCATCTTTTCATAATGCTCTTTTGAAAAAGGCTCGACCTTGTGATAACGCGCAATCGCCCATGGATGCTGCCAAAGATCAAGAAAGAATTTCCAACTTTTGCTATCAGGCAAAACCCTATTTATGACCTCAAGCCTTATGCTACACTTTTCCACCGTCCCCTCTTTGGTCTTATATGATATTTCCCCAGGGTGAACCCCAGCAGATATCGATTTAGGTATTTCAAGTTTAACCCAAACGCTTCTTGATTGCTCATCAGCTTCGGAATACGGTGCCAACCTATCCGCTATACGCGAACCTTTGTCGCCGACTACATCCATAATCCTATACAGCGAGATGTCAGCTTCATGCATTCCTTCAATCTTTACTGATTCCACCTTGGTAGTATCAATCTGAAAATTCACTACCTCGTTTTTCCACCCTGAAAGCGAAATCGTATCATCGGCGCCAAATAGCGTAATCCCCATTATCAGCGGAATAATCGTTAAAATACGCTTCAAAGTCTGTTCAAGAATCTTGAGCGCCTTCTCTGTATTGTTTTTGAATTGACCGATCATTGATGACTCTCCTTGTACGTTGGAAATACACTTTATCGCATGACATACGATATTATTCTTTTCACACACATGCGCAACCGCCGCCCCTTCCATGTCGCGCAATGACGTCCCCAAATGCCGAAACAACGCTATGTCATTATTACTATCATTAAAATGATCTCCTGTCGCCAACGCCTTGACTGGCAACACGCCTATCGTTCTTAATGGGATATATGGGCTATTACGCTCATTAAGCTGCCCAACTTCGGTATTATTCATATTCGCGAGATCAAAATCATATTCAACCGCACGATCCACCTCGTAAACATCTCCTACTTTCATCCCCGTTTCAAAACCACCGCAAAGTCCGATATTCCAAATTTCCATCTCCCGTCCTTTGGCTTCGTCAATCGCTCGCTGCGCCGTTGCGGCGGCATTTACCTTCCCGACGCCAGATAGATAGAGTTTATCTCCATCCTGTAAAATAGGAGCTACTGCTTCTGCCTCGTTAGGCATTGCAATGATGAACGCTCTCATAAAATTCCCTCTCTGAATCCTCTCGATTGATGGTGGTGAACGTACCATCCGTATATAACGCTACTCCATTGACGATCGTCGCCATCACATCTGAACCATGCATTGAATTTACGATTAAATTGACCACGTCTAGGCATGGCTTGAGATGAATACGATTAAGATTGACTACACAGAGATCCGCCTTGTAGCCTACTTTTATCTCCCCGGAATCCAAAATGCCTAACGCCTTCGCCCCATTAATCGTAGCCATGTCAATTATATCCCATGTCTTTAACACCGTGGGATCGTGCGCTATGCCTTTATGAATAAGCGAGGCAATGTGCATCTCTTCGAATAAATCAAGATTGTCGTTAGATGCGCATCCATCCGTCCCCAACGCTACATTCACGCCAAGTTCCATCGCTCGGGAAATATTGGCGATCCCGCTGCCGAGCTTTAAATTGCTCGTGGGATTATGAATTAAAGAAATTCCCTTCTTCGCCATAATGCGAAAATCCTCATCCGTACACCATACACAATGCGCAGCATAGCCACCGAAGTCCAAAAGCCCTAAATCTGCAAAATATGCAATCGGTGTCTTGCCATGTCTTTGCACGCACTCGTCATGTTCCGCCTTGGTTTCGGACACATGCATATGTATTGGTCGCTTCAGCTCTTTATTGGCTTCTGCCATCTTACTGCAAAACAATTCATCCGTAAGATACTCAGAATGAACGCATAGATGCCGATTGGGATTCCCCCGCATAAATTCAACGCAATCCTCAAGGCGCCCCGGAATAAACGAAAGCCCTACGCGCGATACGAAGCCACGCATTCCCGTCTTCTTCAGCATCGCCTCCATACACCATGGAAAATCATACATGTCGGCAACGCATGTAGTTCCGCTCGCCAGCATTTCCATAATCCCCCATACATTGCCCGCGCGAACATCTTCTTCCGACATCTTCGCCTCTTTCGGAAAAATCGCCTCATTCAACCACCGCTTCAAAGGCAACCCTCCGCCCGATCCCCTTACAAGCGTCATCGCGGTATGTCCGTGACAGTTGATTAGCCCTGGCATTACCAAGCGTGTTGGCTCGCAATCGTGTTCATTGATTTCCACTATTCGATCACCCTCGATAACTAAATCGCCAGTGGCTACGCGATGTCTACTCAAAAGCATATAGACATTCTCAAGTCTCATCTATCATCCTTTCTACCGCTTGATCAATCAACTCAGGCGTTTTAATCGGCAATACATGTTCATTGCCAGTTATCATCGTAAGCGTTGCGTGTGGAAAAACTTGCGTTAGGAATCTCGCGTTCTCAGGTCGAACAATTCCATCCCTATCGCTTTGGAAAATCGATACTCGCAACTTTTGCCATTCATTGCGATGCGCAAGTAACTCCGTCCGCAAGTCGGTATTTTTAAGACACTCAATACCCCGCATCATATTCTCAACGCCATAAATCGGCGATGGATCCTCCTTGAATAGCATTCTCGTTCCTAATTCAAGCGCATTGAGACGTCGCTCGGAAAGCCCCTTCCATCCCCGCTCCTTGTCTTCCATCATTCGTGGCGTAGCGGAAATCAAAATAAGCCCCTTTACCTTTTCGGGAAACTTCAACAACATCCTGAGCGCCGTCGATCCTCCCATCGAAAAACCAATTAAGATAACTTCATCAAAATTAACTATTGTATTTTCCGGCAATGCGTCCAATTGCTCTATGTAATTAAATATCCAATCATGATGAAACGAACAAAGTTCCCAGGTTTCAGCCCCAGCGGCCCACCCATTGAAAACCAAAACTCGCTTCATCGCTCCAACTCCTTGATTATCTGCAATGCTACGCGATGCTTGCTCATCATCGGTAATTCACGATATTCTCCATTTGGAAATACCAATGTAACTTGATTCGTATTTGAGCCGAATCCCGCCCCACTCTGCGTTACATCATTGGCGACAATGAATTTCAATGCCTTCTCGCGACATTTTCGCGCGGCCTCTGCGATCATCTCGTTCGTTTCCGCCGCGAACCCGACTTTCGTGATTCCCTTAATGCTCTTGAGGATATCTGGATTGCGCGTTAACTTAAGCACGCCATTCATCGCCTGCTTCTTGAGCTTTCTCTTTGCGCAACTCGCCGGTCGCCAATCCGCTACTGCGGCGGTAGCGATTAAGATCGCGTCTTTCCCCATCTTTGCTACCACTTCCTTGACCGCCATTGACATATCTCTCGCGCTGACTACATCAATGCGCGCAACTTTCTTCGGCGTCTTTAGGCAAACTGGACCGGCAATAAGAACCACCTCGTGTCCACGACGCGCTGCGACATCCGCGATAGCAAAGCCCATCTTGCCTGTCGAAGGATTGGAAAGGTATCTTACCGGATCAAGATGTTCACGCGTAGGTCCCGCAGTGACGATTAACTTCATCAATACTGACTCCTTTAAGTAATATGCGTTTGGTCTTTGAGGCCTCTCCGCTTTTGAATATTACCGCGCTCTTGGCGATGCCGAATTCGTCCGCAAGCGTTTCAACGAGTTCCTTGTTTGCCTTACCGTCAACCGGTGCGCTTTTAATCCTTACCTTAATCGCATCGCCTATGAAGCCATCAATGCCAGCACGCGATGAGCGTGGCTGCGCTCGCACATTCAAAACCAAGCCCTCTCGTGTTTCCAAATAGTAAGCGCCTGTCATTTCTCAACCCTCAATTTGACCATCAGCCGGCTTTGCTCCCATCTTAATTTTCATCCATTAGCAGACAAAATCAAAGCAAGCGCGAGATGCGGTGAACGGACGCACCTTGCCGTTCGCTATCGCCACGTGCGCTGGGTTAATCGCATAATTCTTCAATGCAGCTTCATTCTCGAATGATGAATCCAGCATCAAATCAACATTTGAACTCGCGAGGCCATCAGTTACCACCTTGATGTCAATCAATCCCGGAATTACGCCCTTAAGCCCTTCGAGCCCCGCCTTGATCTCCGCCTTTACTTTATTTGGCTCTGCGATATCCGACTTGAGCTTCCATAGAATTATATGCCTAACCATAAAGTTCTCTCCTTAACTTAAATAAATCCTGCCGCCATCAACTTCGCTTCGGTTATTTCATTCGCCTGTGCGCCTTTTGCCAAGTACTTTCCAATAATATCGCCCTCAAGATTCACCTTATCCCCAATCTTAAGACTCCCAATCGTGGTCTCTTTCGCAGTCGTGGGTATTACATCGACGCCCACCCAATCATTGCCAATTGTCGAGATTGTCAAAGATACTCCGTTAATTGCAATCGACCCCTTAAGCACGCTTTGCGCCGCCAACACCCTACCGCATCTGATCCGCAGTTGAAAATCTCTCCCCTTGTCAATCTTATCGCTTACTATCCCGCATGTATCCACGTGCCCTTGAACGATATGCCCTCCTAATGGCTCCCCGGCTCGCAACGCACGTTCCAGATTTACCTTGCTTCCGGGCAATATATCCGCGAAGATGGTGCGCGATTCCGTCTCCGCGAGAATATTGGCCGTAAAATGTTTGGCATCGCACTTCGCCACCGTCAGGCACACCCCGCTTACCGCTACCGATTCACCAATCTCAAGCGGCTTTTCCCACGGCTCGAACGCAACTTCGACTACCAACCCCGCGCCTCGTGAGATGCGCTTGATGATGCCAATCTTTTGAATTAAACCCGTAAACATTTTACTTTAGGAAAGTTGCAGTTTCATCCTTACCACGAAATGATATGGCCTCCTCAATATGCCGCTTGCCGATTATCTTCGGCGCGACAATCGATATCCATTCATCCACATATCCCGCCTCTGCCATCGAAACCGCAAGCTTCAATCCGCCCTCGCAAAGTACATGCGTGATGCCCCTCTTGCCCAAATCTTCCATCGCCGTTTTGATATCACGATACACTATCGTCTGATTCGGCGCCCCATCCGTGAAAACCTGCGCGCCTTTTGGCAACTTGTTCGACTTTGAGATGATTACTCGTATGAGATCATTATTGCGCTTATAATGACAAAGTAGCGATGGATCATCCTTGCGAATCGTCTCCGCGCCAACCATAATCGCATCTACTCTTCCGCGCAACAAACCAAACTTCTCGCGCGATTCTTTCGAGCTGATCCAACGCGCATCGCCATAGTCATCGCAAATCTTTCCGTCCAGCGACATCGCTATTTTTACGCTCACGTATGGCAACCCCGTTGTTTGGTGCTTGGCAAACCCCCTTATTATCGAATCGGCCATCTCGCGACCAACGCCCGACCTTACCTCGATGCCATGCTCGGTCAGAATCTTCTTCGCCTTGTCGAAGTTTTTTGGATTTGGATCGTAACAAGCGAAACATACCTTCTTTATTCCAGATTCGATGATGGCTTGCGTACATGCGCCAACCCTGCCCGGTCGTGAACATGGCTCAAGTGTTACATATAGCGCCGCTCCCTTGGGCGAATTCCCTCTCTTAATCGCATCACGTATGGCTAAAACTTCCGCATGCGCGCCTCCACAACGATGATGATACCCTTCGCCAATAATCTTCCCCGCCTTCACGATCACCGCACCAACCGGTGGATTGGGGCGCGTCCGCCCCATCCCCTTGATGGCGAGCTCAACGGCTCGCTCCATGTACAGCTCATCATCGCGTCTTCGCATACTTATCTAATACGCCGTTGATAATCGTCCGCGTCTTTGCGCTCGAAAACCAATTGGCCAAATCCACTGCCTCGTTAATGATTACGGCCTTGGGAATGTCGGTATTTTGCATTTCCCAAATTCCCATACGCAATACGACGCGCTCAATCGTCCCAAGCCGATATAAATTCCAATTGTCCAGTAACTTGGAGATATCTTCATCAATGGACGAAATGGAATTCAACACCCCAACAACACGTTCCTGCGCAAACGCCTTAAGCTTGCCCGAAATCGGGTATCCCCCTCCGTCTTGCTCGTCTAATTGCGCGATAAGCTCCCAACAAAGTGCGATATACTCGTCAACCTTGTCAACTGGATTTAAATCAGCTGCCGTAAGAATTTGAATTGCCCACTCTCGAGCCTGTCTACGTGTTGCCGTCATTTCAAAGAACCTCTTGATTTGTATTATACCATTACTTCCCGCCTAAACGCAACCATACTCTCAATAATTCAGAATCGCTCCACGCCTGAGCCGTGCATCCCTTTTGCCGATGCGGCGCATCGCCATCCGCAACTTCGCTTATATGTCCTATGCAACCCGAATTGATGTTTTCCACCGCCCCCGCGAGTAATTGCAATGCAGCCGCCTTTGAACATACTCCCATTTCCACCAACGCCTCCGCATATAGTGGAAATTGCCAAGCCCACGCCGTCCCATTGTGATACGCCAACTTGCGCGAAGTATTTTCATCTCCTGTATACACCCCGCAATAAAGCGGATTCCCGGAACTGAGCGACCTAATCCCACCGGGAATCAGCAACTCTTCTGTCGCCTCTAAGATGGATTTATCCTTTAAGATGCCAAGCGTAATCAAGAACAACTGGTTTGGACGAATCGTGTCTTCTGGAACCGCCCTGAAGGCGCTCTCGCCGTTCGGCGCCGAAAGACAATCATAATACCCTCGCATCGTCGCGGCCGGCATTCCCTTGCCGTGATCAAGCGGCTTTATCTTGAATAGTTGCGTAACCGAACTAAGCGCCTTCTCCGCGAGCTCATCACGCCCCAAGAAGCGAAGCGCCGAAATCCAAAGCGCCTGTATTTCAATCGGATAACCTACTCGCGGTGTGCACGCGGGATAATTGGTATCCATCCATGTGAAATGCGAAGGCGACCAAATCAACCCCGACTCCTCATCCATCTTGATGCCATTTGGCGTCCCCTTGATATAATTATCGACGATGGATTCGCAAGTCGGCCTTATCTTCGCGCCCTTCTCCCCCAATTCCTGCACGCACCTGATGAACCATAATTGCGCGTCGGTGGTATCGCGATTGCCCGCCGTCTTGCCATACCGCAAATAGGCGTTGAGATAATCACTATCCCCGAACTGTCCCGGCAGGAATATCTCTCCCGTTGCCGACAACGACACTCCGCTGTAATTCTGATCCGTATGGCACCCGGGATAGATCGTCACCGGCTCCCCTGTTCGCGTATGAAATCTGTGCTATCCAATTTTGCCAGATGTTTTTGATAGAGAAAGCTCAATGTCGCTCCCCTCATCGGCGTGTTTTATTGCATTTTCGTAATCACGGTTCTTAATATCAAGCATACTGATTCTTGTCATTGCCATTGAAACGCAGTCTTGCGCCCAATAAGACTTGTAATAGTAATCGTAGATATCAATTCTTATATTCGATAATTAAATAAGTTGATTTCT